>CALFBF010000017.1 GCA_937949965.1 uncultured Roseibacillus sp.
AAGGAGGATGATTTTGTGACTCAAGGTTTTGCGGTGTTGGCGCAAGCACTTGCCATTCCTGCTGACCAAGAGAACTCGACAAATCCACAGCTTCTTGCCTTCCCAGTTGAATTAGAGATCATTCTACCTACTACGGCAGGGGTGACCATTCCCGAAGATACTGAAATCACGGAAGATAACGTCTTCGAACTCGACCGAGCTCGCCATGGTTTGATCATTATTCACACTACTCGCAGCGGGACTAGTGATGAACCAGTAAGCCGACTCACGGCGATACCTCTTCTCAAGCGTCCCTTCAACCTAACCACAGATGCTGAGATTGAACTCACCGCACCAAGTGCGGTGAATCCTAAAGGGCGTTTCCCGCTCTTCCCCAAAGAAGTGACTCAGTAGAATCTGTTAGGAAAGGATTGATTTCTTTAATTCTTGCGCACGCTGCAAGGCGTCCTCCCCGAGGAAGTTAGCGTGACCACATTTACGGAGTCCTTCTTTACTAGATTTCCCGTAAACGTGCCATTTGGTAGCTCCATCTTGAGTCAATTTCTCACAGAGGCCCTGTCCTCGCCAGAGATCGCCCAACAGATTCAGCATTACCACCGGGGTAAGCAACTGCGTGCTTCCTAGCTTGAGCCCCGTCACCGCCCGCAACTGTTGTTCAAATTGCGAAGTCACGCAGGCATCCATAGTGTGATGGCCCGAGTTGTGCGGGCGTGGCGCCATCTCGTTAACCAGTAAACCATCGGCTTCAGAGACAAAAAACTCGACGCCCATGATGCCTCGATAGTTCAAGCCCTCTGCGAGTTTCTTGGCCAATTGCCGGGCTTTTTGAGCCGTCTGCTCATCGATCTGAGCAGGAATCTGAGAGTAATCGAGGACGTGTTCGCGATGAACATTCTCAGCAACATCGTAGATTGCGATCTCCCCGTCAGCAGCGCGCGCAATCATGATTGAGATTTCACGCTCGAAGGGAATCCACTTCTCTAACACCGCACGTGGAAAATCAAAGTCGTCCCAAACTTGCTCCCAATCCATTCCACTGTGCACACGGACTTGCCCCTTGCCGTCGTAGCCAAAGGCCGCCGTCTTGAGCACACCCTTGCCACCGAGAGCTTCCACTCCCCTGGCCAAATCACAGGCAGACTCAATCACGCGAAAGGGAGCACACGGGATCCCTTGCTCCTGTAAAAAAAGTTTCTCGCGTTCACGGTTCTGGCAGATAGCCACCGCTTCGGGCCGCGGATAGAGCCCTACTTTCTCATCAACCGTTTTGAGAACCTCATGATCGATGTTCTCGAACTCGACGGTAGCGACATCAACTTGTTCGATAAATGAAGCGAGAGCCTCTTGGTCTGAGAAAGGCTTACAAATCACTTCATCAGCGACTCCTTGCGTCGGCTCGGCCACTTCGCTCCCACTCCAAACAACCGTGCGATAGCCCATGCGGCGTGCTTCGAGACACAGCATGCGTCCGAGTTGGCCACCGCCAAGAATTCCTAAAGTCCCTCCCGGTAAAATCATAGCACTCAATTCTTAAGATTGTGGTGGCAGCGTCTTCGCCAAAACGGTGTCTCTCTGATTCGCACGGAAGGCGAGCAGTTTCTCACGAAGGGCGGGGTCTTCATTGGCTAAAAGTGAAACTGCCGCTAGACCAGCATTCGCGGCACCTGCTTCTCCGATCGCAAAGGTGGCCACGGGAATCCCCTTTGGCATCTGAACAATGGAAAGTAGGGAATCCATGCCACTGAGAGCCTTTGAACGCACGGGCACCCCTAGTACCGGAATAATGGTAGCAGCGGCTAGCATACCCGGTAAATGCGCAGCCCCACCGGCACCAGCAATGATGCACTTGAGACCCCGGTCGAGAGCACTCTGGCCATACTCCATCAACAGGTCGGGCGTACGGTGAGCACTGACGACTCTCGCCTCGTAACTCACCCCAAATTCGGTAAGAACTTCCACCGCTTTCTCCATCGTAGGCCAGTCGGAATCACTTCCCATCACGACCCCTACCCGAACTTGCTCTGTATCAGCTACCATTGCAGTGAGCCTGCGCAATGCCTACTCGCCAGACAAGCGGAACTTTTGAGTCCCACCCTCCTTTTTCTGACTACTCTGCGAGTGAGAGAGTAAAATGATTTACAGCTCCAAGCAGCGGCTCTTATGGTCCACTTCCTATCCAAAAATGAAGTTTGACTCCTACACCGGTGGCATCGTGGCGACCAACTCCTATCTCCTCCAAAAAGAAAACTGCACCGTCCTCGTAGATGCTCCCACAGAGGTTTTTGATTGGCTCACGGAACAAGAAATCACGCCAGATTATCTCCTTCTCACTCATCAACACTTTGATCATGTCGAAGACGCTCATCGCTTCGATTGTCCCATTTTGGCTTTTAGTGAATTCTCGCGCGAACTGATCCTCGACGAAAGAGCACGAGCCTCGGGACTCCCCATTTCGGTTCCCGATTTTGTCGTCGCGACCCGACTAGAGGGAGAGAAACACCTTTCCCTCGGCCCCTTCACCTTCGAACTGCGACACCTTCCCGGACACTCCCCTGATTCACTTGTTTATATTCTAGCAGACGAGAAGCTGGCCCTCGTTGGAGATACTCTTTTCCAAGGAGGTTATGGCAGAACCGATTTACCTGGAGGTGATGAAATTCTCCTATTTCAGGGAATTCGCGAAAAGCTCCTCACTCTTCCGACGCATTACGAACTCTTTCCCGGACATGGTTCGAGTACATCCTCAGATGAGGGGCGCAGAATTTTTAAATAAAAAAGCCGTCTTCCCTGAAAAGAGAAAACGGCTTTCTTGAAAAATCTGTTTGATAAAGAGTTAGAATTTCACCCGAATACCAGCGCCAATAGACCAATCATTTACACCCGAGCCTTGATCAACCTCATCAGTCCAAAGGTATCGTACTCCACCATAGATTTCGACACTCTTGCTCACGCAATAGGTTAAACCAGCAAAGGCCTGAGCAGCAAAAACGGTCTCGTTCTCGTTGCTTGTTCCAACACCTAACTTCTTGGGAGAATTTTCTTCGGCAGTATCTGAAAAAGCGACACCGACACCACCTCCGATGTAGAAGCTTAAACAACGAGTAAGCGCCCGCTTGTATTCATAGTTGACAGTAACGGGAAGGAAACGCTCTTGCAGAGCACCATCGTCCTCAAACCAACCAACTTCTAAAAATAAGGACTGGCTGTATTTCGATGAATTCGAGGCCCACTCGTAACCCACTTTACCCGTATAATAAGCGGTATCAGCTTCGAAAAGGTACTCTACCCCGCCCCCAATGAAGAGACCGGAGTAAGTGAGACAATCTCCACAATGAGAATCCGTTGTTTTCGGAATAGATTCGGCAGGCAGGATTGCCTGCTTAGGGGAGTCTCCCGCGAAGGCAAAAGTAGCAGAAACAATGAAGGGTATAAGAGCAGCAGTTCTCATGATTTTTTTAATATTGCTTAACTATCAAGGTGAAAGCAATTCTCGTCTGCGTCTGCATGACACACTTCAGAACAATTCTCAAGTCTTGATTTTTAAAACACAGGCTTACCCTGACCTTTTCAAAACTTACCTAATAACGAAAGTGAAACCGTTTAGGGCGCCTCCGGCAACCTACTTTCGGGAGAAAATGATTCCCAACTTCTTCAGTCGAGGCGATTTGAAAGCCTGTTGAACGAATTCATCAGGTTTCGAATCAACAAAAAGTTGCGGAAATTGGGGAACACTTTCTTGCCATAAAGTTATCGGAAATGCCCCTGAGTAGCAATAAACAGTCTTTTTTTTCGGTAATTCTTCCGAGATATTCATAAAGCCTCGCTCTCCCCACTTTCACTCTTGCGAAATGAAGAATCTAAGAGCACGTTCAGTGACACACAGCCTATGACCGCAATAACGCATTCCATTCACGTATTTTGGAGCTCCTCTATTGGGAAGAAGACGGTCGTTGCCGTCACGGGTCTCGTCTTTATCGGCTTTCTCCTCGCTCACTTGGGTGGGAACATGTTACTCTTCGCAGGTGAAGAAGCCTTCAACGATTATGCTAAGAAAATTCATTCTTTAGGGCACGGCTCAGTAGTGTGGATTTCGCGTCTTGTTCTTCTCAGCTCTCTTATTCTTCACGTCTATGCCACCATCTCATTGGTGCGTCAGAACCGTGCCGCGCGGCCCGCGTATGCTTTCGAAGCTGACCAGCGGGCATCCAAGTCTTCTAAAATCATGATTTGGTCCGGATTGACGGTACTCGCCTTTATCATCTTCCACATCCTTCACTTCACCGTCCGCACTGACCCAGAATTGGCTAAGATAGCGAAGGACAGCCCCTACCAGATGGTGATTGTTGGCTTTCAAAATTGGGCCGTTGTCATCTTCTACGCCGTTGCGATGACCTTGCTCTGTTCGCATCTCAGTCACGGATTTTCCTCTGTCTTTCAGACCCTTGGTTTCCGTTCTGCAAAAACGCGTGACCTCCTTGATAAGGCTGGGAAGGCCTACTCTGGTCTCATTCTGATAGGGTTCCTCTCCATCCCAATCGCGGTTCGCATCTTTGGTTACGGATCTAACTAATTCTCTTTTTTCTCTCTCAAACTTCTTTCTTTTTCACTGACCTGCCATGAGCACACTCAACAGCAACGTCCCCGAAGGTCCGCTCGCGGACAAATGGACCAGCCACAAGATGAACTCCAAGCTCATCAACCCGGCGAACAAGCGAAAGTTCAAAGTGATTGTCGTCGGCTCCGGACTCGCCGGTGGTTCCGCAGCGGCAACTCTGTCCGAACTCGGTTATCAGGTACAGTGCTTCTGCTACCAAGACTCCCCTCGTCGAGCGCACTCTATTGCGGCACAAGGGGGTATTAATGCGGCGAAGAACTACCGTAACGATGGGGACTCCATTCGCCGTCTTTTCTACGACACCCTCAAAGGGGGTGACTTCCGCTCGCGAGACTCGAACGTCCATCGCCTAGCCGAAGTCTCGGGTAACATTATCGATCAGTGCACCGCACAAGGTGTTCCCTTCGCTCGCGAATACGGTGGCCTGTTAGATAATCGTTCCTTCGGTGGTGCGCAGGTTTCTCGCACTTTCTATGCTCGCGGTCAGACCGGACAGCAGCTTCTTATTGGCTGCTACCAAGCGCTCGAAAAAGAAGTCGCGAAGGGTGGAGTCGAGATGCACACCCGAAGCGAAATGATCGAACTCGTCCTAGTTGATGGTCACGCCAAGGGAGTCATCATGCGGAACCTCAAGACTGGGGAAATCACTAAGCATGCTGCTGATGCCGTCATTCTCGCCACCGGCGGTTACGGTAACGTCTTCTATCTCTCCACCAATGCGATGGGCTGCAATGTAATGGCGGCGTGGAAAGCTCACAAGAAAGGCGCTTACTTTGCCAACCCCTGCTATACCCAGATTCACCCGACTTGTATTCCCGTCTCGGGCGACTACCAGTCCAAGCTAACGCTCATGTCCGAGTCCTTACGGAACGACGGACGCATCTGGGTTCCTAAGAGCAAAGAAGATGCCGAAGCGATCCGGAAGGGCGACAAAACAGCCTCCGATATCCCAGACGAAGACCGTGACTACTATCTAGAACGTAAGTACCCCTCCTTTGGTAACCTCGCTCCTCGCGACATCGCTTCTCGTTCTGCAAAGGAAGTGTGCGACGAAGGCCGCGGAGTGGCGAAAACAGGGCTCGGAGTCTACCTCGACTTCCGCGATGCCATCGACCGTCTCGGCGAAGATACTATCCGTGCTCGTTACGGAAACCTCTTCCAGATGTATGAGAAGATCACTGGTGAAAATCCTTATCAGCAACCGATGCAAATCTTCCCCGCAGTCCACTACACGATGGGTGGACTTTGGGTCGATTACAACCTGATGTCCAATGTCCCTGGCTTGCATGTGTTAGGAGAGGCCAACTTCTCAGATCATGGCGCAAATCGACTTGGAGCTTCTGCTCTGATGCAGGGACTTGCAGACGGGTACTTCGTCATCCCGACTACCATCGCAAACTACCTCGCGGACCAAAAACCAGGCTCAATCACTGACGAGCACCCCGCCTTCCGCGAAGCGGAAAAAGCAGCTACGGACCGCATTGATAAGCTCATGGCTGTCCAAGGAAAGCGCTCGGTCGATTCCTATCACCGCGAACTTGGACTCCTCGTGTGGGACAAGTGTGGTATGGCTCGCACTAGAGAAGGTCTCGAATTCGCGCTCACCGAAATCAACCGTATCCGCGAAGACTTTTGGAAAAATGTCCGCATACCTGGTTCCAAAGACGGGATGAATGCTGAACTAGAGAAAGCCGGCCGGGTCGCGGATTTCTTCGAATTTGCCTACACTCTGTGTCACGATGCCTTGGATCGCGAAGAATCCTGCGGCGGACACTTCCGTCTCGAACATCAATTCACCGAAACTGACCCCGAAGTACAAGACGGTCGCACGGGACCAGGCGAAGCCAAACGCCATGACGAAAACTACCAATATGTCGCTGCTTGGGAATTCAAAGGAGTAGGAGAAACCCCTACCCTTCACAAAGAAGAACTCGTTTTCCAAGACGTCAAACCCAGCATCCGGAGCTACAAGTAAACGAACTTAAAGACCTTTCCTCACTCACCATGAATCTCACACTCAAAGTTTGGCGCCAAGCGAGTCCTGATGCCGAAGGCCATATTGAAACTTACCCCGCTAAGGACATTCCCACCTCGGCATCCTTCCTCGAAATGCTCGACATTGTGAACGAGGGCATCATCAACGATGGTGGAGAGCCTATCCACTTCGACCACGATTGCCGCGAAGGAATCTGTGGAATGTGCTCGTTGACTATTAACGGAGTTCCTCACTCCAACGAAAAAGCGATCACGACCTGCCAGCTCCACATGCGACACTTCAGTGACGGCGAAACGATCTGGATTGAACCCTTCCGCGCGAACGCCTTCCCTGTCGTTAAAGACCTCATTGTCGATCGCACCTCCTTTGACCGCATCGTCGCCGCAGGTGGTTACATCGATGTCCGCACTGGCTCAGCTCCGGATGCGAACTCGGTCCCCATCTCAAAGACAATTGCCGACGAAGCATTCTCTGCTGCGGCTTGTATCGGTTGCGGAGCTTGCGTCGCCGCCTGTAAGAATGCCTCGGCCATGCTCTTCGTTTCTGCAAAAGCAGCTCATCTCAATAAACTCCCTCAAGGTAAACCTGAGAAAGAGAAGCGCACCCTCGCGATGGTGCGGGCAATGGATAACGAAGGCTTTGGCAATTGCACCAATCAATACGAATGCGAAGCCGCCTGTCCCAAAGAAATCTCTGCTGACAATATCGCTAAACTAAACCGCGACTACATAGCAGCAGTGGCCAAAGAAGCTCTTGCTTAAACTTTTAGAAACGGGAAAAGAATAAATGATTATTGAAGACGATCTCCGAGGAAAACGAGGTTCTTCTTAATTTTCAGAGTGAGTGATAGATGCGGGTCTTTAGATGGGTAAAATTGCTCCCTATCTCAAAGACCCATGCATCGAATTCTTCTCCCCTCCCTGCTGAGCCTCTCAACTCTGACAGTTTTTTCTGCAGAAAAAACTACTACCATTGCGAACAATGCCGCTGCAATTGCTGACGAAGAACGTAAAAAAGAAGCAGCCGCTAAAGATGGACGCAACATCCCCGTTGATATCGCTCCCCCTGAGTCTGATCCTGAGTTAGCTAAGTTTGCGATTCAGCTCGATCAATCACCACGTCCAGAAAAAGGCGAAGCGCAAGAAACCAGTCTTCCACTCGAACTCGTACCACAAGCACGAATCGCTTATATTGGAGGATTGTTACTCGACAACGAACGGCGTCATGGATTTCTCGAATCCTTTCTTCATCAAAAATACCCCAATCATAAGCTTGAGGTTCGTAACTTTACTTGGCCCGCTGACGAGATCGCACTCCAACCACGACCTGACAACTTCGGCGACCTCGACCAACACCTTTTTTACTTCGAAACTGATGTTATCATTGCTGCCTTCGGCACTAACGAGTCTTTTGCCGGTCGGGAAGGTCTCTCTGCCTTCGAAGAGAAACTCGACACCTTCTTAAGTCATCTCACCACACACGCTTACAATGGAGAAAGCGGACCTCAAGTGGTTCTCCTCTCTCCGACTCTTCACGAAAACAAAGAAAAGAACAAGGCAGGTGACCGAAATAATGAAAACCTCAAACTCTATGCCAAAGCTCTCGCAGACGCAGCCCAGAAGCACAAAGTCGCATTTGTAGATGTGTTAGAACTCGGATCGGCAAATTCTCCTCTCACTAGCAACGGCAGCTCCCTGAACGAGCAAGGCCAAAAGGCTTTTGCGAAGAAGGCTTTCCAAGTAATCACTGGCAGTGAAGCCCCTGAAATGAATGCTCAAGTGCAAGAGCGAGTCATTGATAAGGCCACTCAATTTGCCTACCGCTATCGTCCTCTCAACACCTTCTACTATACTGGGGGTCGTAACGAGAACTATGGTTACCTCGATTTCCTACCTGCGATGCGGAACTTTGACCTCATGGTCGAGAGTCGTAACGAAGCGATATGGAAAACGGCTGCGGGAAATCCTAGTCAACCCGACGACAGTCACCTTCCTGACCTTGGTGAAGTAGTCATTGCGCGAGGAGCCAACGAGTGGCTTTCTCCCGCAGACGAACAGAAGGCCTTTGATATCGATCCTCGTTTCGAGATCAGCTGCTTTGCCTCTGAAGAAGATTTCCCCGAACTCGCTTGCCCCATCCAAATCCGTTGGGATGCCCGAGGACGCCTGTGGGTCTCCTGCTCCACAACCTACCCTCACGTTTACCCCGGACAGGAACCAAGTGATAAGCTGATCATCCTCGAAGATACCGATCAAGATGGACGGGCGGATAAGTGCACCACCTTTGCCGACGATCTGCACATCCCTTTGGCCTTCACTCTCGATGATAAAGGCGGAGTTTACTTATCGGAGCAACCTCACCTCACCTACCTCCATGACTCTGATGGAGATGATAAGGCAGACTCTCGCGAAATCTTGGTAACGGGATTTGGCTGTGAAGACTCTCATCATTCTCTTCACGACTTCGTCTGGACTCCTGGCGGACATCTCCTCTTTCGCGAATCCATCTTCCACAACACCCAAGTGGAAACTCCCTATGGACCAGTCCGCGCAAAGAATTCATCATGGTTCCTCTATCACCCTGAGACCCAAAAGCTCACTGCCTTTGGCGCTTACCCGAATACCAACCCTTGGGGCGTAGTCTACGATCGTTATGGTAATCACATGGCCTCTCATCCTGTTTTTGCCGCTTCCTTCCATGCCACTAACCCCGCCTATCCTGGACAACATCCTCCGGTGCAAGATATGCAGGCCTACTCAGGCACCTGCGGGCAGGACTTCATCGAAGTCCCCAACTGGCCAGCGGAGTTACAAGGCACGTTTGTGAAAGCTCGTTACAAACCGGATAATCGAATCGAAATCCACAAGTGGATTGATAAAGGAGATCACTTCGCGGAAGAATATGTCTCAGACCTTATCTTCTCAACTAATCTATCCTTCATTCCAGTCGACCTTCGCTTTGGTCCCGACGACTCCCTCTACATCTGTGACTGGTATAACCCCGTAAAGGGCCACGCACAATACTCCCTCCGCGATCCACGACGAGACCGTAAGGCAGGCCGAATCTGGCGCGTAACTCCTAAGGAGAATCAACCAAGGAAGGCAACCAACTTTGCGGAAGCCTCTCTCGAAGAACTGTTAGAACAACTGCAAGCAGCAGACACCCGGACTCGCCACTGGGCAAAGCGTGCACTCCGAAGCAGAGACCATGCTGAAGTGAAGACTGCTCTCGACCAATGGATTACCGACCTCGATGAAAACGAGTCATCACAAGCGCACGCACTCCTTGAGGCTCTCTGGGTTTACCAAGGAATCAACCAACCACACAAAGAGTTACTCACAAAGCTCACCAAAAACTCTGATCCCCTGATTGCAGCAGCAGCACTAGGCCCCATCCGGTTTTGGTATGAGGAACTTGGAGAAGAATTCGCTCACCAAATCCTTGCTGATGCCATGTCTCACTCCTCTCATCACGTGCAGCGGGAAGCAGGAATGGCTGCCAGTTACGTCGGAACTAACGAAGCATTACAAGCGGTGCTGCCAGTCTTCATGAAACCAGCATCCGAGCGTGGGCGCCACCTCTCCTACGCCTTAGCTACGTCCGTAAACTCAGAGCTTCTCAGTCAACACTGGAACGGCACGGCACAAGAAGATGACATCCGTGCTCAGATCTTCGAGAGCACCAAGCCCACCGAGAAAATCGCTGCTAAGCCCAAGGCTGCAGCCATACGCTTCGACCAACAAGCTGAGCTGCTCACCATTGAAGTGAGCTGTGTGAAGGAACGCCTCCTCTTCACCAAAGATAAGCTAACAGCCAAGGCCGGCCAACCGATTAAGCTCATCTTTAAGAACCCAGACGCCACTCACCACAATATCGTATTGTTAGACAAAGGAACTCCGATTGAAGAGATTGGAAGTGCGGCCAATGAGATGGCCAAGACCCCAGCCGGAATGACCAAACACTTCGTCCCGAAGGATTCCCGAATCCTCAAAGCAAGTAAACTACTCCCTCCAGGAGGGAGTCAAACCATTCGCTTCCGGGCTCCCAAAGAACCTGGAGTCTATCCTTACCTTTGCACCTTCCCTGGACATTGGATCTTGATGAAGGGCGAACTTACGGTTGAGTAGCCTTCTCTTTTTTCTTCATTTTTAGAAGGTCCTTCGCCCTTGGGAGGCAGATAATCGGACGATCTACTTCTTCATCTGCTTCGCGCATGACGTAAGGCTCCCATTTTTGACGAGCTTCTTCCCACTGGGCCAAACTCCGAGTCGGATACCAAGCAGGCCAACCTAAAGCGTTAAAGTCATATTTCTCCTTGTTTTGATTAATCCATAAAAAGGCAGGAATGTCATCAGGACGCTCTGCTGGGAAAGCGCCGTCTGCTCTGAACTCTTCGGAGACTCCCTGATCGTCAATGACCTCTTTACGCCAATTATTAAGTTTCTGAAGTAGATCGTCACGAATCTCTGCATATTGAGGATCATCAGCGAGATTGTTTACCTCGTGAGGGTCTACCTTCACATTATAGAGTTCCAATTCAGGTTTCGTCTTGGCAAAGAAGGCTGCCTGCACTTCATTGAGTTCTCCCTTAAGGTTTAAAATATTCATCTCCGCCAATACTGGATAGGAAGCTTCTTTATATTCATTGAACTGACACCAAGCACGTTCGGGCATCAGGTTGTGAATAAGTTTAAATTCTTTCGAACGGATCGCTCTCATCGAATCATGGGTCTCGTCCATCTTATCTCGCGCAGAAAAAACATAATTGCGATTAGTAATCTCTTCTCCTAACAGACTCTCCCCATGAAGCGGGACCGGTGGTTCGACCTTAGCCACTTCTAAAATAGTAGCACAAATATCAAGAGACATCACCAGGTCTTCATTAACCTGCCCGGCCTTAACCCGTCCTGGCCAACGCATAATCATCGGAATACGAATCCCTCCATCGTAGAGGAATTGCTTTCCTCGAATATGACAACGACCATGATCTCCGATGAAGAAGACAAGTGTATTCTCAGCTAATCCTTCCTTCTCTAAACGATCTAACAGAGCCCCTACCTCGCGATCCACAAGTTGCATCTGTTCTAAACCATTAGCCCAATCGCGGCGGACAAACTCATTATCGTAATAGTAGGGTGGAAGTTCCACATCCTCAATTGCGATGGGGCGTTGAGGATCACGATTCCATTTACGATGAGTATCTTGGAAAGTGATGCGAGCAAAGAACGGTTGTCCTTCCTCTCGTTCACTCCAGTCTCCTCCCATGAAGAGGTCTTCCTTCTTAAACGGAATGAAATTACAATCCGTTTTCCAGCTCATGAGAGCGGTATAGTAACCTGCTTCCTGCAAAAGATGAGGAATCGTCTTAATGCCGTAAGGCAATTCCACTTTGTTGTGCTTACGATGCTGATGGGCTCCAATGAAGTTTTGATGATGTCCAGTCATCATTGCGGATCGCGATGTAGAGCACACTGGTGAAGTCGTGAAAGCCCACTGATAGCGAACTCCCTCTGCTGCCAGCTGATCCACGTGAGGGGTATGAATGCCTTTCGTCCCGTAACAAGATAAGTCCGCAGACCAGTCCTCGATAGTAATCCACAGGATATTAGGTCGTGTTTCGCTCTCGGCGAAAGCACAAGTAGACCAAGCAATGATCCCAACGAATAAATTTTGTGCAAATTTTCTCATCGCGCTATCCAAACGAGAATTGGCAGCCATGACCATCCTTAAATTTTGGTCTTCATTTCTGAACGTTGAAGCCCTCAACAAGGCATAAACAATTCCTTCTTTTCTGAAACCTTTTCCTAGTTTGTACTGTATTCATCCTCTCCCCCTGACAATGGAATCTCGCCAACAAACGCCCTCACACTACCGCTACTTATTGGTCGTGTTGGCGACGGCGACGAATCTATTCTTCAGTTCCTCGTGTAGTCCGATCCTTTCTCAGCGTCCCACCGAGAGTGTTGCCATCGATATTCCCTCCACTTTTGCAGCTGCGCAAAAAGGGGAGAACAAAGCGATCACACAAGGCTGGTTGGCGAGCTTGCGCGATCCCATCCTGACTAAAATCGTCCGATCTGCACTTACTAATAATCTAGACCTACAGGGTGCTGCCATTCGCTTACGCTCCGCACGAGAGGGTACTATCATCGGACGAGCAGCACGACTTCCCGATCTAACAACCTCTAGCAATAATAGCTTAACACGCACCAATACCGATACTTTCGAATCCTTCGGGCTGTCGCTTAACTCCTCTTGGGAAGCCGATGTCTGGGGCCGTCTACGTGACCTCGAAAACGCTTCCATTGCGGACTACGAGGCCGCAGTTGCTGACTTCCGATCTGCACGACTCTCCCTCGCGGTCAATACCGCACAAGCTTATTGCAACCTGATCACAGCTGAAAATCAGCTCACACTGGCTCGCGAGACCTTGGACTCTTTCCAAAAAAACTATCAGATCATTCAACGGGGCTACAAACTTGGCACTCTCCGCCCCCTTGATGATGCCTTTGGTCGTAGTAACATCGCCTCCGCTAAAGCTTCACTAGAATCTAGCCAACTCAATCGCCAAGAAGCGGCGCGGACGCTGCAACTCTTGCTCGGTGAGTATCCAGACACCTTGATTAAGTCCGCACCAGAGCTCCCTCGTATTCCTGAAATCCGAGCCGGTATCCCCTCCGATCTCATCGAACGTCGCCCTGACCTAACTGCTAGTCGTTTACAGATCTACGTCAGTGCTAAACAAGCTGATGCCGCTCGCAAAAATCTGCTCCCGAGTTTCCGACTCACCGCCAATACTGGAAGCTCATCCTCGGAGCTGAGAGATCTGCTCGATCCTTCAAACCTAGTTTCCACCATCGCGGCATCCATTACTCAACGCATCTTTGCCGGTGGCGAACTCAACGCACGCGCTCGTCAAGCCTTTGCCGCAAACAAGTCTGATGTGCGAATCTATCAACAAGACGTCTTACAAGCCCTGCGTGAGGTCGAATCTGCGCTTGATGCTAATCAGTCGTTAAAAGAACAAGAGCAGCACCTTCTCACCGAAGTGGAAAATACTGCTCTCGCTGAAAAGTGGGCTGAAAGTGATTTTGTTGAAGGGCTCGACGTTGGTAATCGCCCCAGTATCCTTGAGGTCCTTGAAGCACAACGCCGAGCCCTGAACGCAAGGTCGAGCTTGATTTCGCTACGCAACAACAGACTACAAAATCACCTCGATTTGCTCCTTGCTTTGGGGGGAACCTTTTAAAGACTACCACTCAGACAAAGGAGTGGTCCCAATCTTGATTCGACGAGAAGGACTAGAGCCGAACATCTGCGTTACAAAAGCACGACCATCATTATCGAAAGAAACAGCAATCCCAGTTGTCGACCATTTGGAGTTCAAATTGTGGCGATGATTCTCTGATCGCAACCAGCCTCTTACCATTTTTGCGGCAAGGTCTTCCCCTTGTCCAAGGCCGTGACTCGCGATCACATTCTCATTTAGAGATTCTATCTGATACTTCTTTTCAGCAAGTGTCTTACGAGCTTCAAAGCCGTAGTGAGAGACCAGATTCTTTTTCCCATACACGGTAAAAGATCCCGCGTGCTTCTTCATGTAATCACTGTGCGGTTTTGCAAGCTTGGCCAATCCGCGATGATACTTTAGCGGCTTAAGTCCTTTGCTTACCCGATAACGATTGACCTCTTCATGAATAGCTTGAGTGAGGCGATCCTCCCGAGAGGAAGAGCCCTGATGAGTCGTCGTCGAGGTGAGCGCGACACTGGATGAACCACAGCTTGCAAGAAACAAGCCAACACTAACGAGAGCACAAGTTTTAAAAATTTTCATATTAATCATTGATTTGAATAGAGTTTCTTTAAAATAAACTGTTGATTAATTTCACCAAGATTAATTTTTAAAGGATAAAACTATTTAGCTTTACGTGATGAGTAATCGAATCTGATCTTTTGCAAAAATTCCATTTTCATGACACTTGAACAAAACAAGGGTAACTTGGAGCACAGATTTATATTTTAACTTTCTTAACCAAAAAAAGAAAAACCCGGAAATTTCATAAAGAAATGTTCCACGAATTAGGCTGATTATCTTCCCCTTACTAAGCTGTTCTGGAGGTCATTCGCCCCACTCCTTCCCCTATCACTGCATTCTCATTAGGAGATCAAAGGCTTCCTATCCTTGTCTCTAGAAAGCTTTACTCTTGTTCTTTGGTAAGAGTCATTGTGCAGTTCGAGCTCTTTTTGCTCGCACTATGACTGACTCTTACCACTCTCGTTTCTCTGGTATTGCTCGGCTTTACGGTCAGGAGACTCTCGCGCGCTTTCACCAGACTCGAATCACAATTATCGGTATCGGCGGCGTCGGTTGCTGGGTGGCGGAGGCACTTGCACGTTCGGGGATTGGGCACCTTACCCTCGTCGATCTCGACGATCTCTGCGTAACGAACAGTAACCGTCAACTCCATGCCCTTGATTCTACCGTGGGCCGGCCAAAGGTCACCGTGATGGCGCAACGGTTACGCGAGATTAATCCTGAAATCGAAATCGAAGAACGTCACCAGTTTTTCACTGAGAAGAATGCGGAAGAGATTCTTGCTGATTCTCCAGACTTTGTCGTCGATGCCATCGACTCCGTAAGAGCGAAATGTCACCTCTTAGCGCTCTGCCGAGATCAGGGAATCCCAATCATCACCTCGGGAGGAGCTGGCGGGCGAATTTGTCCCACTAAAATCGAGGTCACCGATCTCTCACGAACACATGGCTGCGCCCTACTCTTGCAAGTCCGCAAAAATCTCCGTAACTACTACCGCTTCCCTTCTGGAGAGAAGAAAAGAAAGAGCTTTGGCATCATGGCGGTTTTTTCCTCCGAGCAACCACGCTACCCAACAGCAGACGGCTGTGTGAGCACCAACCGACCTGACGACGCAATCCCCGGGCTACGCTGTGATGCTGGTTACGGCACCTCCGCGCCCATCATCGGCAGCTTCGGTCTCACTATCGCAGGAACCCTCCTCAATCAACTCGCGCAATCTTCCGCAGAAGCTTAACTTTCGCTCTGAGCGCGGGACTCAATCAACTCACGATTTGGATCTACGAAATCGGCCTGATAACCTTTTGCGTAGTTGAAGAGGTGCTTCCAGCCATATTCAAAGTAACCTTCCTTAGAAGCCTTATCGAGACGGTGCCAAATGGTGACGTTAAAGGCGCGCGTCACCTTCATCATCATCTTGAGGGTGAGGCGTCGTCCATTGCGGGCGCGCTGCACCTGCTTGTGGGTCAGCTGCTCCGTCGAGATTTCCACGAGGTCATGATTCGACAGAGCCCAATCGGTCATTAATTGGTCAAGGGGTTGGGGGCCGAGGTCAGCTTCTTCCATTACAGTTCAGGTTGTCAGTTTTTCGATTGAAGTTCATTCCTTTATTCCCACTCAATACTAGCGGGCGGCTTGGTCGAGACATCATAGAGCACTCGATTCACCCCAGGGACATTATTGAGAATGAGGTGACTGGTTTCGCGCAAGATCTCGTAAGGCAACTCGACCCAATCGGCCGTCATCGCGTCTTCGCTAATGACTGCTCGGAGGCCTACCGCCCACTCGTAACTCCGCTCATCCCCTTTCACCCCCACCGTCTTCACAGGGATGAGACAGGCGTAGGCTTGCCAGGTCTTGTCATACCAACCGTGCTCACGGAGCTTGGAAATAAAGATCGCGTCGGCTTCTTGGATAATGGTCACACGCTTACGGTCGACCACTCCAGGGCATCTCACAGCTAGGCCGGGGCCTGGGAAAGGATGACGGTTCACAATGTCAGCCTCGATCCCTAAGGAGAGACCGAGTTCACGTACTTCGTCTTTGAAGAGTTCTGCGAGTGGTTCAAGGACCTTACCTTGCTTTTGCAATTCGAGAATACGATCCACGCGGTTGTGATGGGTCTTAATCTTAGAAGCCTTGGAGCCCTCATTGGAGGCACTCTCGATGACATCGGGATAGAGAGTTCCTTGCGCTAACAACTCGGCATCACCGACCGCATCCCAAAAGACATCGACGAAGAGATTTCCGATGATTTCTCGCTTCTTCTCCGGTTCAGCGACTCCTTCGAGGCGACCGAAGAAGAGCTCACTCGCATCAACCGTTTCGATGGGGACTCCCATGCGCTCAAAGTTGCGTCGCACCTCGATACCCTCATCCTTTCGCATGAGCCCGTGATCGACAAAGATAGCGCGCATATTCACACCCGCTTCCTTCAAGAGAACGGCGAGAACGGTACTATCTACACCCCCGCTCACACCACACACCACTTGGCGTTCACCGACTTGTTCGCGGATCTCGGAGAGGAGTTCTTGCTTCATATCCTCGATTCGGAACTCAGCCAAATCGGTTGCAAGTTCGAGAAAGTTCTTCAACACTTGAGTGCCCTCATGACTATGAGTGACCTCCGGGTGAAACTGGATTCCGAAAAACCGTTCTCCCCAAGCGAGACTCACGGGCGTGCCGTGCTGATTGACCGCTAGCACGGTGGTGTCATCAGAAAGATTTTTCACGGTATCAGAGTGGCTCATCCAGATCTGAGAACGCTCTGAAAGGTCTTTGAAAAGACCCTCCTTACTTTCAGGAATGAGTTCGGCGGGGCCATACTCGCGCTTCTCACTGGGTTCGACGGTTCCTCCAAACTTGAGGTTCAGGAGCTGCATTCCGTAACAAACACCCAAGACTGGGACTCCGAAGGAATCGAGAAGAGCGAAATCGAGATCAGGCGCATCGGAATCAGAAGTGCTCTTGGGACCACCTGACAAGATGATTGCTCCCGGCTTCCCGAGACGGGAGAGTTCCTCTGGTTTATAGAGCTTGGCAAAGCAACCTAACTCTCGCACCCGGCGAACGATTAACTGAGTATACTGCGATCCAAAGTCGAGGACCGCAACGTGATTCATTTCTTCCATAAAAAATACTAGTTTCCCAGTGGTTGGTAATTGGTGGGCTCCTCTGTGATGGTCACATCATGAGCATGACTCTCGCGAAGTCCTCCGGGAGTAATGCGCACGAAGTCCGCAAACTCGCGTAACTCGGTGAGACTATTAGCACCGACATAACCCATGCCGGAACGCAGCCCACCCATGAGCTGATAGAGGACATCTGCTAAGGGGCCCTTGTAGGCCACGCGGCCCTCCACCCCTTCCGCAACCATCTTGCCACTACTATTCTGGCTGTAGCGATCTCCTGAGCCTTTCTTCATTGCGCCGAGAGAACCCATCCCGCGATAGGTCTTGAAGCGGCGTCCTTGGTAATGAACGGTCTTGCCAGGGCTCTCGCGAGTTCCTGCCAAGATAGAACCTAACATCACTAAGTCCGCTCCCGCAGCCAGTGCTTTCACGACATCACCAGAGTAGCGAATACCTCCATCGGCGATGACTCTTACGCCCGCCTCACGAGCGACTTCTGCCACATTACGTATCGCGGTGAATTGAGGCATCCCCACCCCTGCAATTACACGTGTGGTGCAAATTGATCCCGGGCCAACGCCGACTTTAATCGCGCTCGCTCCTGCCGACACAAGGTCTTTGGCACCGTGTGAAGTGACGACATTACCGGCCACCACTGGGAGATCACCCATCGCGCGGAGCTCACTAATGACATCCATTACGCGGTCCGTGTGTCCAGTCGCGGCATCAATAAAGAGAGCATCTGCTCCTGCCTCGATGAGAGCCTGGCCCCGATCCTTGAAGTCGGGTCCTACTCCCACTGCGGCCCCACAGCGCAGGCGACCATCAGGATCCTTTGCCGCGCTGGTGTAGGTGATCCGTTTTTCAATATCAGCTCCGGTAATGAGTCCAACCAGCTTCCCTTCTGCATCGACGAGTGGGAGTTTTTCGATCCGATTTTCGTATAGAATACGGCGGGCGGCTTCCATCCCCGTCTCAGGGCCTCCCGTCACCAAGCGTTCACGGGAAGTCATCACCTGCTCCACTTTCTCGGTTTCACCATCGAAATAACGAAGATCACGACCCGTGACCATTCCCTCTAAAATCCCCTCCTCGTTCACAACTGGGAATCCGGAGTAACCACGTTCCTCAACGAGAGCACGGACTTGGCCCACAGTCATTTCCTTGGTCACAGTCTCAGGACCATGGATCACGGCATTCTCTGAGCGCTTCACTCGCGAGACCATATTATGCTGATCCTCAATCGAGCACGCACGATGAATCACACCAATGCCTCCCTCACGAGCGAGAGCAATCGCTAATTCCTCTTCGGAAACAGTATCCATCGCCGCAGAAACAACAGGCGAGGTCAGTGCGATATCACTGGTCAGGGAACTCTCTAGATTCACCAAATCCGGAGTCACACTGCTCCGTTGGGGCACTAAAAGAACGTCGTCAAAAGAAAGGCCTAAAATGGGCTCTGCCATGGGCGAATGAAGGGAGTTGAGAGCCGATATTCAAGCCTGAAGTGCGATCAAAACGGGATTAATCCCATTTTCGGCAACGGCGACACAAAACCAAAAACAACGAACTCAGCACGAACAAGCTCGTGCTCGGCTCTGGGACCCGAGTCACAGGTTGCATCGGAACCCCGGCAATGATCACAGGATTAACGGTCGGTAAGAATGGCACAGGAGAGGAACTCCTCCGCCGTTCCTCCTTTTCCTGCCGAATCGTAAGGCGATAATTCTCCATGGGTGAGAAAGTCTCTTCACGGAGATATGCCACTGTCTGGTAACCATCCCAATAAGGCTCCTCAAGAGGAAGTGGTTCTGTCTGCTCCACAAGTAAAGGTGCATTGGCGTAGCGATAAAACAGCTGCTTGGGTGGCTCAGCAAAAGTGAGCGAAGTTTCAGAGCGATATTCAGTATGAACCCGAATATAGGTCTGTTCATTATGCAGTGTGGTCCCCTGTTCTGAACGACCACACTGAGCTAATAAGAAGAAAACAAAAACGTGTAATCCCACTATACCTGCAGCAAAAAACGGGAGCATCCGTTTCCGTGATTTTTTTCTCTTAAGTGGTAAAGCATTCGTCATGGAACACTATTATCTTAGTTAAACTTGAAATAAAGTCACGCAGATAGTTTATAAAAATTAACCATTCAAGAAAACCAAGGAAGCATGCGAACTAAGTTGCTCCGAACAGCTTTTGTGCTCTTTCCAGTAATTCTGCCTGACTCAATTCTTCGATCACTTCGCGTAGTGACCAGCGATAACCGAAGGGATCTTTCACCACACCTACACGTACTCCAAAAAACAGATTCTCAGGATCTCGCACCCTCTCAGCCCCTGCCGCTAGCGCTTTTTGGTAGGACTGGTCACAGCCATCCACTGGAATAACGAAGAGAGACGACGCAGTGGCGCCCTCAGGTAAGGCGAAAGCGTGCCAATCCTCGGCCTCATCCGAAACAAAGATTCGCGAGTTTCCTAACTGAAATTCCGCATGAGCAATGCCTCCATCCCCAGTAGGTATCCTAAATAATTCCTGTGCTCCAAAAGCATTGGTGTAAAACTCGAGAGCTTCGGCGGTATTTTTAACTGTAAGCGAGATTTCAACGGAAGATTCACCTTCATTCATGCTCACCATTATTGCCAGTTACTGACGCACGTCAAAGTCATCCTTCGTTTGCGAAAACGAGAGTTTCAATACACTTCACTCCCCTTCTTCGATCTCTTTCCCATCAGCAGTCTCTTGTTCCGGCTGCGCAAATATTTTTCTGTAAAAGTGGCTACTGACTTTTTCTGGAGGCTGATTTTT
>CALFBF010000018.1 GCA_937949965.1 uncultured Roseibacillus sp.
TCAGCTTTTGCAGCCATCTTTTCCATGAGACTTTTCCGGCCTGGCTTCCGTTTCTTAAGATCGACTTCCGGCTGACGCTGCATCCACCAAGTCTGACCGATGGAGAAGATGTTCTGCGCAGTCCAGTAGAGGGCAAGGGCGGAGGCGAAGTTGTAACAGAAGAAGAAGAACATGAAGGGCAGCAGCATGAAGATGCGGCGCTGCATGGGATCACCGGTCTGGGGGGTCATCCGCATCTGGAGGAACATGGTGATCATCATCAGAAGCGGGAGAAGGTTGATCGGCACAGGATCTCCGATGAGAGGCAGGCCAAAGGGAAGCTCATATACGGTGTCCGGAAGGGCAAGGTCCTTGACCCACATGAACTCGGCTCCTCGCAGCTCAACGGCGGAACGCAGCATAGAGTAGAAGCCAAAGAAGATGGGAATCTGCGCAAACATTGGCAGACACCCTCCCACGGGATTGATCTCATACTCCTTGTAGAGCTTCATGGTCTCGGTCTGCACCTTCTGGGGGTCATCGGGATACTTCTCCTTTAGCTCAGCCATCATGGGTTGGAGCTTGGACATCCGCTTCATGGTACGGGTAGAGGCATTGTGTAGGGGCCAGATAACGATGCGAATGGTGAAGGTGACGAGGATGATGGCAAAGCCCCAAGCCCACTTGTCGGCGAACTTAGAAAAGACGGCGTCGTGGTAAAAATTTAAAAGCGCATTGAGAGGACGACTAATCAGGGCAAAGAGGCCGTAGTGCATGAGCTCGCCGCGGCCTTTCCCGAGCTGGCGGACAATCTTGTTATCCTTGGGTCCCATGAAGACTTCATAACCAATGGAACGCACTTCTTCGGGAGCGAGGACCTCATCGGGGAGAGACCAGGCCATGCTGACGAAGCGTTTTTTGCCACCACCGCCGGTCTTCTCTAACTCCAGTTCGGGAGCCTTCGCCCAGATGGTAGCGGTGCTGGGCTCCTTCTTGCCAACCATGGTGGAGAAAAACTGATTGGAGACTCCGGCGTATAGCACGTCCTCCTGCACTTTCTCATAGCGAGGACGAGCGGCCCGGAAGAAGCCTTTGGCAAACCAGTTCGTCCCTTTGAAGCGGAGCTTGCCATCGTAGACAAAGAAGCCAGTGCCTCGCGGCTCCTCGCCCTTATATAACGGTCCTGCCGAGCCGGCGTGTATTCCGTAGCTCTTGAGAGTGATGTTGCCTTCTTCCTTGCTATTCTTGAGCTTAACGGTGAGGTCGATACGATACTCGGCGGCCTCGTTGACGATCTCGATTAGCGTCCAAGTCTTGGCAATGGTGAGTCCACTGGCAGTGCGAGCGCCAAAGGTGACGCTCTTCTCGTCTTGGGCAAAGACTTCATAAGTCAACCCCAGGGAACCATCGACACCTCCCTCGACAAGGGCACCAACTACGGAGTCACCGTAGCGGTTGAGGTGCACAAGGTCGGGATTGGCCTGCTCTTCTTTATTAAGCTTTTTATATTCGGAAGGAATGACGACCGCTTTTTGGTCCTTAAACTCAGCATACTTAATCCCGCCCCCTTTATTAGTGAGGACGAAGGTGACCTTATCGGTAGCGAGGCGCACTTCTTGCTCGGGAGCGTCGGGATTCGTGCTCTTAATTTCGGAATTCTCGGAACTTTCTTGAGCGGATTCGCTCTCTTCCTCAGCCGGGCCTTCGGCAGCTTTCTTCTGAGCCGCAGCCTCTTTCTTGGCGGCTTGCTTCTCAAGGAACTCCTTGCGCTCAATACCGCTGTAATACAAGTGTGCTGCAAACAAGAGTCCGCAAACTAGCAGTCCAAAAATTCCCTTACGGTCCATAATGTTAGTCGTGTGTGCGCTCCGGTGTCGGAGAAGGCTCTGAGCCTTGCTCCGATATCGGCGGCACGGGGTCATAACCACAGCGACCCCATGGATGACAGCGTAAAATCCGCTTTATCCCCATCCAAGCTCCTCGAAAGCTGCCATGAGTATCGACGGCTTCCAAAAAGTAAGCCGAACAGGAAGGCTCAAAACGGCAGGTCCCCTGTCCATTACTCGCCCAATGAAGCACCGGGCGAAGGAAAAGGCGGTAGCCGTAAACAAGGGATTTAAGAATAAGCTTCACGAATAAAAAAGAAGAGTTCTCCCACCTTCGGAAAATTCCACATTAGAACACCTCCCCAAACCTTCGCCTACATCAACGCCATTTGAGGCTAAGTTTACTTTAGAGCACCTCCGGCAACCTTTACTTCAACTCGCTATTCTTTTGGTGAAATTTGTCCGAATCCTTCTATCTTAGAAGTGATTTTCTCAGGATTTCCAGAGTAGAATATTTTCCCGTTCCCGTCTACTTTTGCATCTAACTCCTCAGACACATAAAGAGTTGCATCGCCAAATCCCTTAACTGTTATTTGACAATGACCGACTTTTAATTTTTGCAGCTGCAGACTCCCATTGCCGTCAATATTAGCCACCAATTCATTAACAGATCCGATTGCGGTAATACTCCCATGCCCTTTGATATCAATAGTTAGACTATTTTTTGTGACAGAGTCTAAATTAACATTACCGAATCCATCGAAGGATATTTTTTGAATAAAAGGAATTTCAATTTCTATTTTAATTGGATTCCTTGTTCCGTAACCTCGATTGCTCGATATCATTAAGTTGCCATCTTTAACTTCGGTTAAAATAATTGGCAAAATGTTATCATCAGCGGAAATCGTTAGACGAGGAATCTCCCCATAAACTATATTAACATCAGGGAGACCTTTTAAGGATATTTCGTTAAACAATCCGACCTCTCTTGTTTCCGTTTTTATTATCCCGGATCCTTGAATGCTTTTGATTTGACGAGGAGA
>CALFBF010000019.1 GCA_937949965.1 uncultured Roseibacillus sp.
TACGGAATTTCTAGTAAAATCGCCCTCATCGAGATGGCTTCTGCTTCGGGTCTGTGGCGTATCGCAGAGGCAGAAAGAGACGTTTTACAATCCGATACTTTTGGTACCGGGCAACTCATTCTCGCGGCGAAGGCACAGGGAGTGGAGAAGATTTTGTTAGGGGTCGGGGGCAGTGCCACCAATGACGGGGGCGTGGGGATGGCAGCCGCTCTTGGTTGGCGTTTTCTCGACGAAGAAGGTGCTTCCTTGGCCGCGAATCCCATTTCGCTCGCTGATCTCGTTTTGTTAGATGGCAGTGAAGCCGTCGCTCTGCCCGAGATCGAAGTGGCGTGTGACGTCGAGAATCCTCTCTTAGGAGAACGTGGAGCCACCGCCGTCTACGGCCCTCAAAAAGGCGCTGATGATGAGCAACAGGAGTATCTAGAAACCTACCTTACTCATCTCATGGAAGTGAGCGGAGGACAAACATTAGCCGCACTCCCCGGCGCAGGAGCAGCTGGTGGCTTGGCTTGGGGGTTGATGAAGTTTGCCCAGGCTGATCTACGACCAGGCTTCGATATCGTGGCTGATGCTATTAATCTAACGGATAGAATTTCAGAAGTTGATCTCGTGATCACTGGGGAAGGTTCACTCGATGCCCAAAGCCTCGAAGGAAAAGGACCGATTGGCGTGGCTCGCCTTGCTCAGGAGCAAGGGAAACCAGTCCTTGCAGTCGCAGGAAATATCACGGACGAGGTGAAGGAAGCTAGGCTTTTCGACTATACCTGCTCTCTAACGGATACTGGTTTACCCTTGGCCGAGTTAATTGCTAATGCTGCTGAAGTTCTTGAGCAGCAAGTCCATCAGACTGCAGGAATGCTGATCGGGTAGTGTTTTTTAGACCTAAAAAAAGAGCCTCCGAAGAGGCCCTTAAAGGATTGTTCTAATAATCCAGTTATCTAATAGAAGTGGTAAGAATCTTGGTTAGGCACCTGCTTTTTTGCTGCCTTTAGGCCCTTTCTTGCCTTTAGGCCCTTTGCCTTTTGGGCCCTTCTTGCGGCGCTCCATAGCAGCGTCTTTAGCCGCCTTTTTTTCAGCCTCGTTGAGAACGCCATCTTTGTCGGCGTCGAAGCGCTCCAGCGCAGCTGCTTCGCGCTCTTCTTTGCTAAGCTTTCCGTCGCCATCCTTATCGAATTTGGCGAGCGTTTCAGCCCGGCGAGCTTCTCCCGCTGCTTTGCGTTCTTCCTTGTTTAATTTTCCGTCGCCATCAGCGTCGAATTTAGCAAGAACTTCAGCAGGAGGAGCTTTGCGAGGACTTTTTTGGTCTTTCCCTTCGCCTGGAGCAGCTTGTGCTGTTAGAGGAGTGAGAAGAGCTGCGGTGATGAGTAGTGTCTTTTTCATAAGTTTATTTTCTAATTGTTTAAGGGTGTCTCCGGTAACCAGCTTTCGTGAAAAAATGATTCCGAATTTTTCAAATCGAGGCGGTTTGAAAGCCTGTTGAACGAGTTCATCAGGTTTCGAGCCAACAATGAGTTCAGGAAATTGGGGAGCATTTTCTTGGAGTGAGGTTATCGGAGGTGCCTTTGAGAACGATTGTGTTCACTCTATTGAACTGTCGCGGTGACTCGAAGTTGCGTAAAAAAAATAAAACTCTTCTCCGAAGGTGCCCTGAAGGATGGATTCTGCAACACGCTTTACCGTTGCGACTTGGCCCTCGGTAGGGTGGACTAGCGGTGCTGTGGCGGAAGAAAAAGGAAAGGAAACCAAATCCAAGGTCTTCGGAAGGAGGCTCTTGAGCACCCTCGTCGTATGGGCTCTCGTGATCGGAGTCTTTGTGAGCGCCAACGCGATTGCAGTCGGTTCGGCAATTGCTGTTCTAGGCCTACTAGGGCTGCTGGAGTGGCGGAAACTTTGGAAAGGGCAAGCAGACGACTGGTGTCTCTGGTGGATGATTTTTGTGGGAGCCTGCTATCTCGGCTGGTGGGTCTATTCTCTCAGTAGTAATGGAGTGGTGGCAGAGAATGCGGAATGGATGGCGATTCTATTTGTGGTAATGGGCAGCTTCGGAGTTCGCTTTCGGCGACCGATTGAGGGAAATGAAGCCATTGTCTCAGTCTCGGTTGCGGTTTTGGGACTTGTCTTTTTGGGGCTCATGTTTGGCGGCGGCTTGATGCGCTTGGCGAATGCGGGAGAAACTTCTCGTGAAGGGCAGTGGCTCATGCTGATGGTGATTGCGGCCACGAAGTTTACCGATATGGGAGCCTACGCGGTAGGGAGTCTAGTCGGTAAGACCAAGATGATTGCCCACATCAGTCCTGGTAAAACCTGGGAAGGTTTTTTGGGGGCGTTGTTAGTTTCCCAGTTAGGGATTTGGATCGTGCTTTGGGCTGGCGGCGACCATCTTGCCTGGCTGCCCGGAGGTTGGGTCCTCGCTCTGTTAGGCCTTGTTATTGCCCTCGGTGCAGTTGCGGGGGATTTGGCAGAATCTCTTCTCAAGCGCAGTCTCGCCACCAAGGATTCTGGGCAGGTTTTGCCGGGAATTGGAGGGGTGCTCGACCTCATTGACAGCATCTGCTTCACGGGGCCGTTAGCATGGATTTTTCTCAAGCTTGTTCTTTAAATGATGACTGAGGCGAAGGCAAAGCGGGTGGTTATCCTCGGTTCCACGGGCTCGATTGGAGAGAGCGCCTTGAAGGTGGCTCGTGAGTTGGGACCGGAGCGGATGGAGATTGTGGGCCTAGCGGCTGGGACTCGCCACCAAGAGCTCGCGCGGCAGGCACAA
The DNA here is from genome assembly GCA_937949965.1 of uncultured Roseibacillus sp. Taxonomy (GTDB): domain Bacteria; phylum Verrucomicrobiota; class Verrucomicrobiia; order Verrucomicrobiales; family Akkermansiaceae; genus Roseibacillus. The sequence continues at coordinate 2,762 of CALFBF010000019.1, forward strand.
GAGTTTGGGGTAAAGCAAGTGTGCATCTACGACGAGAGTCGTAGTGAAGAGTTGCGAGGTCTGCTTCCTGATTCTCACGTCACTGCTGGATCTGAGGGTCTGCAAGAGCTAGCTAGTCTTCCTGAGGCGGATTTAATTTTAGTCTCCATCGTGGGTACAGCTGGATTGATGCCAACCTTGGCCGCCATTGAGTGTGGAAAGGACCTCGCGATCGCGAGTAAGGAGATTCTCGTGATGGCAGGCGAGATTGTGATGACCGCCGCGCAAGAAAAGGGAGTGAAGGTTTTGCCGGTGGATAGTGAGCACAATGCCATTTTCCAATGCTTAGAAGGTCAGACCTCGGACTCGGTGAGCCGCTTGATTCTAACTGCTTCCGGAGGACCGTTCCGAACTTGGGAGAAGGAGCGTCTGCCTGCGGTCACGCTCGCGCAAGCGCTCAAGCATCCTACCTGGGAGATGGGGCAGAAGATTACCATCGACTCGGCAACGATGTTCAACAAGGGGCTGGAGATGATTGAGGCTCGTTGGCTCTTTGGAGTGGGGATGGAGCGAGTGGATGTGATCGTGCATCCTCAAAGTATCGTTCACTCGATGGTGGAATACCGCGACAGCAGTGTTCTCGCTCAGCTGAGTTCTACCGATATGTGTTTTCCGATTCAGTATGCCGTCACTTGGCCCGAGCGCTGTCCTACTGGTCTCAAGCCGCTGAATTTTGCGGAGTTAGCTCGTTTAGAATTTGAAGCAGTGAGGGAAGACGCTTTCCCCGCTGTGCGATTGGCCAGAGAAGCGGGCCTTGCAGGAGGTGCTTTACCGGCGATCTTAAATGCCGCTAATGAAGTCGCGGTGACGTCTTTTGTCCGGGAGGAGCTCTCCTTCACTGGCATCGCTGAAGTGGTGGAAGAGACCATGTCGCAGTTAAGCTCTCTGCCTGGAAAGACTCTGGAAGAGATTTTGGCCTCCGATAAAGAGGCTCGAGTAGTGGCTCAGGGAATCGCGAGCCGTTAGTCATCAACGTAGTCTGTCACAGTTAGGGTGCAGATTCTTCCGATTGCTGTCGCCAGAATTCGAGTCGTTCTGCGATTCGTTTTTCCAACCCGTTTTGACTAGGTTGGTAGTAGGTCCGTCCTTCGGGAAGATAAGATTGCGGGACGAAGTGCCCTTCGTAATCGTGCGAATAGAGGTAGTTCATCGCGGCAGTGTCGGCACCAGAAGCGGTCGCGATTTTCTTGCGGAATTTTGTTTGGAGGTGAGCAGGGACGGGGAGGGTTTTGCCATTGGTGACATCAGCCATGGCTGCTCCCAATGCGGCATAGGCCGAGTTCGATTTTGGCGCAGTTGCTAGGTGCACGGTGGCATGCGCGAGCGGGATGCGGCCTTCCGGCATTCCTACGAATTCGAGCGCCTGTTGGGCTGCGATTGCGACTTGGAGTGCACTGGAATCTGCCAGACCAATGTCTTCGGAGGCGGCGATTACGAGCCGCCGAGCGATGAAGCGAGGGTCTTCCCCGGCAGTGAGCATTTTCGCCAACCAATAGAGCGCAGCGTCGGGGTCGGAGCCTCGGATCGATTTGATAAAGGCCGAGATGGTGTCGTAATGCTCGTCGCCATCAGCATCGTAGAGGATGGCTTTTTGTTGAATCGATTCTTCCGCAACCGCAAGGTCGAGGATGATGGGGCCTTCTTGGTTTGAGGATAGAATCGCGAGGTCGAGTGCGGTGAGCGCTTTACGGGCATCTCCATTGGCTTTCTCCGCAAGGTGAATGATCGCTTTTTCCTGAACGTCAATTTCGAGTGCTCCAAAGCCGCGTTCTTCGTCACTCAGCGCGTTTTTGAGTAATTCTACGATATCGTTAGTAGAAAGCGATTCGAGTTGAAAAACTTGCGATCGAGAAACGAGCGGGGAGTTGATGTAAAAGTAGGGATTGTGGGTCGTTGCCCCGATGAAGCGGACGGTGCCTCGCTCAAGATGGGGGAGGAGGACGTCTTGTTGAGCTTTATTGAAGCGATGAATCTCGTCGATAAAGAGGATGGTGGTCTCGTTGCGCAGGGTCTGCCAGCTGGCGGCTTGTTCGATTTTGGAGCGAATCTCGGCCACGTTTGATTCCACCCCGTTGAGGGATTCAAAGCGAGAGCCAGTGCTTTGCGCAATGACAGTCGCTAAGGTCGTCTTTCCCGTGCCAGGTGGTCCATAGAAGATGAGAGATGAAAAGCGGTCGCTTTCGATGGCCCGTCGTAGGAGTTTCCCTTCTCCGAGAATATGGCTTTGACCCTGTACTTCCGCGAGCGTGCGTGGACGCATCCGAGCCGCAAGAGGGAGCGAGGCTAAGGGAGTGGCAGCGGTCGGCGGGTTTTCTGCTGGGAAAAGATCGGACATGAAGAAAGACTGAAAGAGATTTCGAAGATTATGAGGCCTCCTTTGCTAATTCTTTTTCTACCGTTCCTGCTCGGCACCGTCTACTCACAAGATTACGAGACTATCGAATTGTGGCCGCAAGGCGTGCCGGGCCAAAGTGAGGGAAAAGCTCCTTCACTTCTTTCGGAAGACAAGGGCGACGGGATTACTCGTCTCCGTCAAGTGACCAACCCGACCTTGAGAGTTTACGAGGCAAACCCAGATTCGAAAAACGGTGCTGCGGTGATCGTTTGCCCGGGTGGGGGTTATCATATTTTGGCGATTGATAAGGAAGGTTACGAAATTGGGGAATGGTTGAGCGAGATTGGCTACACTGCATTTGTTCTCCAGTATCGAGTGCCTAAGAACCGGGCCGGTGCGCTCCAAGATGTTCAGCGGGCGGTGAGATGTGTGCGAGGAATGAGTGAAGAGCGCGGACTCTCTGCTTCCAAGATCGGAGTGCTCGGATTCTCTGCGGGGGGGAGCCTTGGTGCTCGATTGTGCTCTCGTTATAGGGAAGAGCTCTACCCGTCGGTTGACGAGTGGGATCGTCTCTCCGCGCGACCAGATTTTACGGCCTTGCTCTATCCGGCTTATCTGGATCAAGGCCCTAATGAGAGTTTAACTCCGGAATTGGTCATCACAAAAAAGACTCCTCCCACGTTTCTCTTTGTGACCGCAGACGATCGTTTCGTGAAGAGTAGTCTGGTGATGAGTTCTGCCTTGAGCGCGAGCAAGGTTCCCTTCGAACTACATGTTCTACCGCGAGGCGGTCATGGTTATGGAATGCGACCGGGCAATCCTGCTGCTGAAGCATGGCCACAACTTTGCGCAGATTGGCTCAAGGCGACCGTCTTGAACTAGCTCAAGACTGTTCTGCCATAATTGCTCAATGTTGCGAGGCTTTGTCCACTTGACGCAACAAAGTATGCGCGAAGTGGGCCGCTCCGAAGCCGTTATCAATATTGACCACTGCGATTCCGGAGGCGCAGGAGGTGAGCATGGCGTTGAGAGCTGTTTCTCCCTTCTTGGCGGTGCCGTAACCAGTGGAGGTCGGAACTGCAATGAGAGGGCAGGAGAGGAAGCCGCCGAGGACGCTAGGTAACGCTCCTTCCATCCCGGCAATTGCGATGACCGCAGTCGCTTGGCGCAAAGTGTCGAGGTGAGGAAGAATGCGGTGAATCCCCGCGACTCCGATATCGGTGATTTGCACGAATGGGTGCTCTAAAAACTGGAGCGTCTTTGCTGTTTCATCCGAGACCGCTAGGTCTGAGGTGCCTGCGGTTACCACGGCGATGTAAGGCCCGTCAGAAATCCTTTTGGCCTCGGGAAGATCCAGGGTGAGGCAGTGAGAGGGGTGATCGTAGACGAAGTTCTGTTCGGGAGAATCCGCAATGATTCTACGAGCCTTCCCCCGACTGACTCGGGTGGCCAGAGCCTTTCCGCTCGCGGCGTGAACACGAGTTAAGTTCTCCCGAATTTGGTCCGCAGACTTGTTTTGTCCAAAGACCACTTCAGGGGTCCCTTGCCGGAGTTCACGATGCAGATCGAGAGTCGAGTGGGTGAGTTCTTCGAGGGGTAAGCGCGCGAGTTTTTCGAGCGCTTGCTGGGTTGCTAGTTTGCCTCCAGCGACTTGTTCGAGAAGTTGTTGGAGAGCTTCGGTGTTCATTTGAGAAAAAAGAGGATAATCGCGATGAAGTGGGGAGATTATTGCTCTTCTCCCCGGTATTCGAAGATTCTTCCGCGAGCTTGGTCTTTGGCTGGGAAGTCATCAGGAATCTCCTGGGTCACTTCACCTGTTGCCGCCCACTCAGTTCCTCGTAAGAAAGTGACGATGAAGCCGACTCCTTCAAAAGCCTCGGTATCATGCCCGAGAGTGGTGTGGAAGACGCGACCCTTACCGTAGTCGATAGTCATCAGCATGGGCTCATTGCGACCTGCTTTTTGGAGCTTTTTGGTATCGGAAGCGGTAGCGAGAATGGTCATGTTCTCGGCTGGTCCTCGCAGCATCGAGTAACACTCATCGACATTGTGGAGCCAAAAGTCGGGAAGCCCTTTTGTGATTGGGTGATCCTTCACCCGCATCGTCACTACGAACTCATTCTTGGGTCCGTGAGCTCCGCACTTCCCCGCGCTGTGGTCGTGGACAATATTATCTTCGGCATCGTAGTAAACGTAAGGACCGTGGCTTTGATTGCGGTCTCCCCATCCTCCCACTCCAATCATGCGATTGAACTCGGGCCAGTCTGGCCAGCTATTGTTTGCGGCGTGGACAATTGTGAGGCCGCCACCTTCGCTCATGTATTTTTCGAAGCTTCTTTTCGTGGTTTCAGGCCAAGCCGCTGCGTTCCAACCAAAGTTGCTAATAACGACGTCGTAATCGCTAAAGTTGGGATTAAAATTGGGGTCGGGCACTGGTTTTTTAACTCCCTCCCAATTTCCCTCTCCTGCATACTTGAGCCAGCTCTCTTCGCGCTCGTACTTCCAGATGAATTGAGTGCGTTCAATATCGACTTTAAAGAGTCCGCTCTCTTCGAGATACTGCTTCATGATGATGGTCGACTTGGGCCAAACCGCATGATTGTTCTGCCCGTCAACGATTAAAGCCTTGAGACGTTCTTGCGCGGGGAGAGGAAGAATGAGGGCGGATAGCGCGAGGGACAAAAGGGTTTTCATGGTGATAGCTTGCCAAAAAAAACGAGATGAAAGAAAGGTTTCTTTCGAAGGTTCGGAATTTGGTCTTATCGAGAGAACTATCCCGCTAGCGCTTTTTCTTACGACCTTTTTTGTCACGAGCAGCAAGCTGTTTTTCTCGATTGAGAAACAAGGAGAGAAGTTTTTCTTCAATCCAATTGAAGCCCGCCTGCAAACCTTCTTCGCTGTAGATGCGGCCAATCTGTGCCTCGACAGAAGTGGGGTTTCCTTGCAGTCGGAGAAAGTCGTTGGAGGTGAAGCGGATGAAAGCTTCTCCATCGAGCCCGCTGCCATTCTTTAAGAGCCATTCGCGAACGTAAAGTGCGAGAACGGCATCACCAACCCATGCTTCTTCGCGCTCTTTTGTGAGTGCGGCCTCATCGATCTTCATGAGTTTGTGGTAGGAGTTTCTTTCTCCATTTTGGAGCGCAATTTTTGCTCAGAGTGCTGATCCCAATATCCACTATCAAGTTCGATGAAAATGGAAGAGTAGGGTAGTGCGGTCTTTGTTTTCAGGACGAGGACCGCAAATGTTTTGGAGTCGTCCTCCAAGACCACTGAAAGGTAACGGTATTGGAAGTCTCGGATTTCATGGCCACGAAGGGATTCGGTAAGCTGCCTCCGATAGAGATCGATACCAGGAGCGTCGTCATTCTCCACAAAGCCAAGTTCGCGAGTGCGATAAAAGATAGGGGTGACGTGTTGCTGACTTTCTAAGACATCAATGACACCGCTGAGAACCTCGGGAATCTCTTTGTCTACCAAGAGTGTTCGCACACCGCGGCGGGTGTGAAGGGGGAAGGATTCGTCGGCTATGACAATCCAGTTCCGATTCCCGAGAGCGCGGACTTCACGCACCAGACCAGGGTCTAACTCGTCGTACTGGAGGGCTTGCTGACGATTCCACCTACTACATCCACTGAATAATGGGATGGCAAGCGCAATGAGGAGCAGGAGAGGAATACGCATCGAGAACGCGGCTAAGATAGAGCCCCTTGGCAGAAAGTCAATTCGTGTAAATGCCTTACCCTGTGGGAGGGGCTAGGAGAGCTACATCATGAGCGCACCAGCCTCGGCGAGAGGACTTCGTTCGCCACGACTAAGAGAGACGTGTGCGACAAAGGACTGCCCCCTCAGGCGCTTCCGAGTGTAGACCAGTCCGTTGCTGCGACTGTCGACGTAGGGGTTATCAATTTGAGCAGGATCACCGACGAGGATGAGCTTGGAGCCTCGTGACATGCGCGTCACGATGGTCTTGGCTTCCTGCGGAGTGAGCTGTTGCGCCTCATCAAGCACAAAAAATCGGTTAGGAATGGAGCGCCCACGGATGTAAGCGAGAGCTTCTACTTCAATGATTCCTTGTTCGATGAGATTATCGTAAGGCTTGCGAGCAGCTTCGGCGGGAGGTTCTGCTTTTCCCTGTTTCCTCTTCGGCCCTTTGGTCGCTGGTGGCACCATCAGGAGATCGAGGGCGTCGTAAACAGGCTGTAACCAGGGCCTCATTTTTTCCTCCAAAGTTCCGGGAAGGAATCCCATCTGCTCACCCATTGCGACTACGGGGCGACTCACAGTTAGGCCGTTATAATTCCGGGCAAAGACCTCACTGAGACCAGCTGCAATCGCGACCAGAGTCTTACCCGTGCCTGCTTGCCCGTAGCAGGTGACGAGCGAGATATCGGGATTGAGGAGGGCGTCGATGAGGCACTTTTGACCTAGATTGAGCGGCTTCAAGCTGGTGCCTCCCGAGATTCGGATACTGTCTGGGATCGCTAGTCGGACAAACTCATTCTTGTCATTGAGGCGAGCGGGCATCGTTTGCTTAGGGCCAGCCTGTAAGAGAACATATTGGTTCGTGGTGACGGTATCGAGTCCGTCGGGAAGCTCTAAGCTACCTGAACTCGCAAAGCGTTGTAAATCGGTGGGGTCAATTTCGATACGACGAAGATCGTAGTTCGAGACTTCTTGGGGATCGACCTTGTCGTTCAAGTAGTCATCACACTCGATACCGACCGCCTTTGCCTTGAGCTGCATATTGAGATCCTTAGTGACAACCACGACAGGGGGACTATTGAACTCTCCCACGAGGAGCGCAGCTGCAAGAATACGATGATCGGCCTGGCTACGGTCTGGAAAGATGCGGAAGAATTGTTGCATCCGATCCGTGGTCTTGTCGCAGAGATTGGGATCGAAGACGACGAGCCGAATGGAACCTCCGCCTGAGGTTGGGACTCCCTGAGTGGGACTTTTCCCATTTGCAAAAAGACTGGTGAGATTACGGTGAACGGTTCTAGCATTAGCTCCTCGTTCGCTTTGTTCGTTTTTGAAGCGATCGAGCTCGGAGAGAACATCGGCAGGGAGGCACACGTGGTTGTCGGCGAAGCGATCGATACAACCTGGGTCGTGGAGGAGTACGTTGGTATCGAGAACGAAATTTTTCCCCTGAGAGGAAGGTGCGACGAATCCGAATTCACGCGCTTTAGACTTTGTTAGACGAGCTTTCGTTGTGTTCGATTGCGTAGGTGATGGGGAGGTGCTTTCGAGGTGTTCAGTTTGAGTTCCTTCAGCGTGCTGCATAAGTTTTTTCCGAAAAAAGGGTGAAGGCTGAAGAAGGTGCATAAAGCAAAGCTCGGACCTTGAGTGTGGCGAAGAGAAGGAGTTGGTTTCTCCTTCTGTGACCATTTTATTGAATTCTTCAAACCATCTACAACTTGTCGCGGGAAGGCGGATTCTGCAATAGGGAACTACGTTCTTCTGTCGCTTGTTCAATGATCGCTTGGAGATCTGTTTTCCCTATCGGAGTGCGAGGCCAGTGGGATAGGATGATAGGTTCTCGACAGCGAGAGAAGGGGGGCAGGCATTTATTCCAATTCTCAAAAGTAGAGAGATCGGGTTCGTGGGGGTAGGTTGTTAGAACCGGTAAAAGTTCGTGCCCACGGCGTTCGTCAGGCAGGGCAATGATAGTGGTGTGATGTTCGGGGAATACCTCTGCTAATGCCTTTCGTAAGTAAGATAGATCGACGAGTTCACCCATGATTTTGACTTGGTCGTCACTACGCCCCTTGAATGTTAGCCTCTTGTGAGAGAGAGAAACTAGGTCTTTAGTAAGAAACGGTTTTTCGGTGGGTAGAAGACCCTGTTCGGTTAAGTAGCCTTCGAAGAGACCTGGGCCGTTAATGCATAGGCAACCCTCCGCAGTGGTTGAAAATTCCCATCCCTCAATTCCGTAAAGCTCTCTCTCCTTGAGGTGAGAAGCGGCTACTAGACCAGCAGTCTCAGTCATGCCGTAGCTAGTGACCAGAGGCCAACCAAGTTCACGCGCTTTTTCGAAAAGAGATTCGTCACAGTGTTCGCCGCCTACGATCACTAAGCGGAGGTGGGGGGGGCAGGGGAGATTCGCGTTGACGAGGTCAAAGATTTGCGTGGGAACCAGTGAGGTCAGAGTTACTTTTTCCGCTTCGACCCAGTTTCGGAAGTCCGTGCCATTCCACTTCTGGGGAAAGCAAACGAGAGAACCTCTCGCCAGCTTAGCACGATGACTGAGGCAAAAGCCTCCGACGTGGAAGGTGGGGAGAGCTAGTCCCCAAGTATCCTTTGGGCCGCAATCGAAGAGCTGGTTTACTGTTTGCGCGCACCAGTCGAGATTGGCCTGAGAGTGGAGAATCCATTTGGGCGCTCCCGTCGTGCCGCTTGTCGCAAAAAGGTATCCTGTTAGGTGGCTATTCTTCGTTGCCAACGAGAGACCTTGGCTCTGAAGGTGAGAAGGAGCAAATAGCTGAACCACGTTAACAATCTGCCTTTCTTGCCATCTTTATCAAGTCAGACTAGTGGAGAGCTAGGGCATCAGGGTTATCTTCGGTGGTGGAGCAATATCGTCTTGTTGGAAGCTGTCGTTCGCAAAATCACTTTTTTACTCGGTGAATAATTGAGTTCGCCAATTTTTTGAGAAAAAGAGGCCGTCATAGCATGAGGAATAAGTGAGACAGGCAAGGAAAGGCGTTGCGGGTTCTGTCTGAGAGGTTCAAGCTCCCCGCGATGGCCTTCGCGGAAATGACGCAAGAGAGCAGAGATTCGGCGTGCCGAGCAGCACAAGCGATGATCACTGCCCGTATCCTTGAGGATAAGCTGCGTAGTCTTTACAAAGCAGGGAAAATCGTAGGTGGCGTCTACCTTGGCCGTGGTCAAGAGGCCCTCAGTGGAGTTCTCGGAACCCAGCTTCAACAAGGCCAGGACGTCTTTGCTCCGCTTATTCGAGACCAAGCAGGCCGAACCGGTTTTGGGGAAGAACTGATTGATGTTTCACGGACTTATCTTGGCTCTGTAGAGGGACCGATGAAGGGGAGAGACGGTAATATTCACCGTGGTCGCCCAGAGATGGGGATGCCGGCGATGATTAGCCATCTCGGATCAGCCGTTTCGGTGGTCACTGGGATGTTGCTTGCTCGTCGTTTGAAGGGGCAGCTTGAAGGGGTGGTGGGTGCGACTTGCATCGGCGATGGCGGGACTTCCACGGGAGCTTTTCATGAGGGAATCAATTTAGCGGCAGTGGAGAATCTCCCGCTCGTGGTGGTAGTCGCGAATAACCAGTTTGCGTATTCGACGCCCAATTCACGCCAGTTCTGTGGCGACCTTTTTGCACGTGCCGAAGGTTATGGCGTGCAAGGCTGGCGGGCACGAGGCAATAGCTTGCTCGATTGCCTCACCCAGATTGGTGCCGCGGTATCAGCTGCCCGTGCTGGCGGAGGTCCGCAGATGGTGGTGGCTGATCTGCTGCGCTTGAGCGGACATGGCGAGCACGATGACGGAGCTTATGTTCCAGACTCATTACGTGCTGGCGAACTGGGACGGGACTGTCTTGAGGTAGCGAAAGAAGAATTATTAGAACGCTCGATTGTGAGCGAATCCGGTTGGAATGCTTGGGAAGAAGAGGCCCGAGAGCAAGTGATCGCTGCCGTTGCACAAGCTCAGCGAGAGTCGGCCCCTGATTCTCGTAAAGAAAAGTGGCGAGCGATGAAGGAGTTGGCTCCAGAGGGAAGTTTTTGAGGGAGAAAAATGGGCGAGGTTACTTATATTGACGCAATCCGGGAGGCTCAGCGAGAGATGCTGAGAGAGGATGAGAGTGTTTTCATTTACGGTCAGGATGTTGGCCACTTTGGAGGTGCTTTCAAGGCCACTCAGGGATTGAAGGAAGAGTTTCCAGATCGGGTTCTCGATACTCCGATCAGCGAGGATGCCATGGTCGGGGCCGCGATTGGGGCCGCGATCGAGGGCATGCGACCCATCGTGGAGATGCAGTTCGCCGACTTTTCCTCCATCGCCTTCAATCAAGTGGTGAATCACGCTGCCACTTACTTTTGGCGGACGGGGACGAGCATTCCGATGACCCTGCGCTTGCCCTCAGGTGGCACACCGGGTTCTGGGCCCTTCCATAGTCAGATGATGGAGGCGCTCTACTCCCATTATCCCGGGATGGTCGTGGTGGCACCAGCTACCGTGGGCGATGCCTACCACATGCTCAAGGACGCAGTCGCCTTCGCAGATCCGGTCATTTATTGTGAGCACAAGTTCCTCTACCGCTGGCTCAAGGCTGAGAATTATCAGTCCGATGGACTCCCTCTCAATCAAGCTCGTATTACTCGTGCCGGCAAGCATGCGACTGTTGTCACTTACTCTGCGATGGTGCATGAGGCCGTGAAGGCGGCGGAAGAATTGGCCAAGGATGGTTGGGAAATCGAGGTCGTTGATCTCCGTTGTGTGAAGCCTATCGACACTGATACCATTATGGCCAGCGTGGCGCGGACGGGGCGTCTTCTCGCCCTAGGGGAGGCCTTTCCATGGGGAGGGGTGACTGCGGAGGTTGTCTCTCGGGTTGCGGGGGAAGGGTTTCACCTCTTGGACGCTCCTCCAGTTCGTCTCAATGCCAAGGATACTCCGATTCCGTATCATCCCAACCTTTGGAGAGCTCATCGTCCGACCCCCGAGACGATCAGCGATGCCCTTCTCAAACTTCTCAATTTTTAAACTAAAATGCCCCTAGTAGCTGTAACGATGCCTCAACTCGGCGAGTCCATTGCCGAAGCCACTGTCATTCGATTAGATGTCGCTCTCGGTAGTGAGGTCGAAGCGGATCAAGAAGTGATCGAGGTGGAGACTAACAAGGCCACGATGGGGGTAACCACTCTCTGTGGTGGCGTAGTGAAGGAGCTCTATGCGGAGGAGGGGGAGACTTATGCGGTGGGAACGATTTTGGGCTTGTTAGAAGTCGCTGTCGAAGAGGTGGAGCGGACGGGTGTGAGCCTGCACGGTGAGGAGGATTCTCCCGAAGAGACCGCCGTTGCAGCGGAAAATGAAAACCGTCCTCACGACTATCGACCGGGTGAAGAGGAGGAAAGTTATTCGCCTCCCAAGGTGGCGGTGGAGCCCAGCGTGCAGGGATTCAAGGTTCCCGCTGGAGGTCTTCGCGGAGCCCATTACATTTCACCACGGATGCGGGCACGCATGAACGAGCTCGGCCTGCAGGGAGCGGATGTTTCTGCCATTGCAGGCAGTGGTGCCGGCGGGCGAGTGACGGTAGAGGATTTAGAGAGTTTTCTTTCTTATATCGAGGGCTGGCCTAGTTCGAAGTCTTCTCCCATGCGCCAGGCTGTGGCCGATGCAATGCGACGGAGCTGGACGAGACCTCTGGCGACAGTGGGAACGGGTGCTCCCTTAGAGAAGCTGTTAGCCTACCGCAAAACGCTCAACCCCAAGCCAGGATTGACCCTTTTCCTACTCCGAGCCTTCGGGATTGCCCTCAAGGAGCACCCCGCTACCGCCGGCTTCCTGGTTGGTCAAAAAATTGTCCACCCCAAAGCTTACGATATTGGGGTAGCTGTGCAGGTCGAAGACGGAGTAGTGGTCCCGGTTTTGAGGAATGTGGATCAGAAGTCGGTGATCGAGCTTGCTGGTGATTACGATGATTTAGTCACTCAGTCACGTGAGAAGAAGGTGCCCGAAGTCGCGGTTGGTGGCGGCATTGCGACTGTGACCAACTTCGGAACCTTCGGGTTACGCTGGGCGACCCCCGTTCCTTTGCCGAGCGAGACTCTGATTCTCGGGATGGGTTCTGGTGAGAAGCGTCCTAAGTGGGATGAAGAGAAGGGAGCGTTTGTCCCCGTGTTAGAGGCAGAGCTGACTCTCACCTTCGATCACCGAGTCGTCGATGGCGGTGGCGCCGGGGTGCTCTTGCAGCGAGTGGTCGAACTCCTGCAAACTCCCGAAGACCTCTAAGAGATTAGTTTTTATTAGTGGTTATGAAAGCGGCGCTCGCCTTTCTCATGATGACTGTTTCTCTTTTTTCTCAGCCTCTCACAATGAATGCCAAGGAAGCTGGCCAATATGTTGAACTCGCTCTCTCGGGCATCGCGCGCGAGTTTCCGAATAAGCCCGGCCATGTCTGGACCTCTGCGGAAGATGGCAAGAAGCCGCGAGAGTGGAACCCCGTCTTCTACGGTCATTTCGATTGGCATTCCTCCGTGCATGGGCACTGGACTTTGGTGCGACTGCTCAAACTCTTTCCGAAAACGGAGTGGGCGGAGCATGTCCGGCTCGTGCTCGAGACCCGCTTTACCGAGAAAGCGTTGCAGCAAGAGGCCGATTACTTGGAACAACGCAAGAGCTTCGAGCGCATGTATGGCTGGGCTTGGGCTCTGCGACTCGTTTTGGAGTTGAGAACTTGGGATGATCCGCAAGGGAAGGTTTGGAGCGAGAGGTTCCGGCCTTTGGAGGGGGTCATTGTGGCTCATGCGAAGAACTATTTACCCAAACTCGATTGGCCGATTCGTTGCGGTTTTCACCCCGAGACCGCTTTTCCCCTCAGCCAGTTTTTGGACTATGCCCGTGGGGTGGGGGATGAAGAGTTTGTCGAATTGTTAGAAGGCAAGATCGTGAATTTCTATCAATCTGATCGAGACTACCCAATCCGTTATGAACCTTCGGGGAACGATTTCTTTTCCCCAGGGCTCAATGAGGCTGACGCGATGAGAAGAATACTCACCGGAGCTGATTACTCACGCTGGTTGGAAGACTTTTTTCCAACCTTAAGCGAGGGCAAACTGGCGAGGCTGTTAGAACCCGTTTCGATTTCTGATCTGGATGATGGTCATTTGGTTCACTTGGTAGGGCTTAATCTAACACGAGCGTGGACCATGCGGGGAATCGCAGCCGCTCTCCCCATGTCCGATCCTCGGCGACAAGTTCTGGAAAAAGCGGCTCAAGCTCACCAACAGGCCGGACTCCATGAGGTCTGGACTGGTAGTTACGCGGGCGAGCATTGGCTCGGTTCCTTTGCCGTTTATCTCCTTACCGGGGTGGGTCGTTAGATCCTGTTAAGTCTTGGTGCTGTTTTGTTGATCGTCATCGAGAAAGGACTTTTTCGACAACTCGTTGTAGAGCCCTTCTTGAGCAAGGAGCTCATGATGAGTCCCTTCTTCGACCACTTGACCTTGGTCTAGCACGTAGATGCGATCGGCGTTCTTAATGGTAGAAAGTCGGTGCGCAATGACGAAGACAGTGCGATTTCTCATGAGGCGATCGAGGGCGGTCTGGATGAGGTGCTCGGTCTCGGTATCGACGCTGGCAGTAGCCTCGTCGAGGAGGAGAATGGGTGGATCTTTGAGTAAGGCGCGGGCAATGGAGAGACGCTGTTTCTCGCCTCCGGATAATTTCACCCCACGTTCGCCGACATTGGTATCGAGTTGTTGTGGAAGTGCTTTCACGAAGCTTTCGCAACAGGCGTTCGAGAGCGCAGTCCAAAGCTGTTCTTCGGAGGCATCGCGACGGGCTAACAACAAATTCTCTCGCACGGTGCCGTTGAAGAGGAAGGCTTCCTGCGTCACATAGCCAATCTGTTGTCGCAGCGAGGATTTATCAATCTCTCGGAGCTCGTGGCCGTCGATCAAGATGTTACCGTCCTGGTAGTGGTAGAAGCGAGGGAGGAGGTTAACGACGGTCGACTTTCCTGCTCCAGTGGGTCCGACAAGAGCAACGGTTTGCCCGGGTAAGGCCTTCAGGTTCACTCCCGAAAGAGTCGGGGACTGACATTCTTCGCTATAAGTGAAGGAGAGGTTACGAAACTCGACCTGAGCCGCAAAATCTTTGGGTAACGGTTGAGCGTTGACATCATTGGGTTCGTCTTCGGAGTCTAAGATTTCGAAAACACGATCTGCGGCAGCTCGAGAAGAGAGGAAGAGTTGATTGAGTTGACGTAAATTACTAACGGGCTCGTAGAAGAGAGAGATGAGGAGAAAGTATTTCACCAGATCACCTAGGTCCATCTCTCCTCCGATCACCGCCTGCCCGCCGAAGTAGAGCACTAAGGAATACCCCAGCATCTGGACGAATGACATCGAAGGGTTGTAGACAGCCCACCAACGCATCAGGCGCAAGCTCGCTTGACGCACTTTGCCAGAGAGTTTGTTGAAGTGGTGAAGTTCGTCTTCCTCTGCCGCGTAGGATTTAATCTGCCGAATGCCAGAAATGTTGTCGTGAAGAAGAGAATTCAGATCCGAGGTCGCATCCCGCTGTGCCCGATGACGGTAGCGAGCATCCTTGGAGTATATCCATGCGCCTAATATGAGAAAGGGAATCGGTAAAGTGGCCCAGAGCCCGACTTCCCAGTTTGTGGCATACATCACCCCTCCTACTGCGAGTAATTGAATCGTGGAGACGAGACCCAGCTCAATACCATCGATGAGAACTCGCTCCATCGAAGTGACGTCCTCCGCAACTCGTGTCATAATGTCGCCGGTTCTCCGCTTATCGAACCAATTCAACGGAAGGTTCTGAATTTTGCGATAGAGGTCTGATCGCACATCATAAATCACGTTCTGTTCGAAGTGATTGTTCACCAAGATGCGGCCACAATTGAGTAAGTCTTTGAGAAGAAAGCCTCCCACTCCGATGAGGACCCATTTGAGCAATTCATGGTAGCGAGTGGGATCGAGTAGGATTTCATCAGTGACGAATCCCGCGATAGACGGGAAGATAATCACCGAGAAAGCCATCACTGAGGCGCAAAAGAGCTGCGCTACCGCCAGCTTGGGATAACGCTTCAGATAAGAAAAGACACGTAAAACCGAATTCATCGAAGAGCTGCACCTAGGGGCAGGAAAGGGTCTTTGTAAAGCCGACTGCATCTTCACGGCATTTTTCTGTTGTCGGAGGGGGGTAATTCTCACTAAGGTTACCAGATACAGCAGCTTTCATGGAGTAAGCGCTGAAAAACGCACACACGTTATGGCAAACGCTTTTGGAATTATCACAGCACTGGTCCTTGCGGCGACCGCATTCTTTGGACTCAAGAACAAAGCTGCTCTTGCAGACCAGAAAGATGCTCTCGCTTCTGAGGAACGAAAGTTAGAGCTCAATAAAAAGGTTTTCGAAGAGCGCAAAGCAGATCTCGCTAAGTTGGAAGAAGAAACCAAACTCGCGAATGAAGAAAACGTAGTACTCACCGAAAAACTCGATGCACAACTCGCGTCCAACAAATCTTTAGAGACCGAAATCGAAGATAAGAAGAGTGTCGCAGAGTCTAAGAAGGTTGCGGTAGAAGAGGGTAAAGACAAACTTATCAACTTTGGTAACCTTGATGACCTCAAGTTGAATCTTGAGAAGCTGCGCACCGACTTGGCGACTCTTGAAGGAGAACTGATTGTGAAGGATTCTGAAATCCAGACTCGCACTGCAGTTAATAGTACTCATCAGCTTGAAAATGCGGCTCTAGATGACGTGCTCAAGCGCTACTCTCAGAAGCAATCTGTCCCTAACCTGAATGCACGGGTTTCACGAGTTGTCTCAGACTTAGGATTCGTTATTCTTTCTGGTGGAGATAATGCAGGAATTATTCGTGACTCAGTACTCGAAGTTCAGCGCGATGGTGCCATCATTGGTAAGCTTAAGGTCACTGGTACTGAACCTACAGCCGCAGCAGCTACCATTATTCCAGATTCACTTGAGGGGGGCGAACAAGTCCGCGTTGGAGACACCGTAGTCGCATCTAATAGTTAAAACTGGTTTCCTCCAAATTATCACATCTCTCTCACGTTACACACAGCACACCAATAACTATGATTAAAAACGTCTTTTACGGCCTCACTATCGTCATCTGTGGAGCGGCCGCTTTCTTCGGCTCCAATCTCAAGAACAGTCTTGAGAAGGAAATCGAAGCTACCAGCGAGTTAGCCGGCGATAATAAAAGGCTTTCCGACAATATTGAGGCGCGAGACATTGCAATCAAAGAATCGAAGGAAGCTCGCAAAGTCGCAGTCACCGCTAAGAATGAAGGTGAAGCAGGTTTGGAGAATGAGTCCTCTAAAGAAAAGGGCCTCAAGTCTGAACTGGGTAAGCTCGAAGTAGAAATCGAAGGCTACGATGAAGAGTTGGAGAAGATTAATACCGGTATCGCTACTGCGCAGAGCATCGTGCGAGAACTCGTTCCTGATGCTGGTGGTGACCTTGGTGTTGATGCCGTAATCGGTCACATTGAGGACTTGGAGAATCAACGCCAAGAGAAGGAAACTGAGCTGGAAGATAAGACCGTGATTGCGAGTAAGTTGGAAGCTTCTGTAAATGCAGCTTCTTCTCGTAAGACTAATCTCAGTGAGCGTCTCAGCCGCACCAAGCAGCGGATTGCTCTTAATAAAGTGACAGCTTCCGTAACTGGTGTTTCTAACGATTATGGATTTGCTATCATCAGCCGTGGGTCCAATAACTCTAATATTAACGACTTGAGTAAGCTTCTCGTGAGTCGGGATGGTAAATTCATTGCTCGCCTCAAAGTCGCTCAGGTAGAGCCTACTCAAACTGTTTGCGACATTGTTCCTGGCAGCTTGAAGCCAGGACAGAGAATCCGCAACGGGGACCGTGTGATTGTCGAAGTTCCGGTTGCGAACTAAGAAAGCTTTCTCTAAACAAACGTTTTCAATTCCAAAAGCGACGG
>CALFBF010000020.1 GCA_937949965.1 uncultured Roseibacillus sp.
GCTTCGATTCTGGTCTCGCCTCCGGCGACGACGGCTAGGACGCGGCCGCCGTTGGTAACCCAGTTGCCAGACTCGCGCTTGGTTCCGGCGTGGTAGATACGCGCTCCGCTGACCTTTTCGAAACCTGTGATGACGTCGCCACTGCGGGAGCTTTCGGGATAGCCGGCGCTGGCGAGCACGACACAGACGCTCCAGCCATTGTCGAAGGTCAGTATCTCGGAAGGGAGCTCTCCCTGCGCTCCGGCGAGGCAATAGCTGGCGAGGTCGCCCTGCACGAGAGGCATGACGGCTTGGCACTCGGGATCTCCAAAGCGGCAATTATACTCGATGATTTTGGGACCCTTTTCGGTCATCATGAGTCCGAAGTAGAGAAAGCCTCGGTAGTCGAGTTCGTCGGCAACGAGACCGGCGACAGTGGGCTTGACGATCTCTTCCTCGATCTGAGCCAGCTCGTCACTAGTGATGAGCTGACGACTAGCGACAGCTCCCATGCCACCGGTGTTGGGCCCGCGGTCACCCTCGGCAATGCGCTTGTAGTCGCGCGCGGGGGTGAAGATTTGATAATTACTCCCGCTGACTGCGGCGAAGATGGAAACCTCGGGGCCTTCTAAATACTGCTCGACTAGTAGTTTCCCTTCACCGAAACGATTGCTGGCAAACACTTGTCCCAAAAACTCATCCGCAGCAGAGGCATCACCACAGACTGCGACGCCCTTACCGGCAGCGAGGCCGTCGAACTTGAGAACGGTGGGAAACTTACCCCCAATGGCATCGCGGGCTTCTTCGATCGAACTGCAGACCCACGCCTTGCCGGTAGGAATCTCGTGACGCTGCATGAACTGCTTAGCAAAGGCCTTACTGGCCTCTAACATGGCAGCTTCTTTACGTGGTCCCCAGCAGGGAATACCGGCATCGGCACAAAGATTGGCTAGGCCCTCTTCCTTGACGAGATAGCTCTCTTCGCCAGCAACACAGAGGTCAATTTTCTTACCCAGCATCCAGCCAACGAGTTCGGATACGCCGCCAGCAGCTACTGGCTCGGCAAGCTCCGCAATGGCGTCGCTACCGGGATGACAAAAGAGTTCTACCTCACGGCCCGAATCTTGAAGAGCTTGCAAGAGTGCGTGCTCACGGCCACCTTTTCCAACGACGAGAATCTTCATCCCGCTTTCTGCACCACTCCTCACGTGGGCTCAACTCTCAATTCGAGCAAAGACACAGCCGAGAGCAGTTAAGAAGCAATTGGGGTTTGCCTACGCACCTTCGGCGCTCGATTTCCGCCAAGGCTTTATTTCACCCCCCCAGCCAAGGCTGGGGGCTAAATGCCATTACTCCTTCGGAGTATTGAACGCTTTGAGCGCTTAAACACTATTCCAGACTACAGATCTTGCTCAATGGCGTTGATTTCGAGAAAGTGTTCGCTCCACTGATCGAGCTGAGGCTTGAGCTTCATCTTCAGCTCCGCGACATGGCGACGGATGCCTTCGAACATAGTGGCGTATTCCACGAAGAAACCGCGCACTCCCTCCTGATACTCCTCACTCACATCTTCCGCAAAAGGACGACGACAAGAAGAGGTGCGCTCGCGAAACCACTCCACCAAGACCGCTGAGCTTTGATGAGTTTTGACTAATCCCAGCGCCAAAAGAACTACCGCAGCGATGAGAGCAGCACAGGCTAACCAGTTGAAATGAAAAAAACCGAGTACTCCGGCAGCAATGATAAGAAGCAAGGTTAGAATGAGCGTTCGACGTAGAGCTTCGCGACGAACCTCCATCTCAGCGTCGAGCATTCCCCTCACCTTCTGAGCCATGACGGCCTTGCGGGCAGCTCCTCCCAGGCGCTTAGCAAAGCGCTCCTTGGCCCCGGCGAAACCGCTCGACTCTTCTTCAAAATTGGGAGGAGGCATTTCTAACCGCTCCTCAACCCGAGGCACTACAGTGGCCCAGTGACTCCGGCAGACTTCAACTAACTCGTCACTATCGTTACCAGCAAGTCCTTCGATGGCTTCCTTAACAGCCTCGATGAGTCCTTTCTCAATCTCTACCGGAGTATCATCTTCGCGAAAGAGAGAAAGTAAAGACTGCCACACCGAGGTTCGCTCTGCGAGGAGGTTGGCGGCCCTCTCTGCCTGATCGGCAAAGACTTCTCCGAGGCCATTAAACTTCTCCGCCAAGCGCTGTCCTTGCTCCACTCGAGCTTGGTCTACCTCGGTCTCGATATCACTGAGAAAGCCTTGATCGGAGTCCAAGGTGCGGCGGCGAATCTCCATCCGGTCCTCAATCTCACGCAAGACTTGCAACGCTCCTCCCTGCACTGCGCGTAGCTGCGCCAGCCGTTTGGGAACAGTCGCCACTTTCCGCGAGACGAAGCGACCGAGAGAAGGATACCCGCTCTCCTGCTGAAGGCGCTGGGCTGCTCCTGGGTTCACCTTTGCCTCCAAGGCTTGATTAGCGGATACCGAAAAAATATCTAACTCCTTACCGAGCTTGTGCACTCCGAGCTCATGAACGTGCTCATTCATAACCGCCATATCCTGCTCATTACGCAGATCCTTCTGCTGTAGAATAATGGCCATCTTGCCGACATGCGCTCCGACTTCGGCAATAAAATTCCAAGTCGGAGCACTCCAAGCGTTCGTTACCGGAAAGACAAAGAAAACGAGATCTGCCCGTTCGAGAAACGTTTGTAACTCCCGATGACCATCCTTATCAAGGTCGTTAAGACCGGGGGTATCGACTACGCTGAAGTCTAACAGGAAGTCATGATCACGAAAGAAATGGCGCACCCCAGGTCGCGGCTGTTCCTCGAATTCGTGGCGACCAAAGCGATACCAAGAAATCTCGCGAGTGGTTGGAATAGCCTCACTAGGACAGAACTCGGTGCCGAAAAGACCATTGATAAAAGCTGACTTCCCGGCATTGACCTCTCCGCAGATGAGGAACAGGAAAGGTTCTTCGAGATCGGCAAGATACGTCTCTTCATCGGCCAAAGGCCCGGCGTCGGTACCAGTAGCTTCTGCCAGCTCGCGGACTCCACGAACGACAGCCGAGAGTCGCTCTCGGGCCACGAAATAACGTTCCCCGAACATGGCGTATCGACGCTAGCGAACTATTGCTGCGGAGCCCCCTTCATGGCGAGCAGTTGTGAGACCGTGACGAAGCGAAAGCCCTTGGCCAGAAGCGCATCCAAAGTGGTTGGCATGGCATCGACAGTGGTGGAGTGTAAATCGTGGGCAAGAACGATCGAGCCGGACTTGGTGCCATTGAGAATACGGGACTTCACAACTGCGGTGCCAGGGCGTTTCCAATCGAGAGGATCAACATCCCAGAGAATGGTAGGGTACCCATACTCGCTATGAATCATCTGGCGCTGGCTGGTGCGCAAAGCTCCGTAGGGAGGACGCATCGTGCGGGGCTTCACTCCCGTGGTCCGAATAATAGCTTCGCGAGTAGTATCCAGTTCACGACGAACACTCGCGTTACTGAGTTTAGTAAGATTAGGATGATTGTAGGTATGATTCCCAATCTCGTGACCCTCAGCAACAATCCGGCGGGTGATCTCAGGGTGAAGATTCACGCTTTTGCCAATGACATAAAAGGTGGCAGGGATATTGCGTTGACGCAGCATATCAAGCAAGCGAGGCGTGTTCCTAGGATGAGGGCCATCATCAAAAGTCAACGCGATGAAATTGCCATTATTGCGCACACTGGAGAAAGAAACACCGGCGTTAGGAGAGAAATTGGACGAAAGATTAGAGACCGGATTCCGCAACGAAGGAGAAGCGTAAGGAGGAGTCTGATAGGTCGGATTCGGCCGCAGCGGAACCTGAGGGGGCGCGGTGATGATTGAAGTGGCGCGATCCGCTTGCGCGGTCTTCTCTGCAGAGCATGCCGCAAGGGTCAAAGCTCCAGTGAGGAGGAGGAAAAAACGCTTCAAGGTAGTTAAAAGTTTAGTTCTGCAAATGAATTTCACCTGCAGGAGTTTGTAAGAAAGAGAACCCTGCTTGTCACGCGCACATTCGGTCAAAACAAAATCCCATTCTTTCACATTTCTGAAACTCAGACTTGGCGAAATGGGGTAACCTGATCTAGTGTTGGAGTGGATCATCTCTATCCACAATTTATTCATTTATGAAAACTGCAAACGCTGATGCCCCTGTAACCGTAACCGTACGGCACGAAGAACCCACCGATTCCTTACGCGACTACGCGACCTCCAAAATTGATGGCCTGTCGCTTGATTACCCGCGAATCATTGAAGCTAAGGCAATCCTCGACGTGCAAAAAAACCGCCACATCGCCGAGATTCTCTTATTCTGTGCCGACCACATCGTCATCGAAGCCTCAAGCGAGACCGAAGACATGTATAAAAGCATCGACCAGACCATCGACAAAATTGCGCGCCGGATGCGCAAACATAAGACGCGGTTGATGAAAAAACATCGCCCAAAACCCGAGCAAACCTTTAAGCATCTCGAAGAAAAGTGGTATAACGAATCCGTTCTCGATCATCCTGAAGAGGAAACTCTCGATCCCGAACCTCTCATCGTCCATCGTGAGGGCTACCGCATGCGCACTCTTTTCAAAGAAGAAGCGATCATGGAACTCGAGCTTTCGGACCGTCCCTTCGTCCTCTTCAAAAACGCACGTCGTGGAATCAACCAACTGGTCTACCGTCGTAAAGACGGTGAGTATGCGCTGTTAGAAATTCCTACTGAGTAGACTCCGCACCTCTTGTTGCCCAGAGCACTGAGCGGCTAAGCTTCTGGCTTAGTCGCTCTTTTATTCTCTCCCTGCTCAGGGACTCAGGCGCACAATATCCCAGCGACCATTCGGCGCTATCTGATAACGGAGCCGATCATGGAGGCGGGACTCTCTCCCTTGCCAGAATTCGACTCGAATCGGAGTGAGAATATAGCCTCCCCAAAATTCCGGCAGCGGAACTCCTTCTCTCTCGGGATGCCTCACCTGCAGCATCTCTTCGCGTTCTTCGAGATAACAGCGACCGGAGATTTCACCAGATTGCGCTTCCGAAACCCACGCCCCTATCTGCGACAAATAAGGGCGACTCCGGAAATAGGCTTCACTCTCTGCTACCGAAACTTTTTCCACTCGTCCTTGGATATTGACCTGTCGCTCAAGGTCTTTCCACAGAAAGGAAATTGCAGCTGAATCGTTCTCGGCCAGTTCCTGCCCCTTCTGTGATCGATAGTTGGTGAAAAAGCGGAACCCTCGCTCGTCGAGCCCCTTTAAAAGCACGGTCCGAATGGATGGATGACCGTCCTGCGAAACAGTAGCAAGAGACATCGCATTCGGTTCGAGAAGATTGGCCGCAACCGCGTCCTCCATCCACTGCTGAAACTGCGCAATAGGATCCGGGGCCAAATCCTCTCGCTGCAAACCACCCCGAGTGTAGTTCTCACGCAAGGCGGCGATGTCGATAGACTCTCGATTCATAGAACTCACCAAAGCTCGCTGAACATGAGGCGCAAGTTTTTTTCTGAAATGAGGAACAGAGCTCTGAAGCCCATAGCCACTAATCGAGTGCTTGCTTCAGACAATAAGCCATCGCCTCCAGCTCCGGCTGCGAACTTGCCAAAGGCGGCATCCACACCACGGTATTGAGAATAGGACGAGTTAGCATCCCCAGTTCTCGCAGCTTCATACAGACCTCGCTCGCGGAACGAGAGCTATCTAACTCCAGTCCCGAAATCATCCCACAACGCCGAAAATTTTTCACGCCTGGCTGAGCCGATAAAAGCTCTAACAATTGCCCCATCAACTGCCCTTTCTCATTCACTTCCGTCAAAAAATCATCTGCTACGCAAAGTTCCAGATTCGCCAAAGCAACGGCACAAGCGAGGGGGTTCCCAGTATAACTATGCCCATAGTAGAACGTATTCCCAACGCCTTTAAAAGCTTCATAAATTTCGCCAGTCGTCAGAGTAGCGGCTAGCGGTAGATAGCCACCGGTCATCCCTTTGGCTAGACAGAGGTAGTCTGGGCACACTGCTTCTCGTTGACAGGCGAAGAGAGTCCCCGTACGGCCAAAGCCAGTCATGACTTCATCGAGAATCAAATGCACCCCGTTGCGATCGCACCAGGATCGCAGCTCTTGCAACATCCCCGGAGGCCAAGGAGTCATTTCATTCACCCCTTGAATCAAAGGCTCAATCACAACTGCCGCAATGGCCTCAGGATCGATTTCGGCGAGATCTTCCATCCCCCGCGCCCACTTCACTTCGGGGCCCATACCCGAGATACTCTCAAAGAAACGCCCTACCCCACCCAGACTCGCTGCACCCAAGGTATCTCCATGATAAGCATTCTCGAACGCGATGAAACCCCGTCGATTGGGCTCCCCACTTTGATGACGCCACTGCAATTCCATCCTTAGCGCAGCCTCTACTGCGGTGCTCCCATTGTCCGAGAAGAAGCACCGATCCAGACCCGCCACTCGGCAAAGACGACTCGCTAGCTCACTTGCCTTGGCATTGGCTAACCCGAGATAAGAACTATGGCACAGCGTAGCGGCTTGCTCCTGAAGAGCCTTGACGAGGTGAGGGTGACTATGACCATGGATATTGGTCCAAATACTAGAATTCCCGTCGAAATATTTTCGGTCCTCGGAGTCGATCAGGTAGACGCCCTCCCCGCGCACAATCACGGGACAGACCTGCCCTTCCCATCGAGCCTGATCGGTGAAGGGGTGCCAACTATGAGCCCAGTCAGATGCCAGCCACTGCTGGGTCGCCTCCTTCATCATCTTATCCTTGATTCGGATCAACTGGGTCGCGGCCGAGTAGTTTATCGATTCCAGCTACCAACTTCCAACCACAGCGACCGCGCTGATATTTGTTGAAAATAATATCGCGAAGTTTTTCTAACAAATCATCCGGAATAGGATCGTGCTTGGTCCAATCTTCATCCCCTTTGCGCTGGCTACTCATGGTCCAGCGGCCACCATGATGAGTCGCCTTAAAGAAGGTCAGTCCCTCGTCATCGCGCTCTCGCCAAGTGTGATTCTGCATACAAGCACCTTTGGAGAAATTACCAACGGGAGCAAGAGCAGAGGTGACTCGTGACCGTCAAAAAATCAAACACAGTCACTCGCTAGAGATTCGCTTGGCTGAGAAGCTCTTGATGCAGTTCCTTCAGCTCCTTAGCCGGGATTGCGTATGAACACTCTCGGCTCGCAAAGGCAATATTCATACCAACGCAATTACCATCTAGGGTCACAAGAGGACCCCCTACCGTGCGTTGAGCGAGAGAAGTATCATGCTGCAACACACGTGGGAAGTTGGTGCGTCGCTCCGAGAACTCACCGCTCATCATATCATTGCGGGTTCTTTGTTCTGGAAAAACGATCTGCCTTTCTCGCAGCTCAGC
Organism: uncultured Roseibacillus sp.; assembly: GCA_937949965.1. Classification (GTDB taxonomy): domain Bacteria; phylum Verrucomicrobiota; class Verrucomicrobiia; order Verrucomicrobiales; family Akkermansiaceae; genus Roseibacillus. Next base: position 7,392 of record CALFBF010000020.1, read on the forward strand.
TTCGAGAGTCAGCTCTTCTACTTCCGCCGGATGATCTTCCACGAATAGGAAAGGATCTTCCACCTCCTGAGGCTCAGAAGGTTCTTCCGGTAAAACTTTACGAGAAACGACTATTTCCACAATATCTCCCACCTTCTTGTCATCTAAAAGATCAGGCACCAGTTCTTTCGTAGTCACCGCGTGACCATTGATCGCGAGAAGCTGATCTCCTTTCAAAATCCCTCCATCATGGGCTCCCCCCAACGGACTCACCCCATCAACCCGCACGTAATCAGGATCAACCTGCGTCATGGCGATGCCGAGGACGGCGAGATCACCCTTACCCACCGCACGCGCATTAGCCGCGATGACTCCCAACTGCGTTCGTCGACGCAGACGAGTAGAAGAACTGTTAGACAGCACAATCGTCCCATGCGAAGGTTCTGATTCCGCAAAAGTGATCGGCTCAAAATCACCCCCCGTGATCCGAAGCAAAGTAACATCCCACTCCGAACTCGCCGCGAGGATTTTGTAATCACGATAACGCTTTTTCGCAACCACTACGCTGGGATTTTCTAACAAATCAAACTCGGAAGTCTTCACCAAGACATCGCCTTCGGCGCTCATGACGACACCATATCCTCTCGCAATTTCCTCGTAGAGAACGGCGCTACTGGCTTGGAAAATCTTCGTAATCTCATCATAGGAAGCACGCACCTCGCGTCCTTCCTTGCGGAATTCTCCTTCTAAGCTTTGGCCAAAGACTGACCCAAGCATAGAAATAGCGGCACCTAACAGAAAGGTAAGTTTACTCATGGCCTCCCAACTTTAATTCCACTTCGCCTTCTTCCCCATCACGCCGGTAACCAAGCACCACGGTGTCTCCTTCGGTTTTTTTCTTAAGCCGAGTCACTAAGTCTTCACTGCCCTTGAGCTCCTCTTCACCCAAGCTCAGCAAAACATCTCCTGCCTGCAAGCCACCGCGCTCAGCAGCCTGTCCTTCGAGCACTTCCGTGATCGAAACTTCACCCGACTCCTCATCCTCCTCGATCTTCACTCCCAAGTAGCCACTGAGACGTTGCGCGAAAGGGCCCCGTCCCACAAACTGACTTCCTAGTAGCTCATCCCAATTTTCCAGAAAATTGCTCATCGGCACGTGAAGACTTTCTCCCTTCACCTTTCCCACACGACTATGAATCCCAATCAGCTTACCATGTAGGTCAAAAAGCGGTCCTCCAGAATCTCCCCCAATTAAGTCTCCGTCAGTTTGCCAAGTTCGGCTCGCCATCCTAACCAAGCGCCCAAGACGCACAACTACTCCCCGTTCTTCGTCAAAACCACCAGAATGCCCAAGGGACATAATCCAGTCTCCTAACAGAGTGGAATTTTCGCGATCAATTTCCACAAAAGGAAAAGGTCCTTCACCCTCGATCTGAGCCATCGCAGCATCGGTATCAGAAATCAGACCCAGAGTTCGCACCGGATAACGAGTGCCATCCTCCATGACCGCCTCGATCGTGCGATTGACTCCGCCACTCACGTGAGCGGCCGTCAAGATGAGACCATTGGCACTAACAATAACTCCACTGCCCGATCCTTTCTCCTCACCTAATTCTAGGCAAACAGTCGCCGCTCTGGTTACTGGAAGCTGTGCCTTGAGAGCCCGCTCAATATTGAGCAAGTCCTCGACACTCTCCGGTGCACGGAGGTCATTGAAGTAATGCCGTTCGCTCTCTCCCCAAACCATCGTGATGGCTAGGACAGAGGTGAACGCGCAAATCGAATTTCGCAGTCTCATCATTCCAACAGATTTTACGCGATAATGAGCGCGATTCAATCGGCATCTTTTGCACAACCTCGATCCCCAAACCTTAAACAGTCAGTTCGGGGATCCCGAGTTGCTCGGGAAGAGCAGTGCGAGGACGCCAAGTGAGAATCTCGGGAGCCTCTTTGCCAACGAGGACGGTGTGCTCAAAGTGAGCAGAATTCGCACGATCCGCGGTCACCATGGTCCAACCATCCGAGAGGGTTTCTACCTGAGAACTTCCTGCGTTCACCATGGGTTCAATCGCGAGGATCATGCCGGCCTTCAGAATGGGAGACCGCTTACCAATAGGTCGGTAATTAGGCACCTGTGGTTCTTCGTGAAGATCACGTCCCACGCCATGACCGACGAGGTCGCGCACAACGGTGAATTTAAATTGGCGGACGTAACTATTCACACTGCCACAGAGATCCCAGAGTCGATTCCCTTCCACCGCATATTCGATGGCGCTGAAAAGTGACTGCTCCGTTGCTGCTAACAGTAGCTTAGTAGAGTCATCAATCTTTCCTACGGGAACGGTAGTAGCATTGTCGCCGACCCAACCATTCTTGTAGATGCCGACGTCGATTTTCACAATATCGCCGTCTTTAACTTCTTGCTCATCGCCGATGCCATGCACTACGCATTCGTTGAGCCCCACGCAGGCATTCCCAGGAAAACCGCGATAGTTCAGAAAAGCACTGGTGCAGCCATGCTTCTCGATTTCACGCGCAGCGAACTCATCAATCTCACGCGTCGTTTTGCCAGCTTCGATAAAGGCCGCAGTGGCTTGCAACACTTGCGAAGCAGTTTCCCCAGCGGAACGCATCATCTTGATTTCCTCTGCGTTCTTGATTCGAATGAGGTTTTTTTTCTTTTTAGCCATTAGCGGAGTTTTTCTTGGATTGCGAGGGAGACCTCGTCACGCGAACCAAGCCCGCTCACGGTATGGACTGCAAGAGATTCTTGCAAAACCTTTAGCGCAGGTAGGGTCAAAGACTGATAGGATTGCAGACGTTTCTCGAAGCCTTCCGTCGAGTCATCGGCGCGAGCAATGAGCTCGGCACTCCCGCACTTGGGGCAAACCTGATGATCGCTCGTGGTGGTAGCACCGCAATTGCTACACTCACGACGGGTGGTCACTCGCTTGCGTAGCTCGGCAGCAGGCACTGTGAGATGAATCACTTGAATAGGAAGATCCGAGGAAGTCCCTACTATAATAGGAGTTTCCATAAGTGCTCGTGCTTGCACTAGACTACGCGGAAAACCATCTAACAACCACCCTTCGGAGCACCTGCTCAACCACGAGTGAACCAGTTCGATAGCGAGATCATCAGGGACATATTGATTACAGTCGAGGTAGGTTTTTGCTCTCAAACCGAGGTCGGAACCTTTTTCAATCTCCCTGCGTAAACGAGACCCAGTGCTTAAGTATGCCAAACCGAGTCGTTCAGCGAGGAGTCGCCCCTGCGTTCCTTTACCAGAAGCTGGAGGACCCAGCATCGCAAAGTAACGCCCCTCGATCATCTCCTTACTTCGCAATCCAAGCTGCGATTCCGAGCACAACCATGATGGAAACGAAGACTAACAACCAGACGATGATTCCACTGGAAGCTGATGAACCAGCAGCCTGACGGCGCTCGATACGGCCCTTGAGCTTACCCTTACGAAGGAAGCCATCGTAGTTGCGCTGGAGCAGGTGAGTCTCGATCTGACGCATCATGTCGAGAAGAACACCGACTAGGATCAACAGGCTCGTGCCACCAAAGAATTGAGAAACTAATCCGGGCAGCTTGAAAATCTGAGTAATCAGCGCCGGAAGGACGAAAATGATGGTGAGGAAGATGGCACCCGCAAAAGTGAGCCGAGTCATCGTGAAGTCCAAAAAGTCCGAAGTGGGCTTACCAGGGCGGACACCAGGGATGTATCCACCACCTTTTTTGAGGTTCTCCGAAATTTCACTCGGCTGGAACATGGTCGCCACCCAGAAGTAACTGAAGAAGAAGATCATGATACCTGCGATGACGTAGTAAGGCCAAGCCGCTGGGTTGAACCACTGTTGAAAATCAGCCACCCATGCGGCATCAGGGAAAATCTGGCTGAGTAAAAGAAGAGGCAAGTTGAGAACTGCACTCGCAAAGATGATAGGCATAACCCCTGCGTAATTCACCTTGAGAGGGAGATACTGGGTGTGACCAGTCATTTGCTTAGCACTGCGATTGCTCGCTCGCTTGGCGTACTGGACTGCGATGCGCCGTTGGGCCTGCGTGATCGCAATAATCGCTGCGGTAATGAAAAGTAAGAAGGCTACTAGTCCAACAAGGGTCATCGCTTGGAAGGGGCTGGCATCGTCTCCGATGAAGGTCTGCCATGCCTGTGTCAGACCACCAGGTAGGGCTGCGATGATATTGACCGAAATAATGAGCGAGATTCCGTTACCAATCCCCCGCTCCGTAATCTGGTCACCAATCCACATCAAGAACATGGTGCCAGCTACGATGGTGAGAACAGCCATCGCGACAAACCCCCAACCCCAACCGGGCACGAGGTCACGACCGACCTTCTCGATGCCATCCATGTAGATAATGGCAGCCGGATTCTCAAGCGACTTGGCGAGGAGGAAACCCTGCACTGCCGCAATAATGATAGTGAGAATACGGGTGTATTGATTGATCTTTTGCTGACCACCCTCTTCCCGCTTCAACTTAGCAAGTTTAGGCACGACAGCAGCCATCAGCTGCATCATAATCGAGGCCGAGATGTAAGGCATGATGCCGAGGGCAAAGAGAGCCGCATTCTGCAAGGCTCCCCCCGAGAACACATTCAAGAGAGCACCCAGATGAGCACCAGCAGAGGATCCCTCTTCATTTGCGCGAATCTCTAACCACTCCTTAATAACTGTGGAGTCCACGCCAGGGAGAGAGATGTTCACTCCCAACCGGACGATGACGATCATCACCAAGGTGAAAATGATACGGTCCCGTAGCTCAGGGACGCGCCAAGTGTTAGCAAAAGCCGAAATCATTGAATGTGAAAAAAGTGAGTAGTGTAACTATGGAAAAATCCCAAGGGCTCCAGACGGATCCGAAGCTCAACTTGGGAGTAGAAGTTTCGAATGTCTAGACGAGCTCAACCGAGCCGCCTGCCTTCTCGATCTTCTCTTGAGCAGCTTTGCTCACGAGATTCACTTTGAAGGTTAGTTTCTTGGAAATGTCGCCTTGGCCGAGGACCTTAACGGCGTCGTAAACCCCCTTCATGAGGTTACGTTCGCGCAAAGTCTCTTCACTAACGGTTTCCCCGTCAGCAAATTTCTCCTCGATGCGAGCCAAATTCACAACCGCAATCTTATCGCGGAAGGTAAAGTTGTTGAATCCACGCTTAGGAAGACGACGGTGAAGTGGCATCTGACCACCCTCGAAGCCGGGGCGGATAGTGCCACCAGAGCGAGACTTTTGACCTTTGTGTCCTTTACCGGACGTCTTGCCAAGACCTGAGCTTTCTCCTTTTCCAAGGCGCTTGGTGCGGTGCTTAGAGCCTGGATTTGGTGATAAATCGTGCAAGTTCATGTTGCAGTGTTCTTTCTTAAATTGGGTTAAATAGCCTTACTCTTCTTCTTACCGCGGAGAGAGTATATCTCGTCACGGTTCCGAAGTTCGGAGAGCGCCTTAAGGGTAGCTTTCACTACGTTAGCATGATTGTTAGAACCTAGAGACTTTCCGAGAACATCCTTGATACCGACTGCTTCGCAGACCGCACGGACACCACCACCAGCAATAACACCGGTTCCGGGAGACGCGGGCTTGAGGAGAACGATTCCCCCTCCGTAAGCAGCTTGCACCTCGTGAGGAATCGTTCCTCCGTCTAGCTTCATGGGCTCGAGATTTTTCTTAGCGATTTCGCTAGCTTTCTTGATGCACTCAGCGACTTCGTTAGCTTTGCCGAAACCAAATCCGACTTTACCATTCATGTCTCCTGCTACCACGAGGGCAGAGAAACTGAAGCGACGACCACCTTTTACAACTTTGGAACAGCGGTTAATGAAAACGACCTTCTCGGTCAAACCATCATCTTCCTCTTCTTCGCGGCGACCACGGCCTCCATCACGGCGAGGACCACCACCACGGCGGTCTCCACCACCACCTCCGCGGAAATCGCGACGGCGGTCTCCTCCTCGAGGCGGAGCGGACTCGGCAGCTTTCTCAGCAGCAGGTGCTGCGGCAGCTTCGGGCTTGGCCTCCGGTGCGGGAGTGGCTGCTTCTTCTGGCTTCTTGTCGTTATCTTCTGACATCGTTCTTCAATTAAAATTTCAATCCACCTTCACGAGCAGCATCAGCTAAACTCTTGATTTTTCCATGGAACAAGTGACCACCACGATCGAAGACCACTGTGGAAACATTCGCTGCTTGAGCACGCTCAGCGATGAGCTTGCCCACCTTCTCAGCCACGACCTTACTAGCGGTCTTGGCCTCTACTTCCTTATCAAGGCTTGAGGCTTGGCAGATTGTCTTGCCAGCGGCATCGTCGATCAACTGGACGTAAACATTCTTGTTGGAGCAATGAACCGCCAAACGAGGCCGCTCAGGGGTTCCAACAACCTTCTTGCGGATCCGCTGATGGACGCGCTGACGAATTTTCTTTCGATTTAAAGTACTCATTTTGTTGGTTCCTTACTTGCTCACGCTCTTACCAGCCTTACGGCGCACATACTCGCCCACATAGCGGACACCTTTTCCTTTATAGGGTTCGGGTGGATAGTAACGACGCACTTCAGCGGCGAACTGCCCTACCAACTGCTTATCAATTCCCTCAACCTTGATCTTGGTGTTGTCCGATACAGTGACGGTCAACCCTTCTGGGATGGGGTGTAAAATGGGGTGAGACTTACCAAGACTGAGGTCGAGGTCCTTCCCCTTCAGAGCGGCACGAAGACCAACTCCTTGAATCTCTAGCTCCTTCACAAAACCCTCGGACACTCCGATGATCATGTTCTGAACAAGGCTGCGGGAAGTTCCGTGAAGCGCGCGCTTATCACGCTTGTCGCTCACGCGGGTAACGGTCAAAGAACCGTCTTCTTGGGACATCTCAATACCTTCCGGCAGAGTCCACTCTAGCTTGCCCTTGGGTCCCTCAACGGTGACGTTGGGGCCATCATTTGCAATCTTCACCTTATCGGGAAGCGCGATTGGCTTATTACCTACTCGTGACATTTTCTTACTTTCTCTGTCTAGGGATTTACCAAACTTGAGCCAGCACTTCGCCGCCCACGTTCTCACGCTTTGCTTGCACTCCCGTCATCACTCCACGAGAGGTAGAGAGGATGGAGATACCAAGACCATTCAACACGCGGGGCACTTCGCCCGCACCGACATAGTGGCGACGACCGGGGCGTGAGATACGCTTGAGGTCAGTCAAAGCTGGAGTGCCGTCCACATACTTGGCGGTCACTTTGATTTGAGGAAACTGGCCGCTACTATCGACCTCGTAGTTCCAGATATAGCCTTCTTCCTTGAGGATGCGAGCAAGCTCGATCTTCATCTTGGATGAAGGGGCGGTGAACGTATCATTCTGCGCACGAGACGCATTCTTGAGACGAATCAAAAAATCAGAAATTGGATCACTAATGACTCCCATAATTTTTTCCGGTTAAAATTTTATCTTAGGTTTAGGCGGCGGACTTTTCAGCAGGCTTGCGGAATGGGAAGCCTAACTGCTCAAGCAAAAACTTAGCTTGCTCGTCACTATTGGTAGTCGTTACGACAATCAGGTCAAAGCCGAGTTGACGTTTGACTTGGTCGAGTTCAATCTCAGGAAAAATGGATTGGTCATTGATGCCCATGGCGTAGTTGCCACGACCATCGAAGCTCTTGAAAGGAAAGCCTCGGAAGTCACGCACGTTCGGTGCCGTGATGTTGATGAAGCGGTCTAGGAATTCCCACATCCGCTCGCCGCGCAAAGTAACACGAGCACCAACGGCTTCGCCTTCGCGGACTTTGAAGTTTGCCACACTCTTACGAGCATAGACGACGCTGGGCTTCTGTCCCGTGATCTTGCTCAGATCTTCGACAGCATCTTCAACGGCGACCTTACGATCGTTGATGTATTTGCCAATATGAGTATTCAGGACAATCTTTTCGAGAGTCGGAACCTCATTCGGATTCTTGAGGCCAAACTTCTCCTTCAGTTGAGGAGCAGCAAGGCTGGTGTATTTCTCTTTAGTTTCGTTTTTCATAATCGCGGGTCAGCTGGTTTGGCTTAAGCGCTACGGATGCAGAAGTGATTCTGCGGGAAGCGGGGCTTAGCCCACTTTCTTGACATTGGAAAGATGAATCGGACCATCCTTGTCGAGAATCCCCCCTTCAGGGTCTTGCTCGGAGCGGCGGGTCGCTTTTTTCATCACGCGGACGCCTTCGACGACCACTTGCTTTTTCTTGGCATCGACAGAGATCACTTTGCCAGACTTCCCTTTATGGTTGCCTGAAATGACGGTGACTTCATCACCTGCCTTGACGTGTGTTTTGGGGCGGGACATCTCGTTAAAAATGGTTGAATTAAGGATTAAAGAACCTCCGGTGCGAGGGAGACAATCTTCATAAAGTTCTTCTCACGAAGCTCACGAGCTACGGGGCCAAAGATACGAGTTCCCTTCGGGTTGCCATCCTTATCAATGATAACAGCAGCATTGCCATCAAAGCGGAGAATCGAACCATCGGGTCGACGGATAGGAGCTGCGGTGCGTACGATAACGCATTTCACAACAGCACCCTTCTTCACAGAAGCAGTCGGAATCGCTTCACGAACGTGGGCGGTGATAACGTCACCTACATCTGCCGAGCGAGAGCGTTTGCCCATCACTCCAATCATTTTTGCCTGTCGAGCGCCGGTGTTATCAGCAATCTCGAATTTGGATTCCATTTGAATCATCGCTTCGTTCCTTTCGGTTGTAAAATTAGGTATTTAAATTGGTTCGGACAGGAAGATTAGTGCGTCAAAATGTCGACTAACTTCCAGCACTTCTTCTTGGAGAGAGGACGGCATTCTTCGATGCGGACCTTGTCGCCAACAGCTGCTTCTTCCTTCTCGTCGTGAGCATAGAACTTCTTCGAGCGCTTCACGATTTTCTTAAACTGGGGGTGAGGGACGCGGTTGGTGTATTCCACCACAATGGTCTTATCCATCCCTGTGGAGCGTACGATGCCAACACGTTGCTTACGCAAGCCTGGCTCTGTCTCTGTTTTAGTCTCTTCGCTCATCTCGTTCTTAAAATTGGTTCTCTACTGTCTCAGTCGGGCAATTAGGCTTGGCTCCGACGCTCGTTCAATACGGTCAACAATTGGGCTACCTCACGGCGCACCAGACGGATACGCGCGGTGTTTTCCAACTGGCCAGTTGCAGCCTGCACGCGCAGGGTCACGCCCTCAGCCTTGAGGTCCTGCAAGCGTTTGGTGAGTTCTTCACTCCCTAACTCGCGGAGGTCTTTTGCTTTTGTCGCTGCCATAATAATTGTCTTTCTTCTTAAAATCTATGCGGTGGAAAATTAGCCATGATGACCACGAACTACGAAACGAGTCCGGATACCCAGCTTGTTCGAGGCGAGGCGCATAGCCTCCTTGGCCTGTGATTCAGGGACACCACCAATCTCGAAGAGCATGGCACCGGGACGAATCACCGCTACCCATGCATCAACTGGGCCTTTACCCTTACCCATCCGAGTTTCGGGTGGACGCGCAGTAGTGGACTTGTGAGGGAAAATACGAATCCAGACCTTACCCTTACGCTTGAGGTAACGGTTGATTGAGATCCGGCAGGCTTCGATCTGACGGTTGGTCATCCAACCGCGATCCAAGGCCTGAAGACCGAAATCTCCAAAGCTAACGTCTGTTCCGCGCTGAGCATTACCAGCACGGCTTCCGCGATGTGATTTACGGAACTTAGTCCGCTTGGGCATGAGTGGCATATCTTAGGTCCTCCTATTTGAAAGTTTGTTTCGTTCGAAAAGTAATTTGATTCTCGGCGAGTGGATTAGTTACGGGGAGCGCCTCCGCCACCGTTTCCGCGATTGTCACCGCCTCCACGACGATCACCTCCGCCACCACCACGACGATCTCCTCCTGGTCCACCGCGACGATCTCCGCCCGGTCCACCACGACGACCACCTGGGCCTCCACGACGCTGACCGCCGCCTTGTCCGCCCTTGAGCTTCTCTTCCTTCACGTTCAACCAGCACTTAACGCCAATGATCCCGTAAACGGTGCTCGCTTCTGCGAAGCCATAGTCGATAGGCACACGAAGGGTCTGAAGGGGGACTTTCCCCTGACGGTACTGCTCCGCACGGGCGATATCCGCACCACCAAGACGACCTCCACAACGAACGCGGATGCCATCAGCACCGAAGTCCATTGCAGTCTGAACGGCCCTCTTCATCGCGCGACGGAAACTGATTCGACGCTCAAGCTGAACGGCGATGTTTTCACAAACAAGTTGGGCATCGAGCTCCGGCTGACGAATCTCGACGATATCAATCTTAACCTGAGCACCACTACAAACCTTGGAAATATCCTTGGTCATGGTCTCGATCTCAGCACCACGCTTACCGATTACTAAGCCGGGGCGAGAGGTATGGACGGTCACCCGCACACTATTCCAAGCACGTTCAATAACCACTTTTGAAATTGCTGCAAATTGCAGGCGATTTTTGATGTAGCGGCGTACGGCGAGATCTTGGTGAAGCTTCTCGGTGTAATCTTCCCCTTCAGCATACCACTTCGAGCGCCAGTCGCGGTTGAAGGCGAGTCGGAAACCCACTGGATTGACTTTCTGTCCCATATCGTTCGTTAAATAAAAGTTAAAGTGTTGCGGGAGGAATTAGGCCTCTCCTCCTTTTTCAGATTGCAGAGTCTTGGCTTGGTCCTGCCAGTTATCACGCTCAATACGTCCTTTAAAAGAAAGGAGGTCGTCAAAGGCAGCGATATTCTCAGGGGTCCAATCAACGATTTGTTGGTAAGTGTAAACCCCAAAACCATGTAACTTTTCTTCGAGAGCTGGACCGACGCCAGAAATCTTCTTCAAGTCATCTGCATCTGCAGGTGCTTCGTCAAAAACAACTCCCAAGTTGGAGGTATCTACCGCAGCTTCGGGTGCAGGAGCTTCCTCTTCGGTCACAGACTCAACCTCTGCAGGAGCAGCTTGCTTAGGTGCTGCCTTCTTAGGTGCTTTGCGAGCCTTCGGCTCTTCCTCATCGGGAGCAGGAGCGAGGGTGATGTAAATGTGGCTCGAACGCTTGCGAATAGCAGCCGCAGAACCACGAGCACGAGGCTTGAAGCGACGCTGAGTAGGCCCGTCAGTGACGTGAGCTTCCTTAACGATCATGGCCTCAGGGTCCATCTCATGATTGTTTTCGGCATTTGCGACCGCACTCTTGAGGGTCTTTCCGATGAGGAAAGCGGCCTTCTTTGGCGTGTAGGTCAAGGTATCGAGAGCGTCGGAGACAGGGAGGCCCTGAATTTCCCGAGCTACGTCCCGGGCCTTTTTGGCCGAGATTTTCGCATATTTGTGTATTGCGCGGACTTCCATGATTCTTATTCCTTAATTGCTGCGTGTGAATGAAACCCGGTCGCCACGGCGCACGGGGTTTTCTTCGTTTTGTAAATCGGTGATTAAAAGGGCACTGACATCGGAGCGTGTTTGCGCAACGAGGGCATCCCCTACTTTGGTGTCGTTGCGGAAAACCTCGAAGGGCATTCCCACAACAGCAGATTCTTTTTCCCCTACGTTGATAACAACGATTCCAGATTCGGAATCAACGCTGACCACTTCGGCCAGTTGAAGATTCCCAACCTGCCGGTCGCGACGAGGGGCTTCGCGCAAACCAATGACCATGTCAAGGTCGCGCAAGCGCGTCTCAACTTCAATCCGGGCATCCGGATCAGCGGCAATGGCTGTCGAAAGATAATTTTGAGTACTGGAGGAAAGCGCGAGCGCTGCATCCTCCATCTCTTTGAGTTTGCGAGCCATCACCTCAAGGTCAGCAACGGCCTTGACAAGACGGTCTTCGCCACCATCGAGCAGTCCAGAGCCCATTGCTTCGAGGCGAAGATTGATCTCCTTGAGCTTCTCCGAACTCTCATCTGCTTGCTTTTGTGCCGCTACCAGACTCTCTTTTAAGTTGGCATTCTCGCGGCGCAAGCGTTTGACCTCACCACGTCCATCCTGTGCTTGCAATCCACTCGCTAGCACCACCGACCCGAGGAGGGCAGCAGTAGCAGCTGAGATGGAGAAGCGTGAGAACATTGTGGGATTGGTCGTAAAAATTCGGAAAGGAAAGAGGCTTACTTCTTACCGACTCCTCCGTGAGCCTTGAAGGTCTTGGAAGGAGCAAATTCCCCCAACTTGTGACCAACCATGTTCTCAGTAACGAGAACAGGGAGGAAGGTTTTCCCATTGTGGACAGAGAAAGTGAGGCCGACGAAGTCTGGAGTAATCATCGAACGACGACTCCAAGTCTTGATTGGCTTCTTGTCACCCTTCTCGACAGCGGTGTCGATCTTAGCGAGCAACTTCTGGTCAACGAAGGGTCCTTTTTTCAGTGAACGTGGCATAGTAAATAAAGTTTTAGGTGTAACAGGTCAGGGACTAGCGCTTCTTCTTACGGCGCTCCACGATGAAGGTATTCGAAGGCTTTTTCTTCTTACGAGTCTTCTGGCCTTTGGTGTGACCCCAAGGCGACTTCAAGTGCTGGCGACCACCACCGGACTTGGACTTACCCTCACCACCACCGTTGGGGTGATCGACTGGGTTCATACACATTCCGCGGACAGTTGGGCGAGTGCCCTGCCAGCGAGTGCGGCCAGCCTTACCAGAAACTTCGTTCATGTGGTCACGATTGCCGACCTGACCAATGGTGCAGTAGCAGTTTGCATTGAAGCGGCGAATCTCACCAGAAGGCATACGCACAAGCGCGTTGTCGCCTTCACGGTTAGAGAGAATGGCTTGTTGACCAGCAGAGCGGGCTACCTTGCCACCGCCACCAGGCTGAAGCTCGATGTTGTGAACCGCAGTTCCAAGAGGAACTTTGCTGAGAGGCATTGCATTTCCCGGCTTAGGAGGAGCACTTTCGCCAGACTGCACCTTAGCACCGTCGGTCAAACCAACAGGAGCGAGGATGTAAGCTCTTTCCCCATCCGTGTATTCCAAGAGAGCAATACGGCAGGTGCGGTTCGGATCATACTCGATACCAACAACAGTGGCTTCGATGTCGCGCTTGTTGCGCTTAAAGTCGATTACGCGATACTTGCGCTTGTGTCCCCCACCCTTGTGGCGGCAGGTGATGCGACCTTGGTTGTTGCGTCCACCCGACTTCTTGAGTGGGCGGGTAAGGCTCTTCTCCGGAGTAGACTTGGTCACCTCCGCGAAGTCGGGGTGCTCTTTATACCGGTTGGTCGGGGTGATGGGCTTGAATGTTTTCAGTGACATCTCGATTCGGGTTAGAAATTGTTAGATAAGTGGTAAGGACAATCGTGGTCCTTATACCAGGTCGAGGGTATCTCCCTCCTTGAGGCGAACGTAAGCCTTCTTCCAACGAGAAGTGCGACCTTGGTCTGCACGACGCTTACGCTTGATTTTGCCTTCGTAATTACAGGTGCGAACGTCCTCGACCTTGACCGCGAAAAGTTTTTCAACAGCCTTCTTGATCTCGATCTTGTTCGAAGCACGAGCCACCTTAAAAACGTATTCGTTATTGGTCTCCTGCAGGAGAGCCGCCTTTTCCGACATCTGGATGGTGTCGATGACTTGGTAAATGTCTTTCATTTTCCTTAGGTTCTACTGCGGGTTAGGCCGTGCGTGCGGCGAGGGTTTCAAAGGCATCCTGGGAAAGGATGATTCGACGATACTTTAAGAGTTGTTCGATGTTCACGCTGTCTGCGGTTTCCAACTGGACCCATGCTACATTGCGTGCGGCACGGTAAGTTGCTTCATCGAAGGACTTAGCTACCACGAGCACAGTAGGAGCACTCGCAGTGTCGTTGATTGTTTTTACGAAAGTCTTGGTCTTGCCATCAGCGATCGCGAAGCTGTCTACTACGGTCACCTTATCATCAGCGATGATATCGGCGAGAACGCGTCGGAGAGCGAGCTTGCGAACCTTCCGCGGCACAGTCTTGGCGTAGCTACGTGGACGAGGTCCAAAGACCACTCCACCACCTACGAAGATAGGTGCCTTGTTAGTGCCGTGACGAGCATTACCAGTTCCCTTCTGGCGGAACATCTTCTTGTTGTTACCAGAGACCTCGCCCCGAGTCTTTGCACATGCAGTGCCGCTGCGGCGATTGGCTTGGTAAGCGACGACGAGGTCGTGCACGGCTTGGTTGCCGCGTCCCTCTTCCTCGAGAGTGAGATTCGCTGCTTTTGCATCAGCGATTGTCAGTGTTTTTGCCATTTTCGTTCCTTTCTAAATTCTTTGCAGTTCAGCACTTACTTTTTAAGCGCGGGGCGAATAACGACGTAGCTCCCTTTGCTGCCTGGCACGGCACCGGAGATAAGCACGACGTTGTCGTCGGGGCGGCTCTGGACCACCTTCAAGTTCTGTGTCGTCCGGCGATAGTTACCGTGACGACCGGGCATCTTCTGCCCTTTCCAAATACGTCCTGGAGTAGAACCGGCACCAACGGCTCCTGTTCGACGGTGCATCATGTGACCGTGAGCAGCAGGTTGTCCCTGGAAGTTATAACGACGCATAACCCCTTGGAAACCCTTACCCTTGGTGGTTCCGATGATGTCCACCCATGTGCCATCTTCGAAGAGACCTGCACCGGGGTGAGCTTCCTCAGTATTAGGGAGTTCAGCTCCTTCTTCAAAACGGAATTCGAGAAGCTTCTTCTTGGGAGCGACTCCCGCCTTGTCGAGATGCCCCTTGGCGGCAGCAGTGAGACGATGCTCCTTCTGGTCGTCATAGCCGACCTGAATAGCAGAATAGCCGTCCTTCTCTACTGTCCGAGTCTGCACAAATTCATTGCCAGATACGTCAACAACAGTGACTGCGATCATGGAACCAGCCTCCTTATCGAAGACTCGGGTCATGCCCAATTTTTTACCAATTAGTCCTAAAGCCATTGTCTTGCGAGGGTCAGATTTGAATGGTGATGTCCACACCAGCGGGAAGATTTAACTTCTTGAGTTCATCAACAGTGCGAGCAGTTGGGTCAACGATGTCGAGGAGACGACGATGGGTCCGAATCTCGAACTGATCCGCGGACTTTTTGTTGACGTGCACAGACTTGTTCACGGAAAACTTTTCAACTCGGGTTGGAAGAGGAATCGGGCCTGCGATACGCGCGCCTGTGCGCTTCGCAGTTTCCACGATTTCGTCGGACGAGCGGTCGATCGCACGATGGTCGAAGGCCCGGAGTCGGATGCGGATTTTCTGGTTCATCAGTTTATTGAAAAAATTGGTCGTTCGTTAAGGTTATGCGGCAGGGCGTCGGCCCGTCAGTTCGTCCACCAGCTTATCGGGGACGGGTTCAAAGCTGCTGGGCTCCATGGTGAATGAAGCTCGTCCAGAGGAAAGGGTGCGAAGATCGGTCATATAGCCGAACATCTCGGAGAGAGGGACTTGCGCCTTGAGGGTGCAGACCGTGCCTTTGGTTTCCATACTGCCGAGCTGCGCGCGACGGCGGTTGAGGTCACCCATGACATCTCCTTGATAGTCGGGCGGGGTGCTTACTTCGACATCCATCACTGGCTCAAGTAAAATCGCATTTGCTTTCACAAAAGCATCGCGAATGGCGAAAATAGCGGCCATGCGGAAGGCGTTTTCATTCGAATCAACCTCATGGAAGGAGCCATCCTTCACGTTCACATGGATATCCACCACGGGATAGCCCGCAACGGTGCCCGTCGTCATTGCCTCTTTGAGACCACGCTCGATAGCACCAAAAAATTCTTTCGGAATAACACCACCCTTGACCGAGTTGGCGAAGGTGTTGCCACTTCCCTTTTCGTTAGAACTGACTTCGAGGACGACGTGACCGTATTGACCTGTGCCTCCCGTTTGTTTTTCTAACTTGCCTTCACCCGTAGCAGGTTGCGAAATTGTTTCGCGGTAGGAAATCTGCGGCTTACCCACGCGAGCCTGCACATTGGACTCGCGCAGGAGACGGTCGATGATGACCTCCAAGTGAAGCTCCCCCATGCCGGAGATGATAGTCTGACCCGTCTCTTCATTAGTCGAAACCACAAAAGTCGGATCCTCGTCAGCGAGACGACCCAAAGCGATGGACATCTTATCCGAATCCGCCGTCGAACGGGGCTCAACGGCCATTCCGATAACGGGCTCTGGGAAAATAGGACGCTCGAGTGCGACCTTGAGGGAAGCATCAGAGAGAGTGTCTCCAGTAGCGGCATTCTTAAGACCCACCATTCCGGCAATATCGCCAGCATAACAGGTATCAATGTCCTTGAAGCTATCGGCCTGAATCTGAATCAGACGACCCACACGCTCTTTCTTACCAGTGCGGGGATTGAAAACTTGGTCTCCTTTGGAAACAGAACCGGAGTAAACACGGAAGAAGACGAACTTCCCGAAGTGCTTATCGTTGGTGAGCTTGAAAGCGAGAGCGCAGAACTTGCTCGCATCATTGGTTTCCACCAGGACTTCCTTCTCCTCATCATCAGGATGCATCCCACGAGCAGCAGGGATATCGAGTGGACTCGGGAGGTAGTCCGCGACGGCATCGAGCAGATACTGCACGCCCTTATTCTTGAAGGCAGAACCACCAGCAACGGGAACAATCTCGTTCGCAATCGTTGCGGCACGGAGAGCGGCCTTCAACTCAGCAGGAGAAATTTCTTCCTCCATCAAAAACTTTTCACCCAACTCATCGTTGGTGCCGGCCACAGTCTCTAACAGTTCCGCGTAAGCAAGCTGGCCAAGGTCAACTTCTTCCCCTTCGAGGTCGCGGACCTCATAGGTCGAGCCTTGAGTATCATCTTCGGTGTATATGACCGCCTTCTGATTGATGACGTCTAACTGACCACGAAGAGAATCTTCCGCTCCGAGTGGGATCAAAATTGGGAGCACATTCGCTCCCAACTTCTCGCGGACTTCTTCCACAACAGCATCAAAATCGGCTCCTACTCGGTCCATCTTATTGACGAAAATAATTCGCGGGACAGAGTATTTATTGGCTTGGCGCCAGACGGTCTCGGTTTGCGGCTGCACTCCGGCAACGCCACAAAAGACCACAACGGCACCATCAAGAACACGGAGGGAGCGCTCAACCTCGGCCGTGAAGTCGACGTGACCGGGAGTATCAATGATATTGATGCGCTGCTCCTGAGCTTGGAACAACTTCTCGACACCCGGCTCTTCTTTTTGCTCCCACGAACAGGTCACGGCAGCAGATTGAATGGTGATGCCACGTTCCCGCTCCTGCTCCATGTGGTCAGTAGTAGCGGCACCGTCATGAACCTCACCTAGGCGATGAATCATGCCGGTGTAGAAAAGAATACGCTCCGTAAGAGTCGTCTTCCCCGCGTCAATATGAGCCGTGATCCCGATGTTGCGCGTGCGCTGCAACGGGAATGCTCGGTCAGGACTGTTGGGGTTTTCGGACATCTAGGATGCGAGGTCTTTGCTAGTTTTGGCTAATCGAGAGAAAAAACTCTTTAGAAACGGAAGTGAGCAAAGGCGCGGTTGGCCTGTGCCATCTTGTGAACATCGTCACGCTTGCGGACTGAGCTACCCGTGTTGTTAGCAGCGTCCTTAATCTCGTTGGCGAGAGCGAGGTGCATGGGAGTTCCTTTGCGACCACGCGCATAGCCAACAATCCAACGCATTGCGAGAGCTTCGGAACGGTCGCCATCAACTTCGAGAGGCACCTGATAAGTAGCACCACCTACGCGACGGCTCTTCACCTCTACGCGTGGCTTAGCATTCTCAATCGCACGATTCACCACTTCGAGAGGATCAACGGTATCGGTACCATCATTCGCCTTATCAATTGCGGCATAGACAATGCGTTCAGCAAGCGAGCGCTTACCTTCCTTCATCACCATACTGATGAACTTTCCGACGAGAGGACTGTCGAACTTAGAATCGTGGACAGGGTCCTTTTTATACTTACGCGTTCTGCGGGCCATGGTTCAAAATGGGTTGAAAATTACTTCTTGGGCTTCTTAGCACCATACTTAGAGCGGGACTGCATCCGCTTATCGACGCCGAGGGTATCGAGCGCACCACGGACGATGTGGTAACGAACACCTGGCAAATCCTTCACCCGACCACCACGGACAAGCACGATGGAGTGCTCCTGGAGGTTGTGACCTTCACCACCGATGTAGGCGATGACTTCGTGACCATTCGTGAGACGGACTTTGGCGACCTTCCGGAGAGCGGAGTTCGGCTTCTTGGGCGTGCGGGTATAAACCTGCAAACAGACGCCACGACGCTGCGGGCAGTTGGTCAAAGCGCGTGACTTGGAAGCAACGGTAATCTTTTTCCGTCCCTTTCGCACGAGTTGGTTGATAGTCGGCATAATGAGTGGCTTGGTAAAAGCTAGTTCAGTTCGAGTTTTTGGAGAAATTGTCTCCCCACAAGACTTCTCACTCTTCGAAAAGCATTGGGCTCATCCGACTAGACAACGTGCGAGAATAACACTCGCATCAGCTGGCTTGTCCGGGAGCAACCCGATAACTTATTAAAAAATGAAGCAAGCAAAGCTTCTAGGAAGCTTCCTCGCGACTTGCGGGGCGCGGACTATAGAAATAGCGGACCTGCTGACAAGACCAAAGTTTGTAATTTGTGAGAAAAAGTTGAAGTCCTTCCGATTCATGAACAGTCCTGATTTTTTGAAAATTACAATCCACTGAAAACTCATCTCTCCCCACCCAAGGGGAGAATGATTCTTCAGCCCGTCAGATACCGCCCTCTCACGTATTAAAAAATTCTTTACGTGAGCTCCTCGCCGCTCAGAACGCATGCGTTAAGGCTCCAAGCATCCTCCTTCTCCCCAGAGCCAAGCACAAACCGCCGGTCCACCACTCGACTGATCACATAATACAACCTCGAACACCGCTCTCGATTAGAGCCCAACCATCTCTCAGCGCCATGCCAACGACCCCACCCCCCTCCCCCGCAGCTCTCAAACCTTTCAAACAAATAACGCGCCCCTTTTATACGCTTCCTAATATCGGCGTATCTGATAACTATGCTCAGATAAGGAATGAAAAGTATGAGCGCTCCAGAAATACTGTGCCTCCAATGGAATTCTGTTTTAGACGGGGTCTCTACAAATTTTCCGTTCCTTGTCGCTCAAATTCTGAATATCACCCTTTTGATAGCTTGGCCTGTTCTCGTATTTAAGGGAATACGGACAGTAAGGAACCATGGAAATGGGTCTGAAGTTCCTCTGTGGATGATTCTTATTCTATTATTCCCCATCGTTGGCGCTTGGATTACTTTATCCTATTTTGCGAAGAGAAAACCGTCGAAAGTGAAGGGTTAAAATTATTCTTTGCGCAAATCTCTCGCCGTCCAGAGCACTTGCGCAAAGACTCCTAGCGCTCCCCTCGGTTTGCGCGCTCCACTTTCTCGCTTCGCTCCAAAGCGTTCTCGACTCTCCTGAAACACTTCTTCCACAAAATCTTTTCCTCCGAACACCACCCCGTCCGAAAAATAACGCACTCGATGTCGCACCACTTCCGATATCGCTAAATCGCTTTCTCTGTTCTCCAGTTCTCGCAACTTCTTCGCAACTTCCTCTTTCGGCATTCCTTTGCGGACCACCCGAACCTCAATCACCTTCTCCTCCCCTCTCCCTAACAGAATACCACGATACCTTTTCCC
>CALFBF010000021.1 GCA_937949965.1 uncultured Roseibacillus sp.
CCTTCCCATGAACAAGAAGCGAAACAAACTCAAGACCAAGAAGCCTTTTTACAAAAGGCGGGGCCTTTATCTCTTCTTCCTCGTTTGCACCCTCTTATGCATCCTAGCAGTGCTTCTCTTCTACACTGTTTTCCTGCAGCCCTACCGCGAGCGCGCCCTGACCAATTACGATTACGAGAAGGTCGATGATGTGGAAGTACCCAGTGAAATCTTCGATCGCAATGGCATCCTGATTGGGCGTTCATACGATGAAAACCGATCCCTCGTCACGATCGACGACATCCCGTCCGTCTTCATCAATGCCCTCCTCGCACAGGAAGATCAGCGCTTCTGGGAGCATAATGGGGTCGACTGGGTGGGTGTTCTACGAGCAGTTTACCTCAACCTCAAAGCAGGTGAAACCACTCAAGGAGCCTCCACCATCACCATGCAGCTCGCGAGGAATGCCTTTAACCTGCAAAATGAAGCCGATGAACGAGGTGAAAGCGGAATCGAACGTAAAATCGTGGAATCCTTCGTCGCGTTAGAAATCGAAAAACATTACGTGGGCAAGGTCTCTACCGACGAACGCCTGACCCGTAAAAGAAAGCTGTTAGAAATGTATCTGAACCGAGTGCACTTCGGAAAAGGATACTACGGAATCAGAGCTGCGGCACTCGGGTTCTTCGGCAAGGAGCCGGAAGATCTTTCGATCTCGGAAAGCGCTTCCCTCGTAGCCTGCATCAAGAACCCCTACCACATCAACCCACTGCGTAATCCGGAGCGAAACCAGAAGGACCGCAACCACGTCTTCACCCGGATGTTCGCCGAGGGCACGATTCCAACAAGGGAAGAATACGATCGGCTCTCGGCCGCCCCAGTTGTCACCAATCCACGTCCATTACGCAGAGGCACCTCTCATCTCTATGATAAGGTCGTGGCTCTCACTCGCGAGATCGTCGGAGATGATGCCATGTCTCGCGGTGGATTCTCCATCTACACTACTGTGGACAAGGACGTGCAGGAGATTGCTAATCAAAGTCTCCGAGAGCAGCTCTTGGAAATTGAACAAAAGGAGGGATATCAACACCCCCTGCTCTCAGAGCATAATCGCGAAAGCACGAAGGCCCCCACCTATCTACAAGGTGCGGTCCTCGTCACCGATAGCGATACCGGCGCAGTCATCGCTCACATCGGAGGACGCGAGTTCAACCACTCACAATACGACTTCATCGAATCCGGTCGTCGCCCTATCGGCACCGCCTTCCTCCCTGTGGTCTACGCCACTGCCTTTGAGAAAGGGCGCTCACCCGCCACCATCGTCGACGACCTCCCCATGGATGCTCGCGAAGTGGCCCTCGGTGGTAGCGAAGGCATCCTAGGAGAATGGGGGCACGAAATCGTTGATCCCGTCTACGAGGGCGAAGTGACCGTTCGAAAAGCTTTCCGCGACTCTAAAATCGGAGCGACAGTTCGCCTTGGAGTCAATGTCGGCATCGTCGCGGTAGCAGAACAGGCTAAGAAATTTGGCCTTCCGTTAGAATCTGGAGAAATGCTTGCTCGCCTCCTTTTGGGTTGGGAACAGAATTCCCTCTGGCAGGTATCACGAGTGTATTCTGCCCTTGCTCGTAATGGCAGAGCTCCAAAACGCCTCTACTATATCGAAAGCATTAAGAACTCGGACGGGGAAGAAGTTTACCGCGCTCCTCGCACCAAAGCCGAAACCATCGAGCTCTGCTCATCAGCAGCAGCCTACCAAGTCCACTCCCTACTGGCAGACACCACTCAACAGGGTAACCTCACCACCGAAGCTCGTAAATTCGTTGAACCTGACTTAGTAGCGGTCAAAACTGGCACCACTCACAACTTCTCGGACTCATGGACGGTCGGCTACAACGGTCGCGTCACTTGCGGCGTCTGGGTCGGGTTTCTTGAGGGGCGCAAGCCTATATACGACTTCGCCTTCGCCAAGGAAGTCGCCTTGCCGATCTGGACTCAGACCATGAATACGGTAGCAAACAACTTCCCCGGCGAGCGCATCAAACTCCCTCCCACCCTACGAGCAGTAGCGCTCTGCGAACGCTCCGGTCGTAAAGTTACTCGTTACTGTTATGATAGCGTTTTCGATCCAGAGCTCGGGACCACCTTGGCCTCAACCTCCTACCCCGAGTATCTGCGGGTTGGCGAAGCAGAAGTCGGCCTCTGTCCTATCCATGGAGAAGGCGGAATCACGCCTTCGGATCACTTTAGCCCTGCCACCCAGGAACTCCGCCAACGCCGTCTATCAGTCAGCCCCATCCCAGTCCTCGCTACCGCCCTCGTAGGAGACGACCCCTATGGGGCGAAAACCCCTACCGTAACAGCTCCATCAGAGGAAGAAGAGGACTCCGAAAGCACTGCCAAACTCAAAAAAGCGAGCTTCACGGCAAAAGAAACTCGTAAAGGAGAGCGGGAAGCGACTATCAAGTTACGCCCTCCACCCCGCATTCCCATTCCAGACGAATTATGAGTTTACCCGGACCAGCTCCGTTTGATGATCGTGGCTCTTGGCTCCCCTTCATGTGCCCAGTTTGTCGCGGTCTTTTTCGCACAAAAAAATCACATACCGGTGCGACCACTTGTCCTCTTTGCGAACAATCTATCACGATCTCTCTCGCAGACGAAAAGAGCGCTAAAGAAGACGACAACCAACCTATCCAACCTCTTGAAAAAGGAGAAAGGCGAAGTCTACACAATGAACAATCCTGGGATTCGGATTCGCCAACAGCACGAGAACCCTCGAACGTGAAAGGGCTCATTCTCACCACATTTTTCCTAATCACACTCGGAGTAGCAGTCGGTATGTTCTTCATCATTCAGCAAAAGAACGAACGGAAAGTAGTCCCCCTAGAGGGACTCGCGCCAGACCGGTTCGACGCCTTCAACAACTCGGACCGGACTTCGCAATCCATTGAACAATCGGAACCTCTCTTACAGGTTCAAGCTCCCGACTTCGAACGAGCAAACCTCACTACCGAAAAGTTCCTCTCAGTCACATCAATTGAAGAATTTGCTCCTCTGATTCGTGACCCCGATCGGGTGATGCCTCTCCTTCGAGAATACTACAAGCACACTCCCTACGAAGCCATCGGAGCGCTCTCCATTGGCGATCATGGAAACGTCCGGGTATCCAAAAAAATCGCTAGCTTTCAGGTGACCTTGAAAAACTATGAATCCCGTCTCATTGCCGTCGAGCTCACCGATGAAGGCGCTCTCGTCGATTGGGAAAGCTGGGTGAGCTATTGCGAGGAACCATGGGAAGACTTTATTACGAACAAGACGAAGGAACCTAAAAAAATGCGTGCACTCGTAACGCGGAGTTTTTACTACAACTTCAATTTCGACAACGATGAAGAGTGGGTTTGCTTCACCCTTACTCGCACACCCGATGACTCTGTCCTCTACGGGTATCTCCCCACTGACTCCCCTCTGCTCACTGAACTACCTAACTCTGCCGAGCCGAGCACAACATTCCGTATCCAGATTCGCTTTCCCGAGGAAGCCGTCACCGACAACCAAGTTCTCATCACCGACGTGATCGACCAAGGCTGGGTTCACGGGCTTTAATCTACATTCCCCACATGACCTCTCTCGAAAAAGCGTTACAAATCAATCTCAACTCTTCTATCTACGGCGTTTTTGCGGAAATAGGAGCCGGACAAGAGGTCGCCAACTGGTTCTTCCGAGCCTCGGCTTCAGCTGGCACCGTTGCCAAATCCATCTCGGCCTACGACATGACCATGAGCGACGCCATCTACGGCAAATCCAGTAGATACGTCTCTCGCGAACGGGTGAAAGCGATGCTCGACCACGAGCATCAACTCCTCACCGAGCGCCTGACCGAACAACGAGGAGATTGCTCTACCTTCTTCTCCTACTGTAATACCGTCCGTGCTCGTGGCTACCAAGACACCGCAGAATGCCACGGCTGGATGGGGTTGCGTCTTCAAACCAAGCCAGGCGGCCCTGCGGGAGACATCCTTCTCCACGTCCGCCTCCTTGATGAGGAAAACGTGGACCAAATGGAAGCCCTCGGCGTGGTAGGACTCAACTTCATCCACGCCGCCTTTCATCATCGCGACTCGATCGAGGAGTTCATCGCTCACCTATCCGACAACATCCCTGCCGGGCGCGTGGAGATCGACATGTTAAAGTTCTTAGGCGAGCCTTTCCAACACATCGACAATCGGATCTGCGCCCTCCAGCTCGTCGCTGGCGGCTTGACCGAGACTGCCATGTTCCTCCCAGACGGCGAAGTCGTTCAACCCGCCGAAGTCCTCTACAAGCGCCCAGTCCTCCTCCTTCGTGGTTCCTTTAATCCGGTGATGAATCTTCACCTCGATATGCTAGCGCAAGCAGAACAACTCCCTCTCACTGGAGAGAATGGAATCCAGGTCTGCGAAATCTCAATGAACAATCTCCTCCGAGGCGAAGAGATTGATTACCTCGACTTTCTCAACCGCGTAGACGTCCTACAAGCATTGGGCAAAACAGTCATCATCTCGCGCTGTGCTGAGTTCTATCGTATCGTCGCAGTCCTAAAGCGTTACACACGTGAACCCGTCAGCGTCATCCTCTCGATTGGGCTCTTGAACGAACTCTTTAAAGAAAAATGGTCGCAGCACCTTGATGGCGGAATCCTCGAGTCCTTTGGCCGCCTCTTTAAAGACAAAGTCAGCCTCCTCGTCTCACCTTGGAAAAACCGCAAAACAGGCGAAATGGTGACTGCAAAAAACTTCCGTGCGCCGGACAAGTATCAAGATTTTTATCACTTCCTCTACAGCAACAAGCACATCGTCCATCTCCCTTCTGGCGATCCAGAACTCCTCAACAAGACTCCTCGTGACCTCTGCACGATGCAGGAACAAGGGCAAGAGGAGTGGCAGAATCTAGTTCCGAAAGAAGTGTTAGAGCGAACATAGCTTCCAATTCTTCAATCACAGGAAGAGCCTTCGAGAGCAAATGATTCCAAATTCTCTTGGAATGAGGTTATCGGTGGAATCCTTTAGACAAAGATTGTTCCTGAGTCCGTCTTCCCTATGTTGAGACGCTCATCCATGGATCAAAAAAGCTTCGAAGCGCTCTATGATCGCTGGGCGGAAGCCTTATATCGCTTTGCCTTGGGCTTGGCTGGTCACGAGGACATCGCCAAAGACATCGTGCAGGAAACCTTTATCAAGGTCGCAAAGAATCAGGATTTTTTCAAAAAAGCCAGAGAAGAACAAAGCTACCTTTTCAAAACTGTTAGAAATGCGCTCCTTGATCGCTCTCGTAAAGATAGTTCTTGGAAAAAACGAGGAGAACGCTGGGGAAACGACATGGGGTTAATCGCCCCCGTTGAAAATCCCGATAAACACGAGTTTGCTACCTGGCTGGAAAGAGCACTTGCTGAGCTCCCAGAAGAGCAACGTAGCGTCGCGATCCTCCATCTTTGGGAAGGGATGACCTTCGCCGAAATCGGAAAAGTTTGCAAAATTTCCGGTAACACTGCCGCAAGTCGATATCGTTACGCCTTAGACAAAATGAGGGACCAACTCCGTCCTCTCTATGAAGAAATCAAATCATGAAAATCGAACATCCAGACGATCCATTGCCCGAACATATCAAGGAAATTGAAAGGCGAAGTCTTCCCGACGACTTCAGGCAAAGTCTTATGAATGAGCTCTTCCATGAGACTTCAAAGACCGTCGTCTCTGGACCTTGGTGGGTCCCTCCGCAATGGCTGGGCTTTGGAGTCGCCGCCTGCTGGGGCCTGATTTTCTCGCTCCAACTGATGACTCCCAAGGATCAGGCCGCTCTTGCGCTCCAAAAGCTCGACCTCAATGCAGTGCCTTCGTTCAGCCTCCAGCAACAAGAACTCTTCGCAGCTCTCGACATCAACTACCGTTAAAAAACAAATGAACCACGACAAAATATCAGCCCAGCAAGGACTTGGTAAAAAAGCTCTCAAAATTTGTCTTTGGGGAGCAGTCGTTCTACTCACCATTACCGTGCTCTTCTACCAAATCGAACGTTGGCGAGGGGCTCAAGCATGGGAGTCTGCCCAAAAAAGATATCTAGCAGCAGGAGGCAGCCTAACCATGAGTGACCTAATACCGCCTACTCCTCCTGAGAAGGATAACTTCGGAGCACTCCCTATTTTCAAAGAAATCGCACTAGAAAAAAGCTCCCTCGGCGAAAAAAATCGCCAGAAATTGCGCCAGGCTTCTTTGCTCCCTCCTGAAGAAGAACGTCAAGGGCGAACAAGACCTAAGCGTAATCCTAACAATGAAAATTACCTAATTGAATATGCCATCTTCTTAGGACTCGAAACCGAAAATCGCTCGTCGTTCGAAATCGCGAAAAACTTACTCACCATCATCGAGCAGAAAGCGGGAGAAACCTTACAGGAACTCCAAGCTAGCGCAATTCTCTCGCAAGCTCAACTCCCCGAAAACCCCTTTCAAAACACAGAAGAAAAACTTTGGTTCAATACACCTCTGCCTCACTTTATCCCCCTTCTGGAAATAGCTAAAACAAATCACCTCAAAGGAATTGCGGCGGTGGAAATCGCTGATCGTGAAAGTGCTCGGGAGGCTCTTGCCCTCTCCCTACCACTAAGAGATCTTCTCAAAAATGACCTCCTCATCGGCCTCCTAGCAGCTCATGCTGTCACCGAGCTATCACTTGATCTCATTCAATATGGAATGAAAAAACAGATCTGGTCTAACCAAGATCTGATATATTTCATGGAATCATTCCAAGCACCTCCCCTCAGAGAGGCGATGTTATCTAACTTTCAAAAAGAAACCATCTCAGCTCTCCAAATAGCAGCCCTCTCCAAGACTAATCACGAGACAAACATTGTGTTAGAGAATTTTCCGGCGATGCCTAAATTCTTCCCTAAAGGTTGGTATGATCAGGACAAGGCTCGGATATTAGATATCTTTCTTCCTTTCATTCCTCTCAATTCTTCCGCCACGGATTCAACCGCATTCTTGTCTGCAATACAAACATTCGAAGAAAAAGCGACATCTTCAGAAACTTCCCTTTTTCCTCCTCCCATATACAGTGCTCAACTCGAATCTCTCATTTTAGACATTATAGACAAGATTATCACCGGTGACCTCCGGAGGCGATTAATGCTTACTTCCTGCGCTATTGAGCAATTTCACCTCACCCACAACCGTCTGCCAGATCAACTCTCTGATCTTGATCTTATTCCTCAATATCAGCCCGAAGAATCCACTCATCAGTCTCCTCTTCGTTACCAAACTCAAGGGACAAATTCTTACATTCTTTACACTAACAGAACTGAGCAGAAGAATCATCAGGAAAAACTTGGTGAAAACGCCAATAATCCAACGAAGAGCACTGGTGTCACCTGGAAGGTTACCAAGTAGCATTGACGAGTATTCTGCCCCGCAACTCCTGTGACAGATTTCCCCGACGAACTGTCGCAGCGCCTCCCATAATGGGCCATTCTGGCTGAGTAGAATCCTTCTTTAGAATCCAACTAAAAAACCTTTAACCCATTCTATTCAAGTCGTTTAAGCATATTCTAAAACCCCTTTAAACAGGTTGGTCCACCCTCTGCGTAAGGAACTCGTCTAAATCGTAAAACATGATGAATACACAAACTTATCACAATCAAACCGCTCTCACTCTTAACGAATTCTTGCGTAACCTGACTCCAAATCGCTCAGCTAACAGTTGGCGTTGGATCGAGAAGGATGATTCTTGGAAGGGTGAACTGGATCTGCCTGGATTCGAAAAAGAAGAAGTTACTGTCTTTATCGACAAAGACCGAATTCTCTCCGTCACGGCACAGCAAACCAAAACAGAGGAAGAAGCCGACTTCACTCGTAACAAAGTCGTCTCTCACCTTCGTCTCCCACGAGAGATTAACGCGGAAAAATTAGCCGCGGCCCTCGAAAGTGGAGTTTTAAGGGTTACCCTCCCCAAGGTTTCCCCAGATTCGAAAATTGAGCGCCAAATCGAGCTCAATTAACGCTCAACGAGCCCTAAATCTCTCTGATTAAAGAAATGGTCGCCTTGAGAAACAGGGCGGCTATTTTTCTTGGGGAAAACTGTTAGAAAACGATCATTAAAAATCTCCTGACAATCCACTAGACAGTTGGCGCTCTCTCCGCAACCTTATCAATATGCAAGAAGCGACTGCCCAAATTCGTGACTACCTCCAATTCATTGCTCTCAGCTTCATCGAGCATCCTGAGCAAGCACAACTCCGTGTCGGTCAACCCGAGGAAGGTCACCTTAGTTTTCGCCTGATCCTTGCACACGAAGATGTTGCGCAACTCATTGGTCGTAATGGCTTCACGGCGAGTGCGATTCGCAATGTAGCAAACAGTGTGGCTGCCCGTGAGAACATCAAAGTCACTCTCCGGATTCACTCAGTGGAAGAAGAGCAACAGCGGATGGCTGAGCTCGAAGCTAAGGAAATGATCGAGTAGAGACCAAGATGGGTAGACCCGAGGAGCATCGACTTTACGACTTCGTTCTCAAGCAAGTTCTTTGGGACGAAGATAGGGAAAAAATTCGCAAGCGGCTCGCCGTGAACGAAGTTGCTGACGAAGAAGCTGAAAAGATTCTCCAAGCGGCGCAACAGGAACGTATCGCCACTTTGCGGAGTAAGCATGGAGGCAATTTTTGGAAAGGCTCCGTTGCGTTCATCACGGGTTGTCTCGTTCTCGGCGGTTTCCGCTACAAGTACGGTTACCTCCACATTGGAGTCCTCTCAGGGGCCGGTATTTTCTTCCTCGCAGGGCTCTCCATTATGATCGTGGGTGCGCTCGGTTATCTCGGTGCCTCTCGTAAGAAAGGCTCGGTCGCCGATGAGTAATGAACCAACTCAACACTTATCCCGCGAGACCACCTCGCCGGGCAGCGTCATTGTTCCTGAACCCAACTTTCGCCCCGGATAAAGGCTGGTGTGAATCCCCGTCCGGGCACCATCGCCGATAATGGAACCGAACTTGCGACGACCAGTATCGACAATTTCTCCCTCGACTTCGGAACGCTGATTTTTGCCATCATGGCGTAGATTACTCGTAATTGTTCCCGCTCCCAAGTTCACTTCATTCCCCAGCACACTATCGCCAAGATAACTCAAGTGACCGACATTAGTATGATTTCCTAGAATCGAATTCTTCAATTCCACCGCTTGTCCAACGTGGCAATTATCACCAATTGAAACTGGTCCTCGAAGGTAACAATTGGGGCCAATCTTACAGTCCTTCCCAATAATAACGAGTCCCTCGACATAAACTCCGGGAAGAACTCGAGTCCCCTCCCCAACT
>CALFBF010000022.1 GCA_937949965.1 uncultured Roseibacillus sp.
TCTCAGCGGAGCTTTTTTCTGCGCAGCGTTACTCACTTTTCAAATGGGTCTCAAGTCGCTGCGCTTTTCTTGGATCGATCTTCTTACCACCGGCTTTGCTCTGTTAGCGATGATGTCGAAACCAAGCGCAGTAGTTCTTCCGGCCGTTCTCGTTCTTATTGCGCTTCCGAGCGTGCGTTCCCTTTCTGATCTTTGGCAATTGGGCTTAAAGATTCTTTTCCCCATTCTTCTCAGTATTGCAGTTATTTGCATTAGCTTGGGAGTACAGAGTCACGGCTCCCACCAAGAACTCCTGCAGGGACAATCTAATAGAGTCGAAGATCTCATGATCGCTCTGTTAGCTTTGCGAGAGTATCTGGAATTAACGATTTGGCCCATTGATTTGGCCCTCAACTATTCTCCGCCTAGTCAAGTCACTCTCCTTACCCTGGGGCTAGTTTGTTTGCTGCTCGCGACACCGACGGTGGTTTGTCTGTATCTCTGGCGTCGCAGCAGATGCCAAGCAATCATAGGTTGGTTGTGGTTTGTTGGGGCCTTGGTTCCGGTTCTGGGGTTTGTAGAACTGGGACATATTTTTGTCGCCGATCGTTATTCTTATTTACCCCATCTGGGGCTTGTTTTTACCGTCGGTTGCCTTGTTTCGGAATGGCTTCGCCTAATGGAAAGACGAAGGAAGGCGAACAGTTCTGCTTCTGATATCAAGATGACCGAGGTGGGTCGTAAGGCGACGATGGTGATCCTGAGTGTAGTCGTAGTCGTGTTGGCCGCGCGAAGTGCTCAGCAGACAGGGCTTTGGGAGAACTCATCTCGCTTGTATACCCTGAGCTATGAGCGAAACCCGAAGCACTTTCTGAACAGCTTCAACTACGCGGCGCTGAAGTTTCGCGAAGGTCAGTTAGACCTGGCAGAAAAGGCTTATCGTGAAAGCGTGGCTGCCAATTCGGGCTTTCACCTTTCTCATATTTTCTTGGCAGAAGTCTTAATCCGGAAAGACGAATTCGGATCTCAGGATGAAATTCGAGTTCTTCTTGCACGAGCCCAAGAGATTCGACCTGAGCATCCCCAGTTAAAAAGGGTCAGTGAACTTCTCCACTGACCCTTTTGAAAATTGATGATTCTCATGACCTAGATTTCTAACGGGTTGCCTTGTTAAGGCCTGCGACGACCGAGGACCCCGAGTGGGAGCAAGCTATCAAGAACAGCAGAGATTGATTTTGGAACGATTTCAATCGCAGAACGATCAATCTCAGCGATGGTAGTGTGAAGCTCGTCCTTTTTTTAAGAGTGGTAGTCCTGTAGTGCTTTGACGGTGAGGTCTTGGTTTTGAAGAGAACGAATAGCGAGGACGGAAGCGGCTGCGCTAGAGAGATCAGTGCAGTAGCTGATCTTGTTGGCTACTGCTCCACTGCGGATCGTGACTTCGTCGGTGCGAGCTTCGTGACTGCTGGGAGTATTGATGATGAAGCTGATTTCTCCGTTTTTCATCATATCCATCACGTTCGGTCTCTTCTTTTCAGCGAGCTTATAGACACGTTCGACGAGGACTTCATTTTCCTTAAGGAAGCGATAGGTGCCTCCGGTGGAGTAGATGGTGAAGCCGAGTTCGGAGAGGTCGCGGGCGATAGGGAGAGCGGCTTCCTTATCTCGGTCGTGGATCGAGAGGAAGACATTGCCACTGGTGGGGAGAGGATTAAAGGCGCTGGTCTGGGCCTTGGCGTAAGCCATGCCGAGGTCTTCGCTGATGCCCATTACTTCGCCGGTAGATTTCATCTCTGGTCCTAGCACGGTGTCGATGCCGGGGAAGCGAGGCCACGGGAAGACGGCTTCCTTGACGGCGTAGTGGGGAGGAATCACTTCTTCAGTGAAGCCCATGTCAGCGAGTTTCTCCCCGACCATGATCTTAGCCGCTAACTTGGCGAGGGGGACGCCAATCGCTTTGGAGACGAAGGGGACAGTCCGGCTCGCACGGGGATTGACTTCAATAACGTAGAGTTCTTCATCCTTCACCGCGAACTGGATATTCATCAGGCCACGGACCTTGAGCTCGATGGCAAGTGCTTTCGCAGCCTTGCGAATCTCGACTCCCATACTGTCGCTGATGGAAAAAGCGGGGATCGCGCAGGCAGAGTCTCCAGAGTGAATACCAGCAGGCTCAATGTGCTGCATAATGGCTCCGATAACGGTGGTGTCACCATCACTGATGCAATCGACATCGATCTCGGTCGCGCCTTCGAGGAAGCGATCGACGAGGACGGGGCGCTCGGGTGAGGCGTCTACTGCTTCATTCATGTAGCGGCGCAGCTCCTCATCGTTGTAAACGATCATCATGGCGCGGCCACCGAGGACGAAGGAGGGACGCACGATGACGGGGTAGCCAATGCGGTCGGCGATGGCGACGGCTTCGTCTTCGCTTACCGCAGTGCCTGCATCAGCTTGCTTGAGGCCGAGCTTGTCTAACAGGCTGGAGAAAAATTTGCGGTCCTCGGCGAGCTCGATGGACTTGGGAGAGGTGCCGATGATGGGGACGCCAGCGTTTTCAAGGCGAGCAGCGAGGTTGAGAGGAGTCTGTCCTCCGAACTGAACGATGACCCCATCGGGTTTCTCTTGTTCGCAGATGTTGAGGACGTCTTCGAAGGTGAGGGGTTCGAAGTAGAGCTTGTCACTGGTATCGTAGTCGGTGGAGACGGTCTCTGGGTTGGAGTTCACCATGATGGTCTCGAAGCCGAGTTCCTTGAGCGCAAAGGAAGCGTGCACACAACAGTAGTCGAACTCGATCCCTTGTCCGATCCGGTTTGGGCCACCACCGAGAATTACGATCTTCTTAGTATCTGTTTCGCGAGCTTCGTTCTCGTCCCCGTAGCTAGAGTAGTAGTAGGGAGTGGCGGCTTCGAACTCGGCAGCACAGGTGTCCACGAGGCGGTAGCCGGGCTTGATGCCTACTCCGATCCGCTTGCTGCGCACTTCGTCCTCGGCGGCATCGAGATCGAGAGCAGAGGACGAGCCTTCCTTAGATGAGCGAGCAGCTGCAATCTGGCGATCGGAGAAGCCGAGTTTCTTGGCGCGCAAGAGGTCGAGGTTGGCGAGTTCGGCACCTTCGTTGGCGATTTCTTTAAGGTGGTAGAGGAACCAACGATCAATCTGGGTCGTTTCGAAAACTTCCTCGATCGACCAACCGTTCTGGAAGGCGACCGTGAGCCAAAAGATACGCTCTGCATTAGGCACGTGGAGCTTGCGCTCGATGTCTTCGCGGTCAACGTCCTGAGGGTCCTTGCCATCGAAGCCGAAGCCAAAGCGCCCGGTTTCAAGAGAGCGCAGTGCCTTTTGCATCGACTCTTTGAAAGTACGACCAATGGCCATTGCTTCGCCGACGGCCTTCATCTGAGTGGTGAGAACAGGGTCCGCAGTCGGGAACTTTTCGAAAGTGAAGCGGGGGAGCTTGGTGACTACGTAATCAATAGTAGGTTCAAAGCTAGCAGGGGTCTCGCGAGTGATGTCGTTGGGAAGCTCGTCCATGGTGTAACCCACCGCGAGCTTAGCTGCGATTTTAGCAATGGGGAATCCTGTGGCCTTGGAGGCCAGTGCGGAGGAGCGTGAGACGCGAGGATTCATCTCAATCACGATGATGCGCCCATTTGCGGGATTAACGGAAAACTGGATGTTCGAACCACCAGTCTCGACGCCGATCTCACGGATACAGGCGAAGGACTGATCGCGCATGATTTGGTACTCGCGGTCAGAAAGAGTTTGGGCAGGTGCTACCGTGATGGAGTCACCAGTGTGGACCCCCATGGGGTCGAGGTTTTCGATAGAACAGATGACGACGCAGTTGTCGGCGCGGTCACGCATCACCTCCATCTCGTATTCCTTCCAGCCAAGGAGGCTTTCCTCGATTAGGATTTCAGTGACGGGAGAGAGGTCGAGTCCGCGGGCACAGATTTCTTCGAACTCTTCCTTATTGTAAGCAATGCCACCACCACTGCCGCCGAGCGTGAAAGCAGGCCGGATGATGAGAGGCATGGTGCCGATTTCCTCGGCAATTTTACGCGACTCTTCCATGGTGTGCGCGACGCCGGAGTGAGGAAGGTCGAGGCCAATCTTGAGCATTGCTTCCTTGAAGCGAAGTCTATCCTCGCCCTTATCAATGGCATCGGCATTCGCACCAATCATGCGCACGTTGTGCTTATCGAGGGTGCCATTCTTGAAGAGATCCATGGAGGCATTGAGCGCAGTTTGGCCACCTAGGGTTGGGAGAAGAGCATCCGGCTTCTCCGCGATGATGATGCGTTCGATGAAGTCGGGCGTAATGGGCTCGATGTAGGTGCGCTCGGCCGTTTCCGGGTCGGTCATGATGGTGGCCGGATTGGAGTTCACGAGCACCACTTCGTAGCCCTCTTCGCGCAAAGCCTTACAGGCCTGGGTGCCGGAGTAATCGAATTCACAACCTTGTCCGATAACGATGGGACCAGAACCGATAACGAGAATTTTTTTGATCGAAGTGTCTTTTGGCATTCAGGCAGTTGGCTAAATCTTTGTTGTACTGCCAACTGTGGGAGGAAGGGTCAAGCGTAGTCCGCTTTTTTACCCACTTTTCGAATGAAAGAGTCGCGAGATGGCTTCGGAATGCTCTTCGAGAGAGCCAAATGAAGCAGAGATTTCTGCAGGGGCTGAGCTAGAAGCTTTTCTTGACTCGCGGCTTAACTCGCGAGAATGAACTCCTCAGTCTGTTCCGGAGTCTTAGGGAGTGCCGGTCGAGCGATGAAGCGTTCCACTTCGAAGACCAGATCGGTATCGGGTTGTTCGTGACCATCGAGGACGCGGCGGAGACGGGTGCGCCAATCTTCTGCTGGGATTTGATCTTTAGCAGAGAGAGTGTGCGCGAGTTCAGTGAGACGCCCACTAGGCGCAAGATGACGACGAGCGCGTGGCAACCATTTCGAAAAGTAAATGTTCATCGGATCTGACGTCATGTTCACAATGGTCTCTCCTAACTGTAAGATATTCAAGAAAGGTCCATCTTCATGACGCGGGAAATAGAGCGGGCTCTTTGTTGACATCAAGAACGAGAAAAAAACGAAATTCGTGACGGTCTCTCATTCCAAAAAGAGATGAGAGAGGTCATGCTCACGACATGGCCGACTTCTGCAGCCCGACTTTTAGCTTATTAGCGCGACAATTTCCCACCTCGGCGGCTGCGATGGCCGAGGTTTCCCGTCTACAAGCCCAGTTGACTCTACCGCAAGCACGGATTCATATCATCAGTGATGTCCATGGGGATGATCGGAAGCTCAGACACGTGATCAACAATGCTTCAGGGAGAATGAGCAAGCTGGTCGATGATGTTTTCGGGGATGAGCTCTCTGCTGAGGAGAAGGGGCTCTTGCTTTCTTTCCTCTACTATCCGGTGGAGAAGATGCGGAGTTATAAGGAGCGTTTGCGTGATCGAGAATGGCGGCTCCAGAATGCGAAGCGAATTCTGCGCCTCCAGTTTCGACTCGTGCGCGTGCTTGCGCGTACTGTGGCGCGGGATGATCTGATGGCCCTAATGAAGGAGGAATTTCGTGATCTGTATCTCGCCCTGTTAGATGAGGTCTCACTCGGGCGCGAGGAGGGCTACGTGGACTCCATGGTCGAGGCACTGGGGGATTACGAACAGGATATCACTGCTCTGCATGAGGCCTCGCGATTGGTGCGCAATCTCGTGGTCTCCGAGGTCGTGGTCGCGGGTGATTTATTTGACCGAGGGGAGCGAGGAGACAGAGTGATTCATTATCTTCGCAATCAGCCTCAGGTCAGCTTTACGTGGGGAAACCACGATGTCACTTGGATGGGTGCAACGCTTGGTTCGGAAGTTTTGATCGCGACTGTGCTGCGGGTGTCTCTGCGTTATCTGCGATTGTGGCAGTTGGAGGAGGGTTACGGGATTCTTCTCTCTCCATTGGCTCGGCTAGCGAAGACGGTCTACGGAGATGACGAGGCCAGTTGTTTTTACCCCAAACGGGAGTCCGATTTCATGGATCGAGACTTAGCGGCCAAGATGCACAAGGCGATTACCATTTTGGAATTCAAGCTCGCCAAACCGGTCATCGATCGTCATCCCGAGTGGAAGATGGAGGACCGGAATCATCTTCATCGTATCGATTATGAAAGAGGCGAAATCACCCTGAATGGCCAGTCCTACCCGCTCAAGGATACTTATTTTCCCACCATCGATCCGGAGAACCCTTATCAGCTCACTCCCGAGGAAGAAAGTTGTATGGCGCGGCTGCGAGAGTCCTTTGTCGCGAGTCAACAACTGTGGGATCACATGTTGTTTCTGGTTAAGAAAGGGGGGCTTTGGCTTCGCCGCGATGATGCGCTCATCTTCCATGGCTGTGTGCCTACCAATGAGGATGGCAGCTTTCGTAAGGTGCGGGTTGGTGAAGAGAGCCTCAGTGGAGGTGCTCTTTTTTCTCAGTTAGAACAATTAGTGCGGCAGAGTTATCGTGAGGGTGGTCACGTAGGTCAGGAGCGTTTGGATTACTTCTATTGGCTATGGATTCATGGTGACTCTCCTCTTTTTGGGAAGCAACAGATGGCGACCTTTGAGCGATATTTCATTGAGGATTCAGCCACCCACGTTGAAGTGAAAGATGCTTATTTTCAGAAGATTCACGAGGGCGATTTTTGCCGCAAAGTGGGAGCCGAGTTTGGGGTTGGAGAAGACGTCCTCATCGTGAATGGGCATGTGCCAGTCAAGGTGGAGAAAGGAGAAGATCCCGTGAAGCGTGGTGGTAACGCGGTGACTATCGACGGTGCTTTTTCTGAATCCTA
>CALFBF010000023.1 GCA_937949965.1 uncultured Roseibacillus sp.
AGCGTTTCGTCCCCGAGGATTCTCGGTTGGCCGGAAGTAAAAATTCTCCCTGACTTCCCTGATGTTTAAAGAAAGCCAAAAAGCTCTCCCGAGAGTCTCCACCTTCATTTTGCAGACGAACAGGCTTTATCTCAAAATCGCAAATCCCTACATCTGCAGACGAGAGAAGCTCTCGCAGCGCTTCTTGATGTTGAGGGTTTTCATGAAAAAACTCTGAACACGTAAAGATATCACTCGTCAATCCCTCAAAGGGCTGTTCTTTCTTACCAGATCGGTTGACATTGGTAGCGACGATTCCTAGAGACTCGATCACTTCTCGGAATTCCTTTTTCCCAGTCTGAAGGCCAACCGCAATCATGGAGGCATTGGGACGATCCGTAAGCAACTTACGAAGCACGGCCTTGTCCGTAAACTCTGCGGGAGCACCCAACTGGATTCCTCCCTTTTTGGAAAGCTTACGAGCAAGCACAGTGCGAAACTTGGAGGTCTTTGGATTGAAAAGTTTTAGAGTCTCTTCATGAACCAAATCAGGAGTCAATTTGACCGAGTAGGAGTAGCGTCCCATCTTACCACTGAACTCTAACTCGAAGCTCGCAGGCTTTTCCATGCCTGTGGGACACTCGTAGCGATCGAGGGGAATACTCTCATTAGGCTTAAGGCGACGATACGAGCTTCGCATGAAAAAATCAACAAAAGCTAACGCCTTGAGTAAGTTCGTCTTTCCCGCTGCATTGGGTCCAAAAACACCAGTCAGAAGCGAGACTTGGTCCTCATTACATGAGGTCACAAAGGAATCGTCCACCGGAGTCTTGGCCGAAGTCGTGAAGTCCACCACGGTTTCTTCTAAAAAAGAACAGAAGTTAGAAAAAGTGAGTCGGCGAATCATACTGCAGGATTATCTGACCCTATTTCACGTTAAAAACGAACTAAATTTGTCTTTTTTTCTGCGGATTCGATACGAAAAATCGGAAAAATTCACGAGCGTCAGAAAGTAGCGTTGAATATTTTAGAATGTACTCTCCTCTCCGTTGTCGAGAGGATTCCCTTGAAGGTCACGCTATTGGATTACATTGCGGCCTGCTCCTCAAATGGCTATGTAGCCTATCCTGGTGTTGTTGTTGAAGTCTGGGACGCGGTTTCCGATGAAGTTATAAGTCAAAGCTTAGGGTAAGCAAATACCGTAGAGGGCGGCCCACCACCTGAAAGACAGCATCGTAACCATAGCTCTCACTAGATGCTGCCAACTTGTTCAGCTAGGGAAACTCTGATCCGAATAAGGCGCAATCGCTCCCCGCTAAAAACAAAGCAGCCGTTGGATTCCCCCGAATCCAACGGCTTGTCAAAACATTCCGAAACCGCACTCGCGGAGGAAAGAATACTGACTGCTATTTTATTACCCTTGTTTATGAAGACGAACAGCGGCGTTCAACTCGCTGTTCAGAGGTTAAGACCCTTCACCTGCCATGACGTTCAAAACTTCTGAATAAAAATTCACTCCTGAGAAAAACCACTCACGCAAATCGAAATTGGACGAACGGGGTCTGCCGTTCCATGCTCCTGCTATGCCGTTTGAACTTGCTAGCGATTACGAACCCGCCGGGGACCAGGCTCAGGCGATCGCTAAGTTGACGAAATCGATCGAGGCCGGCAACCGGCATCAAACTCTGCTGGGAGTTACTGGTTCGGGTAAGACCTTTACG
The DNA here is from genome assembly GCA_937949965.1 of uncultured Roseibacillus sp. Taxonomy (GTDB): domain Bacteria; phylum Verrucomicrobiota; class Verrucomicrobiia; order Verrucomicrobiales; family Akkermansiaceae; genus Roseibacillus. Next base: position 1,701 of record CALFBF010000023.1, read on the forward strand.
ATGGCGAATGTGATCAGGAACATCGGGAAACCGACCTTGATCATGTCGCACAATAAGACCTTGGCGGCGCAGCTCTACTCGGAGTTCAAAAACTTCTTTCCGAACAATGCGGTGGAATATTTTGTTTCTTACTTCGACTACTTCCAGCCCGAGGCCTACATCCCTCGCACTGATACTTACATCGAGAAAGACTCCTCTATCAATGATGAGATCGAGCGCATGCGCCTCTCTACAATGGGCTCGGTGCTAACGCGCGAAGATGTGATTGTGGTTTCCTCGGTCTCCTGCGTCTACGGGCTGGGTTCTCCCGATGACTACGAGGATGCGATGTTGCCAGTCTGGGTGGGAAAGGAAATCGCACGCGATGATTTCCTAAAGGAACTCGTGAGCCTGCTCTTCGAGCGCAACGACATTGCCTTTGGACGGGGAAAATTCCGCGTGCGTGGCGATGTGATTGAGGTTCACCCTGCATACCTCGATGAAACCGCGATTCGGGTGGAGTTCTTTGGAGATGAGATTGAGCGAATCTCTACCATTGATTCCCTGCGAGGCAGTGTAATCGATCGCATCGAGTCGCATACTTTTTTCCCAGCCAAGCAGTTCGTAACCGATCCGGAAAAAATGAAGAAGGCGATGCGTGCCATTAAGAAAGAGTGTGCGGAGCGGGTGGCGGTTTTTGAAAAAGCAGACAAACTCATCGAGGCGCAACGGCTCAAGATGAGGACCGATTATGATCTGGAGATGATGGAGGAAATGGGCTTTTGCCAAGGGATTGAGAACTACTCCCGCCACCTCACTGGGCGGCCTCCAGGTGAGCGTCCTTATACTCTGTTAGACTTCTTCGCTTCCAAGGATTTCATGCTGATGATTGATGAGAGCCATGTCTCTATCCCCCAGATTGGCGGAATGTATGAGGGTGATCGTAGTCGTAAGAGTGTGCTAGTAGAGCATGGCTTCCGGCTGCCGAGTGCTTTGGACAACCGCCCGCTGAAGTTTCCAGAATTCATGAAGGAAACGATGCAACGTCTCTACGTCTCCGCGACTCCCAGCGTCTTTGAGCTGGCGAACTCACGACCTGACAATCACACCTACATCGACGTCAAACGGGATGCGGAAGCTCGGGGGCTCGACTTCCTCGCTCTCAAAAAAATGAAGGTGCGCGCGAGTGGCAGTGATGAATCGGTGGAAGACTTTCACCCCGAAAAAAGAAGTACTCCGTTGGTGGTCGAACAAATCATCAGACCCACAGGATTACTCGATCCCATTCTTCATCTCAAACCGCTGAAAGGCCAGATCGATGAAACAATCGAACTCTGCCGACAACGAGTGGAGAAAAATGAGCGCGTTCTAGTAACCACGCTTACCAAAAAGACGGCCGAAGATCTCACTGACTACCTGGCAGGAGTCGGCCTCAAGGTGCGCTATCTGCACTCCGATATCGATGCGGTGGAACGGGTGGAAATCCTGCGGGCTCTGCGGGCTGCGGAGTTCGACATCCTAGTCGGGATCAATCTCCTGCGAGAAGGGCTCGATCTGCCAGAGGTCTCTCTCGTCTGTATCCTCGACGCGGATAAGGAAGGATTTCTGCGTAACGAAACCTCGCTCATCCAGACTGCAGGGCGAGCGGCGCGCCATATGAATGGGGAGTGCGTGCTCTTTTGCGACAAGGTCACTGACTCCATCCAACGGCTCATCGACGTCACCGAATATCGACGCGCAAAACAAGAGGCCTATAACAAAGAACACGGCATCACCCCCCAGAGCGTCATTCGCAAGGTCCAGGAAAGTCTCCACATGTATGATGAGACTGCGAACAAGGGACGCCAGGTCAATGCTGGCCTCGTGGCAGAGGATGAGATGGTCTACAATGCTACCGAGGTCCTGCGAGAGCTGCAAAGTGAGATGCAAGAGGCGGCGAGCAAACTGGAGTTCGAACGCGCCGCGCACTTGCGGGATCAGATTAAACAGCTCAAGGAAAAGGCGGGTCTAACAGACACGCCAAAACCTGATAAAAACGTCACCTTCCAAAAGAAGGTGAAAAAAGCAAAGAAAGCCGCCAAAACTAAAAGAACAAAGAAAGGTTAGTGGCGGCTTGATTAAACTACGCACATCTAACCAACCATATTCTTCAAGTCCGAAGTGTTGGTAGGATAGGCCCAGAGGAAATTGGCCAGGGTCTTGGCCGGAATTTGATGAGCCATCGCGAGGGCAAAGGTGTTCACTACTTCCCCGGCATTGTGCCGCACGAGATGAGCGCCAAGGATGAGATCGCTCTGGTTATCGACGAGAACTTTATAAGCCCCAAATTTTTCGCCAATTCTCTTTGAAGAAGGCCACCCTGTGGTCTCTCCTTGATTCACCCGGAAGTCATGACCCGCAGCCTTGGCTTGCTCTTCGGTCAGTCCAACACTGCCCATCGTTGGGATGGTGAACACGGCCGTTGCGAGACAGCTCAGATCGGCTACGGTGGTATTGCCTTCCAAGATATTGCGAGCCGCAATCTTACCCTGTTCATCTCCCACCGTTGCCAGCATTGGTCCTTTGGAAGCGCAGTCTCCGATGGCGTAAACTGCGGGATTACTAACGCTCTGGTAGTAATCGTTCACTTCCACCCCACGCCCACTGTGGTCAACTTGGCCCTCGCCCCCTTCTAGGATACTGAGGTTCGGCACGCGACCAGCAGCAGACACAATGAAGTCGGTCTCGAAGCGCTGCCCCCCTTCGGTCTCAATGACGAGTCCACTCTCCTCCTTAACGATCTGAGTGGGCTCGGTATCGACCTCGATACGGATACCTGCCTCGCGACTGCTAGCCACAATGACAGCAACCATATCAGGCTCGAATCCCTTCAAGACCTGTGCCGAACGATGGAGAATGGTGACCTCTGCGCCGGCTTGGGCTGCAACGTGGGCGAACTCGAAGGAAATATAACCGCCCCCGATGAAGACGATGCGCTTGGGGAGTTCCGCGAGATCAAGAAAGTCGTCACTACTGCCAGCGAGTTCGGAACCGGGAATCGCCAAGGGGCGAGAAACCGAACCCGTAGCGAGCACGATCCGATCCGCAGTGAGAACGGTGCCGTCTTGTAGAGTGACCTCCTGCTCTCCACTAAGGCGCGCCTGTTGGCGATAGGTCGTCACCCCTTTGTCCACCCAACTCTGCTGTGATTCCTCGGAAAGACCATCCAGAAACTCATTCTTGAGCGACTGGAGCGCAGCCCAATCCGTCTCTGGCGCAGAGCGCAGGCCTTTTCCTAACAAATGCTTACCCGAGGCAACAGCTTCGGCATTAGCGACGAGATATTTCTTGGGCTGACAGCCACGGAGGGCACACGTTCCGCCAAAAGGGCGGCCATCGACAATGGCGAGTTTCTGACCAGCGGCTAATAACCCACTAGCGCAGTAGTAGGCAGAAGTCCCCGAACCGATAATGATGGTGTGATAATGGTTGCTCATTACTTGATGGGGTAACCTCAGACCGCTCCGTAGGCTAGCATGGAATCCGCAACCTTAATAAAACCAGCGATATTAGCCCCTTTGAGATAATTCACAAAAGAGCCGTCCGCATCCTCTTTGCCATATTTAACGCAGTTCGTGTGAATATCCGCCATAATCGCCTTCAAGCGATCATCCACTTCCTCACGTGACCAGGAGACGCGGAGGGAGTTTTGGCTTTGCTCCAGACCAGAGACCGCCACACCGCCAGCATTAGCTGCCTTAGCAGGGGCGAAGAGAATCTTGTGTTCGAGGAAGTATTCCACCGCATCGGCATCGGTTGGCATATTCGCTCCCTCCGCTACTGCGAGGACCCCGTTCGCAACGAGCGCCTTCGCTTCTGATAGATTGAGTTCATTCTGAGTTGCGCAAGGCATCGCGACATCGGCCTTCACCGACCAAGGGCGTTGACCCTCGTGAAAAGTCGCTTCAGGATAGCTCTCGACATACTTAGAGATACGAGCTCGTTCGACTTCCTTTAATTGAATAACGGTCTCCAGCTTTTCCTCATTGATACCAGACTCATCGTAGATGAAGCCGCTGGAGTCTGACATCGTCACTACTGTTGCTCCCAGTTCGAGAGCTTTCTTAGCAGCGTAGATGGCCACATTACCCGAACCTGAAATGGCTACTCTCTTTCCCGCCAAAGAATCTTGGCGCTCCTCTAACATGAGCTTTGTGAAGTAGACGCAGCCATAGCCGGTGGCCTCCTTGCGAATAAGACTTCCGCCGTAGCTGAGTCCCTTACCAGTGATGGTGCCGGTCCACTCATTGCGAAGACGCTTGTATTGTCCAAAGAGATAGGAAATCTCGCGAGCACCAACTCCGATATCACCCGCGGGGACATCAGTATTCTCGCCAATGTAATGCTGCAGCTCCGTCATGTAGGCTTGGCAAAAGCGCATAATCTCGCGATCGCTTTTTCCCTTGGGATTAAAGTTCGACCCTCCCTTGGCCCCACCCATAGGGAGACCGGTGAGAGAATTCTTGAAGGTCTGCTCAAAGCCCAAGAACTTGAGGATACTGAGATTAACGGTGGGGTGAAATCTCAAGCCGCCTTTGTAGGGACCAATCGAATTATTGAACTGGACGCGAAAGCCTCGGTTCACGCGGATATTCCCCTCGTCATCCTCCCACGTTACCCGGAAGGAGATGATGCGATCGGGCTCCGTCATGCGCTCAAGAATGCGCGCCTTGCGATACTGAGGATGCTCCTCGATGTAAGGGAAAACGGATTCGGCAACCTCGCGCACAGCGGCGATAAACTCGGCCTCGCCTGGATTGCGCTTCTCTACCCCACCCATAAAGCAGGTGATGTCTTCGCAGTAAGTGTCTTCGTACATAATGTGATTTAAAAAGTAAGGTTAGGGACGAGGGGTGCGGATAACGAGATTACGAATCTCGGTCATATCCTCGATTGCGAAGCGGACGCCCTCACGTCCGAGACCACTGTCTTTCACTCCGCCATAAGGCATGTTATCGATTCGGATAGATGGGACATCGCCAATGACGACTCCGCCGACATCGAGCTCGTCCCAAGCTTTTTGGATTTTGTAAATATCGCGCGTAAAGATACCAGCTTGAAGCCCAAAGCGAGAATCGTTCACTAGCGACAGCGCATCATCAAAGTCGCTGAATTTCTCCAAAATCGCAACGGGGCCAAAGGCCTCCTCACGAGCCAAGGTCGCATCGGCAGCCACCTCTTCTAACAAGGTCGCGGAAAGCATAGCGCCCTCACGCTCCCCCCCGGTCAAGAGAGTTGCGCCCGACTCAATCGCACCCTGAATCCATCCTTCGAGACGTTCTGCCTCGCGCTGCGAAATCATGGGCCCGATGAAGGTGTCTTCATTAGCAGGATTCCCCGCAATGAGCTTCTGAGTCTCAGCTACCAATCTGCTACGAGTCTCTTCGTAGATGCTCTCGTGAATCAAGATTCGCTGCACCCCAATACAGCTCTGGCCAGACTGATAGAAAGCCCCGATAATGAGACGTGGGATGGCATCATCGAGATCGGTATCGTGGTCGAGAATAGCAGCGGCATTGCCACCGAGTTCGAGCACCACTTTCTTTTTACCCGCGCGGCTTTTCAAATCCCAACCCACATCGGGAGAACCCGTAAAGCTCAAGAGCTTCAGCCGTTCATCAGTGGTGAAAAGCTCGGCCCCGTCGCGACTACAAGGGAGAATAGAGAATGCTCCTTTCGGCAGATCAGTCTCGGCCAAGATCTCGCCAATAATCAGAGCTCCGATAGGGGTGCGGCTCGCGGGCTTGAGCACGAAGGGGCATCCCGCCGCGATAGCAGGAGCAATCTTGTGCGCGGCCAAATTGAGAGGAAAGTTGAAGGGAGAAATCAGTGAGACGGGACCAATTGGGACCCGCTTCCACATGCCACGGTAACCCGCTGCACGCTCCGAGATTTGTAATTCCTGCACTTCACCATTGAGGCGCACCGACTCTTCTGCCGCGATGCGGAAGGTATCAATGAGACGAGTGACCTCGCCACGACTATCTTTGATCGGCTTCCCAGCCTCTACGGTGAGGGCCTGAGCCATCTCCTCGTGGCGAAGGGTGAACTGCTCGACACAGTGATTCAGGACAGCCTGACGCTGGTAAGGCATAAAGGCGGCCATAGCCGGAGCCGCCTTCTCAGCAGCAGCAATCGCCTCATCGATCATCTCGGGACTGGCCATCGCTACATGGGTAGCTGCCTCGTCAGTGTACTTGTCCGTGACAACGAGATCGTGATTCGGTGATTGTGGCTCGTTGGCTAGGTAAAGCGGGTAGTTATCCTTCATGGAATTATTGGGTAAGTTTTGCGCTAAGCTGAGGAAGATCTTGATTAAAGATTTGATCGTTCTGTGAGTAATCGACGGGAACATCGATGACGTGCACGCCACCCTCTTGATGACACTTTTGGAGCAAGGGCAAGAGGTCCTCGGTGGCACCGAGTCGATGACCAGACGCGCCATAGCTTTCGGCGTAGGCTTTGAAATCAGGGTTCGTAAAGTCGAGGCCGAACTCAGGGAAGTTCATGTGCTTTTGCTTCCACTTAATCATCCCGTAAGCGGAGTCGTTGAGAATAATGACCGTGAGGTCGAGCCCAAGTCGCACCGCTGTCTCTAACTCCTGAGAATTCATCATAAATCCGCCATCACCCGCGATAGCCACCACGTGCTTATCTGGATGAACGAGCTTCGCAGCCATTGCAGAGGGTAAACCTGCTCCCATAGTAGCAAGCGCATTGTCTAACAAGACAGTGTTAGGGCAGTAGGCAGGGTAGCTCCGGGCGAACCAAATCTTATACACCCCATTATCCAAAGCGATGATGCCACAATCATCAATGGCACGTCGGACGTCGGCAACGAGGCGCGCGGGGCGGACGGGGAAATGCGAATCTTCCTGCCCCTCCGCGATGTGTGCATTCATGGCCTCTCGGCACTTCATGAACCACGAGAAATCCCAGTGCTCTTGCGGTTCTAACTGCTCATTAATCTGCCAGATGCTATTAGCAATATCGCCGACCAACTCGACTTGAGGGAAGTAAACTCGGTCGACCTCGGCGGAATTGAAGTTAATATGAATGACCTTGGCTCCATCCGGCTTCATAAAGAAGGGTGGTTTTTCCACGGCATCATGACCTACGTTGAGGATCACATCTGCTTGATCAATCGCGCGGTGCAGGAAGTCATCCGATGAGAGTGCGGCGTTACCGATAAAGCGAGGATGGCGTTCATCAATCACGCCCTTCCCCATCTGAGTAGTAATGAAAGGAATCCCCTGAGCGTCTGCAAAGGCACGAAGTTGCTTAGCAGTGAGCTTACGATTGCCCCCAGAACCAATGACGAGGAGAGGGTGGCGAGCGTTCTTCAAAAGAGTAATCGCTTCCCGCAAGGCCTTTTCCTCAACGAGAGGACGTCGCACGATACTCGGGGTGAGCACTGGAGCGTCAGTCTCATCCGCCGCCACGTCCTCGGGGAGCTCCAGATGTACGGCCCCTGGCTTCTCCTCAGCAGCCCGTCGAAAGGCCTCGCGCACGTGTGTGGGAATCCCATCCGCCCCTACGATTTGATGAGTGTACTTTGTGATAGGTTGCATCATATCGACTACGTCGATAATTTGGAATTGCCCCTGTTTGCTGCGTCGAATCGGTTTCTGACCCGTAATCATTAACATCGGCATACCGCCTAACTGAGCGTAGGCCGCAGGGGTCACCAAGTTGGTGGCACCTGGCCCGAGGGTGGACAGGCTCACGCCTACCCGACCGGTAAGACGACCGTAGGTAGCGGCCATAAAGCCCGCACCCTGTTCATGGCGAGTAATGATGAGCTTAATCGTCGAACGAGAAAGAGAATCTAGAAAATCGAGGTTTTCCTCGCCTGGGATTCCAAAAACATATTCTACCCCTTCGTTTTCGAGGGCTTTAATGAAGATATCTGATGCTTTCATAGTGTAATTTTTGAGAGTGTGTCCTGCTGAAATTTACTCCACCAACAAATTGAGAATAAGCGCGTAAACATCACAAAATTTCGAGAATAAAATAGGGCTTCATGAAAAACTCTAGGTTTGGAGAGGGTTACCTTCAGCCAATCTCATGCTGCGACACCAAAGTCCTTCTTCTTGGCAAAAATGAAGCTTTTTAACCGTTCTCATAATTTTTATTTTTCGCTCCAATTTTGATTTCAAGCTGATGTTCCTGATTGGCTCTGTCTTTGGTCTGATCATCTATCGAGCGCTTAAGAAGGGAAAGACAAAGGGCTCAGCAAGTCCGCAAATCGCAAATCACTGCCACCCTGTTAGATTTCAACTGTAACTTCCAGCCCACTTTCCTTCTTTTTTTCTTGGACTGGATGTAACGTTCCAAGCTGATATCACACTAGACTATACACCGGGACTATGTGTTGACCATCTTCGCAACGTATTCCGATCGCGTTGAGGATGGCACAATCATGAATGGAAACTTCGATACGAGATTTGCAGTAAGTGACGTTGAGGATGGGATGACAAATTTCAGAAAAAGGTCGAGGGAGCCGAAGGAGATTTTGGTGACTACCGGATTTGCAGCTGTTAGTGAGTCCGAGAGATGTTCACTTTCCCCGCGAACATCTCTCGGAATATATTAAGGAGGACTTATCCTGCTTTTACAGACAAAGGCTAACCCTACCCAAAGGGGTTGATGGTGGACGCCACGAGCAATTCAAGGAGAGGAAATCATTTCAACGGGACCGTAACTACCCCGTATGAGCCTACTTCAGGCATACCTTTGGCATAGCCAACTTTGGCAAGTGCCCCGTCCTCGCCAATTTTCAAAAGCAGTATTGAGCCTTTGTTTCCGACTAATTGCACAATGTGCTTCTTGTCCGGTGCCAGATAGAGATCACTGAAAAAAGACATTTGCTCGTTTTCCGAGAACGCCTTCTCATGCTTCAAAACTAGACTACCATCGGCGGTATCAATCCCATAGCATGAGATGGAACTTGAAAGAGCATTTGCGGTCCAAAGGTATTTTCCGTCTTCCGAAGCCACCACCCAACAGTTGGCGATTTGTCCGCCTTCAACTGACTTCCCAGTGAGCACATCGGCGCTTACCGGAGATATTTTTCCTGCCGGACTTAGGAGGTATGAGCTAGTAGATCCTGTCTGCCAAGAATACTTGGGAGACATTGGTACTACATCCGCTTCCTCACGAAGCTGGCCTTTTTTATCCAGAAACCGTGCCTCCGATACTAGGATAATATCCTCCTTCTCTCCTTCTACTATTGTAAACCCCACTGGGATTGGCAGCCAGCGGGACTCGTCACCCGCAGGCGATGAAACGACGGAGGTAGGCTCGCTCGACAACAGCCCTGTCGTGCTGGCCACTGAGTAAGATTTCAAGTTACCAGTCGCCAATTCTACTACGACCAATTGAGACCCATCGGAAGAAAACATCGCACAGGCAGGACGGGCACCAAGGTCGCGGGTGGCCCCTTCTAGAGGAACTAGCGTGGCGCTCTCCGCATCAAACCGATATCCAGTTAAATTACCACTACCTACTCCCCCATTAGCCTCTGTGCCAATACTCGCAACATATATAAGATCCTGACTTACCGCGATAGAAACTGGGAATTTGTCACCAGCTGCTTCCTTACAACATAGAGCAAGAGAGCCATCCTCCTTGATGTTGAGGCAGGAAATCGTAGCGTCACCCGCATTTACCACGAAGAGATGTTTCCCGTCTGGGCTTACCTGAACACCGTATGCAGAAATGAGAGGATCGACTCCGTCCATAAGAGGGTGCGTCTCATCATACTCCAAAGCTGGAACCTCCAAGTTTCCCGTCCCTTTTCCTCCGGTCTCATATTCTTTGACGTAGCTAAAATCTCCATTCACGTCGAATTTGAATGCTGCAATCGTGTTTCCATCGGCTCGATTCGTGGCAGAATAAACCATGTACTCTGACGCACAGACAACTCTACTAAGTGCGGAAAGGGCTCCGATAACGATTATTGAAATCATTTGATGTTTCATGCGATTCTTATATTTTGTGTGTTTGCATTGAAAATCGGGCTGCCAGTTTGACTGCACCAATTTGATTCGGACGATGCTTAACAGACAACGCCTGGGTTGGATATGACTCGAATCATGCCGCTCTAGGTTTATCAGGTTTGTGGGTGACCTTCGGTTTTTGTAGACTCATATTGAGCCACGAATTCATCTGTTCCTATGTTACAGGCGAACAAACCTCTCACCCACTATGCCGTCACGCGGTCGCCATCAATCAACTTCCAAAGAATGCCGAGTTCTCCTAAAAAAGCTGGAGCAACTCGACGGGGTGACGGCGGTGATCATCGGGCGATCCTATGGAGGAAAATCTCTCGGTAAAGGGAACGCCACTGGTGCGATCCGTGTGCAAAGAATCGTAAGCGGAGGGCTGAAAGCGGTGATGCAATCAGAGAAGGGATTGCAAGAGCTCTACATCCGGACAGCGCCCGAACGGGAGAGTGAAATTTCTTCCCAAATCGAGGCGATTTGAAAACCTGTTAAACGGAGTCATCGGAGGCGCTCTTAAATCGCCTGGTGGGTTGGTTCTGCCGGAGCAGGCATGGGTTCATTCTGCCCCTTAGGTGACACTTCACGCACTTCAGCGGGATAAGTGACTGGCTCAATAACAGGACCAAGATCTCCGCGACGACGGCGACGACCTTCATTCCAAATAAAGCCGGTGACGTGCCCTCCCGAAGACTGGAGAATCTCATTAGCTTCCCTCAAGTCACGATACTTTCCGCTCCCCTTCTGGACCACGAGGTAAGTGGCGTCAATGAAACGAGTCACGGCCTGAACATCTGCTTGAACCTCTCCGCTCTGAAGAACGGAAGACATGTCAAAGATCACGCGGTCAAACATAGAGGAAATGGCTTCGAGAAGACGACGCAGGCCAGGACCAGAAAGAAGGTCTCCGGTATCGCTCTCGGTCGCTCCTGTCGGTAAAAACCAGAGTCCGGGGAGACCTGTCTCGAAGAGAACCTCTGCGGGCTCAGCTTCGCCCATGAGATAGGCTGCCAAACCATGACGACTCCCATACTGTTCATCGTAACCACGGCTTAGCCCTGATTCTGAAAAATCGGCATCAATCACAAGCGTGCGGTAACCTTGCTTCACCATGGTCCGGGCGCACTTCATCACACAGAAAGACTTACCATCACCATCGAAGGGGCTCACAAAGAGCAGAGTCTGCATCCGATCGGCCTCATCCCTAGGAGTAGGCGTGTAACGAGCGAGATGTGCTGGACGATTTAGGACGGCAAGACCGTCTCCCTCCACGCTCAATCCATCTACTACTTGATAAGAATAGGTAGGAAGTTTGGCCAAGACGGGTAACCGGAGCTTACGCTCGGCAGCAGTCGGTTCGCGCACCCGAGGATCAGCGACACTGGCCAAGAGAGCTAAGATTACTCCGACCGCGGCTCCCATGAATGCACCTACTAACATTAATCCCCTCTTATTAGGCCCACTCGGCCAAATCGGAACGAGAGGCCGCTCATCCCACCGCAAGAAAGAAGCATTCAAGGCTGCCCCAATCTGGGTTTCCTGTAATCGAGTTGCGACCTGGGAGTGAAGATTGCGATCAATCTCAGCCGCCCGAGTCAACTGCGAAAATTTTTCCCGTAAAGCTTCATCGCTTAGGGCCGACTTCTTGGCCTCGTCAACCAGAGTTTGGAGCTCCTGCTCACGGGTCCGCGCAATCTGTAAGTCCCTGGCAAGCGTGTTCTCCGCTTCTTCGCTGACCGCCTCCATACGTTCAGTCAGGAGTTTGAGCTCTTGTTGAGCCTCAATATAACGGGGATGCTTTTGAAGATAACGTTCTTTGATTTTAGCAAACTCGGCTTCTCGTAAAGCCAGTTGGTTTTCCAAATTCAAAGCAACAGGTCCGCGCGCCCCTCGCGCTGCTAGACTAGGTGGTGATGCACCTCGACCGAGAGCGGCCATGGCGCGGAACTCAGCCTCCAACCGGAGCCTCTCTGCAGTAACGGTCGCCATTTCTTGGTTCAGGGTCTCTAGCCGACTCGACTGCAAGTTCTCCTGAGCGCCAGTTAGACCAAGAACGAGATTCTTTTCCCTAAACTCACGTAACTGCACCTCAGACTCCTCCATCTTTTTGCGAAGTCGCTCTTCCTCAGAAGAAAGTCCCACACTGGCTTTTGTGATGAGCTCACTACGACCTCCATCCTTCCATATTTCGTATTCCTCAACAATATCCTCAACGATAGAAGCGGCTCGGGCAGGATCGGTATCCTTTACTTCGATATCGATGAGGCGTGTGCCCTTCCTCAACTCCACCCGAATGCGGCTATAAAGAGTGGCGAGAATTGCTTGGGGCTCAGTGCCCACTTCGCGATAGATAGGATCATCTGCGAGGTTATTCTTCTCTGCTACGTGAACAAGTACAGTAGAAGAAATGAGACCCTGTTCCACCGTCTTCATCTGTTCCAGATTGTTAGACTCATCTTGCGCCAGAGGATTATCCGAAAAAATCTCAGGAGCACGCGTCTTAATATTGAGACTCCCGAAGGAAGTATAGAAGACCGGTTTCTTTGAGACATGGATATACATCCCAATCACGCTGAGTACAAAGCACACCGCTGGAATCCAACACCATCGAATGCCAGCATTGAGGATCTCTCGAAAGCTGATCTTTGGAAGCTGCAACCCACTATTATCCACTGCACCCGGACCTTGGCTCGGTGAGACATGGGTCGAGGGCGCTTGGGGAGCTTGGGGAGATTGAGGAATGAGAGAACTCACTGGTCTAAAAAGGGGTGGGTGAAAATTCGATTCGATCTAAAACCAGCCTTCTGGCACAAAGACGAAATCATCCTTCTGAAGAACTACGTCTTTTATCTTATTCGAGATTATACTCTTTAAATTAATCGTAAAAATCTTGCCGGTCTCTCCTCGCTGGAGGCTCACTTTCTTCACATTCGCAACATCAGTCGCGCCCCCTGCCATGCTAATCACTTGCACGAGGGTAATCTTTTGCCCAAAGGGAATATTGAACACCCCTGGATCATTGACCTGCCCACTCACAGTCACACTCCGCGGGACACGCTCAGTTATACGAACACTGACTTGAGGCCGCACGAGGTAACCATCACGCAGCTTGGCTTCGATTAAGGATTCGGCGGCGGCAGTTGTCTTCCCAGCTAGGACGATCGCACCAATAAGGGGCACCGAGAGAGTGCCGTTCTTTGCTAGACGCCCAGCGGAGTTGAGGTCCGGTTCCCGATGAACAATAATGCTAATCGTATCGGAAGGATTTATCAGGCCGGTCATTCCCTGTGCCGCAACAGGATTGTTTTCCTCCTGCGCGAGAAGGGTTAATGAGGCCGCCAGAAGCAGGGCGAAAATAAGGGGAATCTTCATGAGAAATTTTTCTAAAAACGGTAATTGAAGGAGAGGCCTATCTGCTGATTATCGAAGCCAAACTCAGGATCTGTGGAATCATTCTCTGACCATTGGTAGAGAAGGATGACTTCCGCATTATCACTGAACGCATATCGAATACTGGGACGGATAAAGGCGATGATGTCTTCACGACCTGAGGAAGGGGCATCGGTAATACTAAAATAATCGGCGGTCTCTCGACCCACCTCAAAATTCGCCGACCAGCCATCTTTAAATTGTTGGGTCACCCCTGCCCGGAAGCCAGTAAGATTGAAGTTCTCACCCACGACTGCTCCCGAGGCCTCTACCCGGCGAAAGGCCTCGAAGTAAAAGGCCGTCTTCGTCCGTGGCGTCCAATCCACCCGCGCAGAAAGAAAGGGCTCAACCTCAGAGCCAGACTCGTAGTCACGAAATTCTACCCCACCCTCAACAGAAATACTAATCTTAGGCCGAGGTCGCCATAAAGCCTGCAAACCTAAGCGTTGAAAGGTCTGCACATCAGAACCCTCGACCTCTACCCGCCCGAGACGGTAGGCTAGCTCTAGCTCTGTCTTGGAGGAGTAACGATAAGAAACGGCCGCTCCTCCAGAAGTCTGGAAAAAATCAAAAAAGGTAGGTTCTACCTGATCTACTACTGAACGTTCCGCGAGGACACTGTAGGAAACCTTTCCGCGTGGGGAATAGGTCAAGGTTGCCTCTCCGCCGTATTCATTCCGATCCGATGCCCCCCCAATATCTGCACTTGGACTGCCGAGTCGGGCCCATCGTGCAGAGTAGGCTAACGCGAGACTTTTCCTCCGTAACTCACCCTCAGCCGTGACACGATTATCGATTCGGTTATCCTCCGACCGGGAAAAATAAATGATGGCGGCACCTTCATAAGCAAGCCGAACCCAGTTCTTATCCCGCTCGCCATAAGTCCAGCCAATCGAGGGTTCAATCTGCGCCACGGCACTGCTAATCTCATCATCAGGCGACTGGAAGATGTTATCATCATACGCCAGCGAGGTCACCAATGAGACATCTAGGCCCTCCTTAGTAGACTCACCTCTTCCGCCGCCACTGCTAAGAGAGCGACGATCTAACTTTGTATTTAAGCGATCTTCGGTACGGAACTGTGCCCACAACGAACTGCTCTCTCCAAAAATAAGAAAGACGGGCAAAAAAATCGCAAAAACTTTTATGCTTTGGGGGCGAAATGTCACAGAACTTGTAAATCTTTATAAAATTTTAGCGTCAGGAGCAAATCATTTTGCTCTTCTTGAGTATATTCCCAAAATACCTCCCCAACTCAGATTCATTACACCGAATAATAATTTCCTTAATACACTTGTAATCAATGAATCGCTTCAGAATTTAAGAAATCTTGATTAATATTTATCTAATCATCAAAAAAACTCTCTTAAGACAATCACGAAGCGTGTTCGCTTCATTATCAGACAAAAATCGTTCGCATATTGCCGTTTCTCTTTACCCATCCGTTCTAGGAAGACACTCTAGTAACCGAAAGAAACCCGTGGACTATCTCCGCTTTCATTGCCCCGTTTGCAACCACTTGCTTGTCGTCCCGCCAGAAGCTGCCGGTGCGGTAGGACCGTGTCCAGAATGCCAAACCCTCATCAAGAGCCCAAGTGCTCCTGCTCCTGCTCAACAGCCACAGCCATTCACCCCTCCAGCACCGGTTCACGAAGAAAGGTCAACGCCAGCCCTTGTTGATGCCCCTCCCACCCCGGAGCCTATCGTCGATCAGCCCACCTATCCTGACCAGCCCACCTATCCTGACCAGCCCGCCTATCCAGAGCCACCCATCTCGCAAGAAGTCCACCACGAATCTCCTCCGGTAATAGTAGCTCCTCCAGAGGACGAGCCAGAACCGGCCGTTCCCCTCGTCACCCCCCCTTCTCCGACTCTGCAAGAGCCTTCTCCCGTCGAAGAAGCCCCGCCCACAAACGAGGTTCCCGATCGCATTGAGAGAAAGAAAGCGCGATCACGTAGAGGCGGGCTCTCCCTCCTA
The DNA here is from genome assembly GCA_937949965.1 of uncultured Roseibacillus sp. Classification (GTDB taxonomy): domain Bacteria; phylum Verrucomicrobiota; class Verrucomicrobiia; order Verrucomicrobiales; family Akkermansiaceae; genus Roseibacillus. Next base: position 17,130 of record CALFBF010000023.1, read on the forward strand.
CAAGCCCTTGCCCTTTCGGTTTTCTTCTCGATCGGCTTCTTCGTTCTCGGTTTTTATTTGGGTAAAACAGGAGCGATTAGCTGGGAAGACATCGCCGCTCGCCTGCAAAAAGCGGAGCCTCAGCAACCTTCCAATAGCCAAGATGAAGCGACACCCCCTTCTGACGAGACCGACTTCGAGATCACCCCATTACCTAACGATTTAACTTCAGCAGAGGGCATTCCCCTCTCAGGCGCTGACTTAGAGGCACAAGCGAGTCTAGAGGCTTTTCTGGGAGCCGGGAGCTGGAGCGCACGCAACGCCTATGTCCTTTTTCCCGATCAAATGATCCCCGAGATGGAAGCCTGCGCTCTTGTGCACGACGACGGTACCATTGCTTACGAAGAAATTACACTCACCCAGTCTCAACCTAATCTAAAAGTCTTTTGGATTAAGACTCCTAACAACGAGCATACCTTTAGCATTGCCCTGATTCAGGAAAATGGCCGTTGGCTCATCGACTGGAGCTCCTTTGTCGACTTTTACCACAACCGCCTCCACTCCTTTGCGAAAGGAAAGAAAGGTCCCCATCGAGGAATCTTCCGCGTTTTCCTCAAAGCCGCTCCTGGCGAAACCTCTCCTCTAAGTCCCTCGCACTGCCTTGTGACCGCTCCACAAAATAGCGAAAGCTTCCAAGTCAACTCCGCGCCCGAGTCACAAGCGCGCAAGAGTTTGGCTGAAATCTTTCAAGCTCACCTGCAAAATGATCGAGAAAGATTCGAGGACGTGATGTCCAGCCACGGCACTCCTCTCATTGTCGAAATCTCCAGAACCGCAACTCCTAACCCGACTCTCAACTTAACACGTATCGTTACAGTCGGATGGCCTCCCCTCTCCCCCAACGAACTCAAAAAAGATAATTTATCGAGCTTTTATTAATTTTAACTCCGTGTTAGGTAATGTTTTTGAGATCGGGTCTACAAAGATACCGAGTAAGAATGAAGGACATTCCACCAGAAGAACCTCTGCAAGGTTCTGAACGCCGAAACCGCGCTATTACTAGCGCGGTTTTCACATCTCTCGCCTCCAAAGTTGGCACCGTAATTCTACAATTTGTATCCATCCCTATCGCTTACCGGGTTTTGGGGGAAGAGACTTTCGGGCTCTACTCAACCATCGTAGTTTCGATCGGCACCATTATCTTATTCCAGATCGGAATCGGCCCCGCTCTCACTCACGGCATCTCCCGCGCAGTTACGGATAAAGACAAGTTACTAGAGAAACAGTATTTCACAACTTCTTGGTTCCTTCTCACCGCTTTCACCTTAATAGCAGGTTTCCTCGCTAGTCTGGTCCTCTCCCTCGTCCCACTCACCTTTTTCTTCGGTGAAAAGTATGCTAGCTTTGAACCACAGCTTCTCTCCGGTCTATGGCTCGCACTGGGTATTATCTTACTCGAACTCATTCTCAATCACACCGAGAAAGCTCGTGAAGGCTTCCTGCAAGCACACATCAACAATCTTTTCGGAGCAACAGGCAATGTCCTCGGGGCTCTCACCATAGCAGTCGGCATCCATTTTTTTCAATCCATCGAGTTTCTCATTCTCGCCGTTTTCGGAAGTCGGGCACTCGCACGCATCGCCAACACGGCCTATCTCTTCATCCAACGGCCAGATCTGTGGCCACGACCACGCTACTACCGTAAACCGCTTGCTCGCGAGATGATCTCCGATGGAATCGCCTTCACAGTCTCACAATCGTTAACTAGCATTATCGAGTTGAATGGCTGCGGGCTCCTCGTCGCTCGCTTTGGGGGACCCATTGCGGTGGGTCACTTCCAGATAATGATGCAGATCTCAGCCCTTATGATGGGAGTCATCATCATGTTTACCACTCCAACGTGGCCTGCAGTTGTCGATGCCTTCACTCGCAAAGACTTTGCTTGGGTCAGTAAAGCGACTCGCCGACTTTGGCTACTCGTCGGCAGTTATTGCGGTGCAGTCCTTCTTGCACTCCCTCTCCTCGGAACTTTCATCTTACCACTCATCTTTGGCTCTGAGTTTCAGGTCACTTGGCAAATCCTACTCACCTTTGCAATCTACTTTGCGATTGCCTCATGGGGACATACTAATAGCTCTCTTCTGATCGGAGTTGGACTTGTCAAGAAAGCCGCTGCCTTCTCTCTGTTAGAGACTGGAATCCTCTTCTTGTTAGCAGCTATCGGAATCTGGCTTGGGGGATTAATGGGTCTTTTTCTTGGTATGGCCGCGGCGATGTTTGCCGTCACAGGCTGGCTATTCCCGCTCATGCTTTTAACCCGTCTTCGCCTGAAGTCACTCACTCCCGCGACGATCTAACTGTCCTTCGCTCCTTGTCCTACCATGGCAACGTCAGAAAAAAAACTTCACCTAGGCTGCGGACGTCGCTTTCACCCTGCGTGGGACAACATTGACTTTTGTCCTCGAGTGGAGGGGGTCATTCTCCACGACCTACGCGAACCACTGCCCTATCCTAAGGACTCCATTACATACTGTCACACCGCACATGTTCTCGGAAACTTCCCAACAGAACAAGCTACCGCCCTCCTCCAAGAACAACTCCGCGTTCTCAAATCAGGGGGAATTGCACGCTTTGTCGTCCCCGACCTACAACAGGTGATCCAAGAATACCGTGAACTCATCGGCCCTCTTTGCGAAGGAGACCTCAGCCGAGCTGCTGACTACGAGTGGAATCAAATCGAGCTCTACGACCAAGTAGCGCGCTCCAGCTACGGCGGTAAAATGGCAAAATTTCTCACGCAAGAGCCTCTCCCAAACCGAGATTACATTCTCTCCCGAATCGGCGAAGAAGGAGCTGAACTGATGGACAACCCCCATGACGGGACCATTGTCCAGACAAAGATCAGCCCCTCTCATCTCAGATTTTACTTCCATAAAATTCAGCTCAAACTCATCCGTGGTCTCGTTCAGTTTCTCGGAGGCAAAGAAACCGCAGAAGCCTTCCGAGAAGGCTGTTTCCGCCGCTTCTCAGGTGAAATTCAATGGCAAGTGTATGATCAATATTCTCTCACTCAAGAGCTGAAAGAAGTCGGATTTGTTGATATTAAGAAATGTCACCACGACGAAAGTCGTATCCCTTCCTTTAAAGACTTCTGCTTCGACACCGATGAACAAGGCGTTGAACGCAAGCCCGAGTCCCTCTACCTCGAAGCCTCCAAGCCGTGAATAATCAGCAAAGACTGCACCGTATCCTACGCCGCCTCGTGCGTCCTCTCCGCAGACGTATTCAGTCTCCTCCCATCTCCGTGGGATTGGATCACTTCGACGGCCCCACCCTGATACTCATTGCTCATCCCGATGATGAAGTCTTTTGCTCTGGCCTCGTTTGTGAACTCCTTAGCAAAGGGCAAGAGGTCGCCCTGATCTGCTTTACTCGGGGAGAAGGCGGCGAACGTGGCCCCTACAAGCCCGAAGACAATCTCGCTCAAATCCGCGTTGAAGAATTAACCCAAGCCGCAAAAACCCTCGGCCTGTCGGATCCGACCTTCCTAGATTACACCGACCCCATATGCACGGACGGGCAGCTTGGCGAACCAGAACATGATAGCTCAGAACTCCTGCGCGAACTCGAGACCGTAATCACCACTCGAAAAATAAGCCACCTCGTGACTCATGGTTCTAGCGGAGAATACTGGCATCCCGCTCACCTCTGCCTCCATCGACACGCTCGCGTTCTCAATCGACGCCTCCCCCAACTCCAGCTCTGGACCTTCAATGCCTGGTCCGCCAGCCACCCGATACCGGCAGTTCTGAATCAAGACGACGCCACCCACCTCACGCTAGCAGGGGAAACCCACCATCAGCAGAGACTCGACTCTCTCACCTGCCATCGGTCACAGGCCGAAGTCTTCCGTCGTTTCGGCAACGGTTCATTAGAAGACTTCATCTCCCTCACCGCAACGGAATGCTACCGGAAGTGGTAGTCCGTTACCTGTTAGCCCCCCATCAGACACGACATGAAGATTCTCTCCCTCTCTAGCTCCGATCTCTCTGGCGGAGCAGCAGTTGCCGCCTCCCGCCTACACCAAGGACTCATTAGAGAAGGGCTCGACTCCACCCTTCTTGTCGGAGAAAAAGCAGGCTCCGATCCCTACACCATCGCCCTCGACAACAACTTCACTTTTTCCCTCCGCCGCAATCTCGATCAACTCCCCTTAAAGTTAGAAAGAGCACCCGACTCCCTCGGCCATCGTTCGCTGTCTTGGCTCCCTAATAGAAAACTCTTACAAGCAATCGCAAAAGCGAATCCTGATCTTATCCATCTCCATTGGACTCAAAACGGATTCATGCCCTTAAGCTTGTTAGAAAAACTTAAGAAACCACTCGTCTGGACTTTCCACGATCTCTGGCCCGTATGTGGAAGCCTGCATCACGAATATCAGAATGACCTTCGTTACCCTCAAGACTACACTTCATCCAATCGCCCGACCTCACGCAAAGGCCCTGATCTCGACCGTCGAATAGCGAAGCAAAAGGCAAAGATCTACGCCCAACATCATATTGAAGCAATCGTCCCCAGCCAATGGATGGCCGAACAAGTCCAACGCTCACATCTTTGGCAAGATCGCCCTCTAACAGTGATTCCCATTGGACTCGATACCACCGTCTTTAAACCCATTAATAAAACAGCTGCTCGGGATCTGCTGAATCTACCAGCGGACCAGACTGTGATCTTATTTGGTGCGATGTATGCCGGATCTGATAGAAACAAAGGCTATTCTCAGCTCTGCGATGCCCTCAATCAACTAAAGCTCCCTAGAGAAAAGACCTCTCTCGCTATCTTTGGAATGTCCGCCCCCAACGCCGACGACCCCCCACTCCCTTACCAAGCTCATTGGGCGGGAATCCTGCGCGATCCCTATACTTTAGCCGCGCTTTACTCAGCGGCAGACGTTATGGTTATGCCCTCTTTACAAGAATCCTTCGGTCAAACTGCCTCCGAAGCTCTCGCCTGCGGCACTCCTGTCGTCGCCTTCGACACCTCCGGCCTCAAAGACATCGTCGATCACCAGACCAATGGTTACTTGGCAAAGCCATTTGACCCTTCCGATCTAGCAGCCGGCATCGAGTGGGTGCTTGCAGATCGCGAACGGCATCAAAAGCTTTCGCAAGCAGGAAGAGAAAAAGTTCTCACTACTTTTGCCCTCCCTGCAGTCGTCTCTCCGCACCTTGATATCTATCAGAAGCAGCTCTCACGAAGAACTGAGAGTCGCCAGTAACTTACTGCTCAACAAGTACTGCTGAACATTCTCTCGGCTGGGTATGCTGAGAGCCCAGAGCTAGCAACTCGGCAAAGACCTCGTCTAACCGCTCGCGGTTATGAAGAGAATGATAGCGTTGATAATTTCGCCGAAGAGTATTCCCATCCCAATCTTCACCTCCGATCACTCGTCGAATGGCTTCTTGCCCCTGAGTGACATCCCCCTGCTCGATCGTTAAGCCCATCCCATACTTCTCCACCCGATTCCCAACGCATTCTCCACGAGTAGCGATGAGAGGACGTTCAAAAATAGCACCTTTCGTAAGAGCATTGCTGCTGCCTTGGAAGTCTTCATAAGCGGCGTAGATGACATCAAAAGTCTCGATGAGGGAGTTAAAGTCTGCACCATCGTTCACTCGTTCACCGGGTAATTTTAGATAAATATTATCTAGTTCACCCGAGTCCACACGCGCTTGAATCGATGTAATGTAGCGCTGCTCTTCTTCGCTAAAGGTATCTCTCGCGTACTTACCAGCGGCCACAAAGAACCAGTCCTCTTTCCCCGCCGCAGCCTCAGCAATCCGCAACATTGTTAGAAAACCTTTGCGACGCTCCAAACTAATCATCCCTATAATTTTGCGACCAGCAGCCTGTGCCCGAATCTCCTGCGCAAAGACACTTGCAACCTCTGGCGGCTCTTCGTTAGTAATATCCGGAAAAGCAATCACCTGCTTAATACTCTCGGCAGCCATCGTATCTTGAAAGCGCTCATCAAGAATACCCACTGCTACTAGATTCTCGTTCCTAAGGCTACGATCTCCTTTGGCCGCTTTCCTAATTCCACTAAGCTCACTGCCAAAGTGGTGATTCCGAAAATAAAGACCAGACCAAGGTAACCCCAGTTGACTAGCTAAGCGGGTAGAGGGCTGGAATCGAAGATAAGAATCTAACCACGATAAAAAGACAAAATTTGCAAGATGACCGGACTTCTTTTCCGCTCGACGAATCGCTCGTCGCAAGCACCGCCATCTCACAATAGTGCTTAATGGATCATGGTCGTGCCCAGGTCGGAGATAAGCCCGATCAGGATCATCTAACTGCTCAACAATGATCCTCTCAGCGAAGTCTATACCCATGCTACGGCAGATCTTCTTGGCCTCTTGTTCAAACTGAGCAGGCTCTCGACATAAGCCCATTACGCGGTGTCCCAGACGTAACAAAGAAGCTGTAAACTCGTAAAAATAAGTCGGGTGATGCCCATCCCAACGCGGATCAGCGAGGACAACAGTCTTGGTAGGCGGTTCGGTTAAATTCATAGTCATTTCCGACAAGTCTCACAGTTGTTGCATGAGTTTTTCAAACCGATCGCCAATCAGTTTAACATCAAAGGTCTTTTCGGCATAAGCTCGGGCTTTCATTCCCATTTCAGCGGCAACAGTCGCGTCGCGATAGATTTTTTCAGCAGACTCACAAAAGCCATCTTCATCGGAAGGACCCACTGTTAAACCCGCACCCTCTTCTCTAATAATTCGTGCCGCGAGGTTAACCTCTGGCACTGCTAACAATATCGGTTTTTGAGCACACAAGTAAGTGAGAACCTTGCTAGGCACCGAGAAGATGCCGGCGTCTTCTTCCAAAACACCTGTTAGAACATCACCAGAAGCTAATACTTCGGGCAATCTGTCAAACGGCTGATAACCTAAGAGGATAAGATTGGCCAATCCTCGTTCTTCCTTCTTCTCTTTCAACCAATCAGCACCAATACCCTCAGAGACGACAACTATCCGCACATCTGGATTATCTTTGAAACGCTCAGCTACGCCTAACAAAAGGTTAGGATTATGCTTCATCCCCAACGTGCCAGTGTAGAGCACGACAAACTTTCCTGCCAGTTCCTGCTCCCTAGCCCAATCATTTACCTTCGGTTCTACGGGGAGATTCTCTAGAGGAGCCCAATTGGGAATCGTCGTGATACGGTCTGAATCGACTCCGAATTGCTCAACCATAATAGGCTTAAAATCAGAGGTGATCGCTACCACGTGATCCGACGCTTGGAAGTGCTTTCGATCGAGGCCTTTGTAGTAATTGCCAACCAATGCACCTAAAATTGGAATCTTCTTCCGCACCAACTTATCGACTGCAATGCTATAAAAATCTTGGCACCAGTATATAAACTTCGCATCTAGCCCTTGACTTGCGGCTAGAATGCCTGTCTGTGACTCCGTAGGAGTATTTGCAGAGATGATGAGTTCTGGCTCCCACCCCTTAATCATTTTTGCGGCATTTTTACCGTACTCGATCTCCATTGCTCGGCGTTTGGTAAAAGAATACTTAAATTTTGCGTAGTCAGCATTCATTGGCACTTCGAAGGAATCGAAGCCCTCAGGATCGTCAGGCTTTTTTGCAAGCTCGCCTCGTGGAGTCTGCAAACCACCAGCATAGGCGTGTCTAACAGTATGACCACGGCTTGCTAACTCGCGGCTTAATTGAACCTGAAAGGGATGACCGGCATAATCGTGAACAAGAATCTTCATTTACTGGAGAAAATCAAAAAGAGAAACCGAGACAGAAAGGAATAAGCCCTAACGATGGCGGTGACAATTTCAGCTTAACTTAAGAAAACTTGAATGAACACTCTATTTTTAAAAAATGATAAGTTTGAATTCGGAAAATTTTAAAAACAGCGCGCAAAACTTCCCCAACTCATTGATTCGAACTGAATTTCTCAAAATTTCCACGGGATCTGCGGGAAATACTTATCCTCGTTTTCCGAAAACCGCAGATCCGACTCTAATCATCGTAGAACCTTCCATAATTGCCGCTGAAAAGTCTTTGCTCATGCCCATGCTTAGCTGAGAAAGAGCTAATCCTGACCTTGTTACCAGAAGATCACGAAGAGTCCTAACAGCAGCAAAATACGGCCGAGCTTCGTCAGGATGAGTTACTGGTGGCGGGATGGTCATCAGACCTTCAATTCGAATCGATCCTAGTTGAGCGAGTTCTTCAATTTGCTTTTTAAGCAATTCCTCTTCGAATCCACTTTTGGTTCCTTCTCCTCCAACCTTAACTTGAAGAAGAAGAGGTTGCACAATACCAGTTTCTTCTGCCACACGGTTTACTGCCGAGGCGATCTTCAAAGAATCAACTCCTTGTAAGCAAGCAAACTTACCCACGACTTTTCGAACCTTATTACGCTGCAGAGGGCCGATGAGATGCCATGCGATTGTCGCGGGAAGGAGAGGCTGTTTTTCTAACGCTTCTTGAACACGGTTCTCGCCTAGGGAGGTTTGTCCGTGCGCGATAACCTCCGAAACGACCGAAGCAGGAAAGGTTTTACTGACTACCAGAAGCTCCACCTCGTCGGCAGAGCGTCCAGCTAATTCCGCGGATGATGCGAGTTCTTCGCGAACGCTTTCTAACCGTTGCGCAATGGACATGATAACACTGAGGGAACGCGCACTTATTGCGCTTGTACCTTCTGTCCATCGGTCACTTTGGCAATACTCGCTTGCTCAGTGAAATGAATAAGATCCGTTAGAATATGAATACTCTCTCGCTTAACAATATCCAAGCCACTAGGCCACTCAGGAGTATCATCCAAATCGGCAACCTTATCCTTAGCGACTCTCATGTTGGCTTCAGCATCTCTTTGACGGTCGACCTCTGTAAGATCCTCATCTGCGAGATCGTCAAGGGTAAGTCGATAAAAAGACATTGCTTGTTTATCCTTGGCCTCCATCTCTTGGAAACGCCTACGACGCTCAGCATTACGAGTATCCCGACGTTGTTCTGATTCTGCTAATTCTCGTTCGCGGGTTCCGCGATTCAAGCTCACCGCATTCTTTTCGATACGCTCTTTTGTCCGTTGGATGTCTTCCTTAATGTAGGTAAAATCGACTGACTTTTTGACTCGTTCATTACTACGCGCAGTAATCTTATCTAAGAAAAGATGAGAACGTTCCATCGGCTTGAACCCTTTTGCAGGAGGAATCATATCATGCGCAAGGGCGTGATCTTGGAAACGCTCTCCAATATCCAAAGCGTCTGTTAGGGATGGCAATACGATATCCGGAACTACTCCCTCGAGCTGAGTCGAACTGCCAGTCACCCGATAAAATTTCTGCACTGTTGCTTTCAGAGTCCCTGCTCGCGTAGCGTCTTGGAAGAATTTGAAATAGCGTCCAATCGACATTGGTTGCTGCACCGTACCCTTTCCGTAAGTTGATGACTCACCAACCACGATAGCTCGGTTATAATCTTGCAGTGCTCCTGCGAGTATCTCGCTAGCTGATGCGCTGGTCTTATCCGTAACAATCAATAGTGGGCCTTCATAAAGAGGCTTCCGTAGAGTCGATTCCTTAGAATCAACGGCTCCCCACCCTTGCTTAACTTGCACTACTGGACCTCGTCCAATGAAGAGGCCGGTCATTCTTCTCACCTCTTCGAGAGCTCCGCCCCCATTACCACGGAGATCGAGCGCAATGCCATCAACACCCTCTCGCTTAAGACGGCTGACTAAATGTTGCACATCCTTATACACGCTAGGGTCCCCATCGTTGAAATCGAGGTAAAAACTAGGAAGCGTAATCCAGCCAATCAACTTCGAACTCCCGTCAGGCTGGATCATCTTAATCAGCTCGCTAGAGGCGGCTTCATCCTTGAGTTCAACCCGATCACGAGTGATCACGATCTCACGCACTTCTCCAGGGGCGCCATCCGCAGGTTCCACCTTCAGGCGCACTTTTGTGTTTTGTTGACCTCTGATCAATTCCACAACATGGTCGATCTTCATATAGAGGGTATCTGTCAAATCACCGTTATTGAGAGAATCAACTCCCACAATACGGTCATTTAACTGTAGTTCCCCTTGCTTGTCGGCAGGCCCGTTAACGACAAGTCCAATGATCTTGGTCGCGCCATCATCCTCTCGTTGGAGAAGAGCTCCAATTCCGATCAGCTGGTTCTGGAGTCCAGCCTCAAAACGCTCCATCTGGCGTACGCTTAAATAATCGGTATGAGGATCGTGAGCGCGAGAAACAGCACTGAAAAATGAAGCTGCTACATCCTCTTCATCAGCACCCTCAATATCTTTGAGAAAACGTTCATAACGGATCTTTACTGCTTCGTTGGGGCTCTTCTCATCTTTGAGAGGATTTTCCTTACCCTGTTCCTCCGCAATACGGTGAATAGCTTCTCGACGCATTTCTTCACTGAGAATTTCTTCTGCAATTTGAAGACGCCATAATTCCTGTGCTGCAAAATCATCGGCAGGCCAGTCTGCATCTCGTCGCGACCGGGTCACCACTTGATCCTTGGTGAAGTCAAACTTTGCATTATCTGCAATCTGCTGCGCAAATTCAATACGCTGGCGGACTCGCGTCACATAGCGGCTGTAGATCTCTCCAGCAGGTTCCATCGCTCGTTCTTGCACTAGCAGCTGGTCAATTCGAGCCTGTGACTGGGCCCCAAAACGTTCTTGAAACTCGTCTACATCCTCTTTTGTGAAATATAATTTTGCTGGGTCTAAATCTTGTAAGTAGTCGGAGAGGATTCGATCTGACATCTCAGCATCAAATTCGAGGTCCGCAAAATGCTTATTCTCAAGCATCCCGACCAACACCTTGCCCACATCATTAAAATCTGTCTGTCCACTAACAATACCTTGAGTGCAGCCAGCAAAAACGGTGAGGGCCATTAGGGAGCTAGAAATCTTCATCATTCGTAAAATTAACGAGTCCAAGGATAAACTTGGCCTAAAACAATGTTTGCCAGTTCGCTGGCATTGTCGAATCAAATTCGACATTACTCCTCGTAAGAAGTGCCTATCGGATTGAACGAGTCTCACGTTTGTTCAATAACCACCGAAGATAATCTTTCTTCAAAAGCTCTCTCTCTTTTTCCTCATCCACTCTGACCAGTGCGTTAACTCTTCTTTCTGGCACTGCTTCCGCGTTCATTAATTTCACCTCTTTGTCCATAAGCTCTTCGCCTCTTTTAATGGTGAGCTTAAGCTGCGTTCCTGGTACCTGATCGCTGACAATTTTCATTAAAAGAGTGCGAGGATCTTCCCCCTTCAAACTCTCATCATCGATATGGGTGATCATGTCATTCTGTCGAAGGCCTGCTTTTTCCGCCGGAGTTCCTGGAATAACTGCATCTACCAGTACTCCCTCATGAACATCTATCCGATCTGGCAATTGCCCCGGAGCCAAGCCTCGTCCAGCAAATCGTAGCGGGGCTAAAGGCACCATACTGATTCCAATAAAACCGCGCCCTGTTTGCGGAATTTCGTCTCTGATATGCTCAAAGTGAACATTGAATAAAACCTGAATGAGACGCCGCATCTCTTCAGGGTCTTCACTTTGTAAAAAGAGCTGAACTAGTGAGTCTGCTCGTTCCCTAGGCTGTTCTGCAAGTGCCCACTCCGTAAGTTTCTTCTCCGCAGTCTCTCGGGTTTGAAAATCGTCCGAGCGCAATGCTAGTTGCCAGTCTTCGACCTCAGTCTGGAACGACGTGAGGTGAAAAAGAACAAAACAGAAGACGACTTTCATTGAACCCTAGAACATGTAAATGCTGAAAGCCACTCGTGCAATGATAAGAAAAAAGGCTGGGAGTGATTTCCCAGCCTTTTCAAAACTTCTTCAACGTCGAGCTAACGTCCACCAGATTCCCAAGCTCTCACTTGATCGACTTCGACAACGTCATTTGGAAAAATCCGCTCCAATTTGTGACTTTCAATTGTTCTCGGACTCAATGAATACTTTTTGCCTTCGCGCCATACGGTAACACGCTTAGTTGTTCCAAATGTACTCGGCCCTCCTACTGCAGCAAGCGCTTGAGCAAGAGTCATTCCTTTAATGTAAGGTACCGTGCCAGGACGGTTGACACTTCCCATTATAGTAACCAGTTCTGAGAGCTGACCTTCAGTCTGTCCTGTTTGAATCTGAATGGAAGGAGTGGTGTAAATTTGAGCAGATTTGTAAGCTTGTTCAATTTTCCGAGCTAGTTCTGTTCCAGAAAGTCCTGCCGCTCTGATAGAACCAATCTCCCACATCCGGATATTACCGCTCTCATCTACCGCGTAGGTGGAATTAATGCGCTGGGTTTCTTCTGGGGGAACACCCAGAATTGCAATTTGAATACTCGTATTTTTAACGATTTGGGCAGCTACAGTATGAGTGATTCCCATTACCACAGCGAAAAGGACTAGAAGTGTTTTCATTTTCTTTCTTTGCTAGGTTTGAATTAATAAAGCTCGTCGTCATTACTAGCCACTGCTTTTTTCTTATCCGCAGCGTCAGTTTTCACGACCGGTCGATTAGAACGTTTTTCAGGTTCTGCTGAAGGAGCGTAGTAGGTGTAGTAACTTGTGTAATATTGATACTGATTGTCGCTTCTAATATCGACATTATTCAAGACCACACCGATGACTTGCCCACCGACGTTTTCAACAGCCTGCTTCACTCGCATCAGCATGTTCCGCGGCAGCTTACGATGCTGAACAACAATCATCGTCAAATCAACCTCACTTGCTAACACAGAGGCATCACTTACTCCGAGAATTGGCGGTGAGTCAATCAACACCAAATCAAAACGTTGCTTAACCTCTTGAACGAGTTCCGACATCCGACGAGAGTTCAAAATACCCGCTGCATCGGCAGGAAGAACACCAGAAGGCATGAAGTAAAGATTATCAGCCGGAGTCTGGAGAATCACGTCTTCCAACATCAGGTCAGTTGTGAGGTAATTAGTAAGCCCAACTGAGTTATTAATATCAAAGAAAGTGTGGAGGCGAGGGCGACGTAAATCGGCGTCAATCATCAAAGTTGTGTAACCACCTTGAGCACAAACGTAAGCCAAGTTAACAAGAGTAGTTGACTTTCCTTCACCAGCACCACCGGATACAACGGTGATTGAGTTGTCCTCTGGGTTCTTGCGATTGAACTCAATGTTAGTTCGAAGAATACGGTAGGCCTCCGCATCAGGACTCATTCCGCTTTGCTTATGAAGAACTCCCACATCCTTGGGGATAACGGCGAGGACTGGGACTTGAAGAAAACGCTCTACGTCCTCAAGACTTTTCACAGAGGTATCAATGTACTCCAAGAAAAAGGCAATAGCGATTCCCAAGATGAGTCCCATCACCGCACCAAGCACTAGATTTAGAACAACTTTTGGACTTACAGGATTGGTACTTACCTTTGGCTCCTCTTGAATCGTAATCGGCTCCCGAGGTGAACGAAGACCAACACGCTCTGATGAATGCTTTAGCTTCAGCTCTTGCAGTAGCGCAAGTGATGACTCGTAGTCACGGGTAGCTTCTCGGTAGTCGTGAAGCTCGGTTGCTAGGTCAACCATCTCTTTCTGCTGCTCTTTACTAGTATTTTCCATCGCTTCCAATTGTTCAGAAACGAGTTCAAAATTCGTTTGGAGACTTTCTCTCAAAGTGGAAACTGCAGAGTCCAAATCGGTTCGTAGACCCACCAGACGCTCACCCATAACACGCATATTCGGGTGTCTCGCGCCTAATCCAGATGCTTTGTTTGCTTCCGCCTCACGACTCAAAGCAAGAAACTCTGCATGGAGATTCCTAACGGTATTATTATCAACAGGAAGCTCCGCGGCATAGCGCAACACTTGTTCGCTATCGAGAGTGGCAAGACGATCGAGATAAATTTTATATTGATCCCGGTTTTTCTTCATTTCGAAAGCGTTTTCCTCCGCTCTCATCGTGATTTGTGCTTCTACTGCTTCAGGACTATTTCGTGAGCCCTCAAAGTATGGTCTTCCGGTAATTCGAACAATTGTATCTAGAACTTTTCGTTTCGCCTCAACCTTATCCTTCTGGTCTTCAATCTCATCATCAAGAGCCTGCAGCTGGTTTTCAGCCCGCTCTCGTTCTTCTTGATTACGTCTTGTCTGATATGCTAAAGCGACTTCTTTTGCTATTTCACGCGCATCTTCGGGCTTAATATTTAGAACAGTGATTTCTATCAAATCTGTCCCAGTTCGCTGTTTGGTCTCAACCATTGCCTTCAACGCATCGATAACCGAATCTTCGTCACGCCCCCATTTACTCTTAAGATCTAAGGACTCAGATACCACCTTTAAAGTTCTTGCAGCTGTGATCACTTCAAACTGAGTCGCGAAGTATTGTCGTGACTCGATAAGTCCAAGGCTCGAACCAAACCCTTGTCTGGGATCGTTTACCTGAACGACCGCAGTGCTTGAATACTTTTTGGTCATCACTTGAGTGATTACCGCCGCAGTGAGGAAAACGAGGAGGAAGGTAAGCAGGATAATGCCGTACCTATTTCTCAAAACCTGCCAGTAATCAATAGCATGGAGAGAGGCTTCATTATTCGCTTGGTTTGGTTGACTCATGAGTTGTTAGGAAGACTGGGTAGGGTTTTAGCAATAGCTGAAAAAAAATCAACCCCTACGGTAAGTGACACCGTAGGGGTTAATTTGTTCAAAAATGAATCGGAAAGCGACTAGAAAGTAGCCTGAATACCAAGTTGGTAACGATTACGATCATACTCACGTCCATCGAAGTCAGAGAAAGCGGTCGTGAAGTTGTAAGAACCAGTCAAATACAGATTATCTGTCAAACGATAGCTGGCTCCAGCATTGATGTGAAGAATGCTTTCATCTCCTTCTTCTGCGAAGGGTGTCTCTTCTGAAGGGTCATCATAATCAGTGTAAATGAAGCTAACTCCGCCGAATAAGCTGACTTGCGAGTTTACGACGTAATTAAGACGTGAACCAACTCGAAGAGTTTGACTTTGTTCGAAGACAAAACGCTGAAAGCCGCCAGTAGCAGGGTCTTCAACTGTTAAACCTCGGTTGAAACCTTCATTCGAGTAACGAACAAAAACGTTAGCACTCAACTGCTCGGTAAGTCGGGTTCTCAATGTTCCCTCAACGAAAGGACGAGTTCGTGAACTTCCATCATCTGGATCGGTGAACTGGACACCAGCACGAAGAACAACTGCGCTGACTGGGCTAATTCGATGCTCAACACCTCCAACGAGGAAATGAGAATCCGAATCACTACCAGTGTCGTTGTCAACGATACCATAACGGTAACCCGCTGTCACAACAGTTGCAGGACTCACCCGGTAACGGAAATCGTGACGGAAAGTCAGCTGTGTGAAATCAGAATCGTCAAGCTCGTCATAGGTAACTCCAGAGAAGGAAACACCAGTCTGAGTTCCAAGGCGATCAGACCAGCGGTAACCGATAGAATTATCAGTTGAATAACGGAAGTAATCTCCAGCACGAACACCGTTAGCAGCACCGAAATCAAAGTCTGGCTCTTGCTCGTAAGCTAATAAATTACGGCTGGAAAAACGAAGTCTCTCACTGAAGCGGTGGGTAAAGTTGATTCCAAGTCTAGCATTGAAGCTTTCTTGGTCAGCTCGGTTATCATCAAAATCATCGAAATAATAGCGAGCTCCTAAACGAGCGAAGACATCCCAAGTCGTCTGTGGAGCAACGCTAGTCCAGTTGGCCTGAACGAAACCGTCCACGAAACCAGATTCGTCTTCACCATCAGTACCGAAAAGTGGATTCGGGTTGTCATCAAAACCAACCGAAACACCTACGATGTAAGTCAGCGGCAAGCTGTCGCCTGCTTCATCATCGTTTGGAGCGATACTATAAAGACCTTGACCTGAAACAGCCGCACAAGGGACAAGACCAAGGAAAAGAGTTTTTTTAAGGAAATTCATATAATAATTAATTACTTAATTCAATTCAAGAACAGTCTATTTTTTATCCGGCTCAGGATCAAGGCCCGTGGGGGTGACATCAACGGGAGTTCCTGGTGGCTGGAAAGGAAGAAGGTCAGGGAAAAACGGATCAGCTCCTGGACCACCCACATTCAAGGGACCATCAAGTGGGTTAGCAACACCAACTGGAGAAACAGGACTTCCCTTATCAAGGCCACCCTTACTCAAACCACCTTTAGCAGCATGAGAAGATTCACCACTCTGAGGATCAAATGACGCAAGAACCTTTTGCACTTCAGCTGCTGAATCAGGAGCGACTGCAACAGCGCACTGAGCAATCAGACGCATCTCATCAGGAGATGCAATCACAGCAACCTCAACGATTTGACGAACCATCTCCTTATCGGCCTCAGCCGCAATAATAGCTGCCTTAACAACCTCACAAGCACACCCACTATTTGCAGAAGCTTGCGCTTCAACAATTTCGAGGACCTTCGCTTCGTCTGCTTTTACCGCTGCTTCAACAACGGTCTGGATTTTCTTGCAGCTCTCAGCCGTATCGGCAGCTACAACCGCTGGTGCAGCGGCCATAAAGGCGGCCACGAAAGCGAATTTCAGTGTTCTTTTCATAATTTGTTCTCCTTGAGTGAACTGTTCTAAATGATTGGAAGAAAGCGGGTAGAGGGAATCGAACCCTCATAATCAGCTTGGAAGGCTGGAGCTTTACCATTAAGCTATACCCGCGCTTTCTTCGAGAAGTATTACCTAGCAGATTCCTAGACCGCAAGGCTTTTTTCCGTTCCTTTTTAAAACTCAAAAAGTTCTGAACTGAAATTAGTTCGCCTCATAACTCACTCATCTCAAACAATTTAAACTCCTTGTCTTTTTTACAAGCCGGTCGGAAATGAGAGAAATGAGTCCTGAAGAGAAAATTTATTTCGCAATATTTCGCCCAGCTTACGAACTCCGAACGTTTCCGTGGCATAATGCCCGGCATGAATAACAGAGAGGCCTAATTCTTCCGCTAGAGGAAAGCTCCAGTGAGGCCCTTCCCCTGTTAAAAATGTATCAATTCCAGCTTCTCTCACCTTTTCTACTTCACTGCCAGCGCCGCCAGTGACAATCCCTAATCTGCCTACTTCCTCTTGCGCTCTTGTGGATGCCAGTACCGGGCCTACTGCCTTAACTATGCCGGCCTCTAAGTCAGCCCAACTGCCAGACCACTCACCCTGAACACCAAGCTCCATACCTTTCCAGGGAAGAAAAGTGTCTTTAATGTCGAGACCAATTTCTTCCGCTAACAAATGGTTATTCCCCCATTCTGGATGAATATCAAGTGGGAGATGGCTACTATAAATAGCTAAGTTGCCTCTAATCGCCGTTTTCAGCTTATCATAATAAGCCCCTCTAAACTTGCGCACTCCCTGCCAAAAGAGACCGTGATGCACGATTAACAGATCTGCTCCTTGCTCAACCGCAGCTTCGATGGTGACAAGACTCGCATCAACGGCCGTGGTCACTTGCGTGACCTCACCGTTATTCTCTAGTTGCAGACCATTCTCCGCTCCAGGATAATCAGTAAGCTGACCAGTCTTAAGCTCCTTATCCAAAAATGCCACTACTTCACTAAGTTTTGCCATCGGGAAAGAAATCTCTCTTTTCTTCTTTTCGCAATCCTCTGGTTTGTCGCAAGCCCCACTTGTCTCACTTTTCACTATTCAAAGTCATGCTCGGCCTCCATTAATCCCGTGACATGGCTGATATGCAACACACCCTCGCGTCTCCGGCGTCGTTAGAAGGAACTTCTCTTCATACCGGTGAAAAAGTGACCCTCACCCTCAAACCAGCAGAGGAAGATCACGGCTTTGTTTTTTGTCGCGTTGATCTTCCTGACAAGCCGCTCATTCCAGCCAATGTCGATTTGGTGGAAACTGTAGAACGTGCCACTACCCTCTCGGTGGGATCGAATCGTGTCCATACGGTCGAACACGTGCTCTCTGCGCTAGTCGGAATGGGGGTAGATAATGCCCTCATCGAGATGGACGCCAATGAACCCCCTATTGCGGACGGCTCCTCGGCCCCTTTTGTCGAACTCATCAAGCAAGCAGGAATCCAAGAACAGAAACGCCCTCGTAAAACTTGGCACATTCGCGAACCGCTTCATCTTGATTTAGGAAACGGCTCTCTCATCACCATCGTTCCCGACAACAAATTCCGGCTTACGGTCACAAATGTCGGGCGTAACGATCTCCATACCGAGTATTTTTCAAGCGAAGTCACCCCGGAAATTTATGAGAAGGAAATTGCGCCTGCACGGACCTTCACCTTCTACGAAGATGTTGCCCCTCTTCTTGAAAAAGGCCTTATCAAAGGTGGCTCTTTGGAAAACGCGGTAGTCATCCGCGGTGAAAACGTAATGTCTAAAGAACCTCGTCGTTTCGCGAACGAATTCGCTCGCCACAAGGCTCTCGACCTTGTTGGCGATCTGATGCTAGGCGGAAAGCGTATCCTAGGACATGTCATCGCAGTGGCACCAGGCCACGGACCCAATACCAAGATGGCCGCTCTTCTGAAGAAAGAATACGCCAAGATGAAGACGCTCGTTCCTCCGGTAACAATTCCAGAGGGAGAAGCCGTTCTCCACCTCACTGACATTCTCAATATCCTTCCTCACCGCTACCCCTTCCTGCTCATTGATCGCGTGATCGACTTTACGGACAAGACGTGCACCGCCATCAAGAACGTGACCTTTAACGAAGACTTCTTCCAAGGCCATTTCCCCGGGCAACCGATCATGCCCGGGGTCCTGCAACTTGAAGCAATGGCTCAGACCGCGAGCGTGCTCGTTCTCCGCATTCCCGAGAACCAAGGTAAGGTGGGCTACTTTATGTCTGCAGATAAGGTGAAGTGGCGAAAACCTGTTACGCCAGGAGACACCCTTTTCATCGAAGCTGAAGTGATCTCCTTCCGGCGCGGTATCGGGCAAGCCGAATGCCGTTGTCTCCTCAATGGACAAGTCGCTTCCAGTGCCGTTATCAAGTTCGCGGTGCAGTAGCCTCCATCCTGTTTCCCCTCTAAATTTGAACTCTCTTTCTAAATATGTTAGCCAGCCCTATTACCTTCCGCCCCCTTTATAAAACCCGTGTTTGGGGTGGGCGCACATTAGAAACACGATATGAAAGAGAACTTCCAGATTCCCAGCCTTACGGCGAGTCGTGGGAACTAGTCGATCGTAGCGACGACCAGTCGATCGTAGAAACGGGCGACCATTCCGGCCAGACCTTAAACTATCTCTGGACCAATCATCGTGATGAAGTTTTTGGACCAGGGCTACCTGATTCTGAGCGTTTCCCCATTCTTATCAAAATTCTAGACTGCCAAGACGACCTCTCCATCCAAGTCCACCCTCCTGCACACTTAGCTCCTTCCTTAAACGGCGAGCCAAAAACAGAAATGTGGTACCTGGCTGGCGTAGAAGATCGGGCCTTGCTCTACATCGGTTTCAAAGAAGGAGTGACGCGTGCCCAATTTGAGCAATCAATCCACGATGGCACCGTGGCAGATTATGTTCATCGGATCGCGCCCCAAGAAGGGGAATCTATCTTCATCCCATCAGGACGCCTCCACGCTATCGGTGGCGGTAATCTCATCTTCGAAATCCAACAAAACTCGGACACCACTTACCGCGTTTTTGACTGGAACCGAATGGGGCTAGATGGGAAGGCGCGGGAACTTCATATCGAAGAATCTTTGTCTTCCATCGACTTCGAGGACTTTGAACCTGCAATGGATATCCCTAGCGGGCATACCTTAGCCCAGTGCGCTTACTTCAAAACCGATGAAGTGAAGCTCAATACAGGAGAGTACATCAGCAACCCCAGCTCTCAGCACTTTTCGGTAATCGCAGTCGTCTCAGGAGAACTGAACTCCCAAGATGGGACCCATCGTGCCGGCGATTTCTTATTACTCCCCGCAGGTTCCAAAGCTCTCGAAGCGACCTCGAATACTATTCTACTCCAGATCACCTTACCCGAGGAAGGAAGCTGTTAGAGAAAAACTAGGAACAGACTTTGGATTAACTCAGTCCCACGGCTTCACGCACTCGCGTTAGAACCTTACTCGCTTCTTCACGAGCACGTTCTGCACCGTCTGTTAGAACCTGATTCACGTAGCTCTCGTCTGCCTCTAACTCCGTGCGGCGTTCTCTCATAGGAGTAAAGTACTCCCAGTAAGCGTCAAAAAGCCGCTGTTTAAAATCACCATAGCCGAAGCCACCCGCTTCAAAATCGGCCTTCATTTGAGCCTGCTCACTCTCAGAAGCAAAGAAGCGATAGAGATCAATAATAATCGAATTCTCAGTAGGCTTGGGAGCTTCGACCGGGGTCGAATCTGTCTCAATCTTCATCACCAATTTGCGCATCTTCTTCTGCGCGCCGAACATAGGAATCGTGTTATTGTAACTCTTCGACATTTTCTGCCCATCTAGACCCGGCACCTTCGCCACCTCATCGCGAATACGGGCTTCAGGGAGAACTAAAGTTTCGGAACCGTAGAGGTCATTAATTTTGCCGACAAGATCACGAGTTACTTCAAGGTGTTGCTTCTGATCTTCTCCGACTGGAACTAAATTAGCGTCGTAGAGTAAAATATCAGCCGCCATTAGGACCGGATATGCGAAGAGAGCGTGATTAGCAGAAAGGCCACGGGCGAGCTTGTCTTTGTATGAATGACAACGCTCTAACAACCCCATGGGACAGACGCTTGAAAGAATCCAAGCCAACTCATTGACCTGCGGCACATCAGATTGACGGAAAAAAAACGCTTTCTCTGGATTCAAACCACAAGCCAAAAAGTCGAGAGCCAACTCCTTCACGTTTTCACGAAGAGCGGAGGGATCAGCCGTTGAAGACATCGCGTGATAATCCGCAATAAAGTAAAAAGCCTCTCCCTCTTCCTGTAATTTAACAGCCGGCTCCATGGCACCGAAGTAATTCCCGATGTGGAGTTTTCCAGAAGGTTGCAAGCCAGTAAGAATGCGCATGGGTGCTGTCATAGCGAGCTAGTGCTTACTGGAAAAGCGCGAAGGTCGTCCCTTTTCAGAATATAAATTCTGTTAGCACCGGGTTCTTCGCTGTGTGTAAACACTCTGCCAAACTCATTGCCTCATCACTGAGACTCCATCTCGGCTTTGACCTTGGTCTCGATTTCGAGATAGAGTTCTTCATTTTCTTTCAGCGCATTCTTAGCGCCATCACGGCCTTGGCCTAGTTGATTCCCATCGTAACTAAACCAACTTCCTCGTTTTTGGATGATTCCGAACTCCAAGGCCAAGTCTAGCAGGGAACCTACGGAGGAGATCCCTTCGTTATACATGATGTCGAACTCGGCTTCGGTGAACGGAGGGGCGACCTTGTTCTTCACCAGCTTAATCTTGGTGCGGCTACCGGAGACAACTCCGTCTGTGCCTTTGATCTGGCCGATACGACGGATATCTACGCGCACGGAGGCGAAGAACTTCAGTGCACGACCACCGGGGGTGGTTTCTGGGCTTCCGAACATAACTCCGATTTTTTCCCGAATCTGGTTCGTGAAAATGCAGACCGTGCGGGCCTTTGAAATATTTGCGGTAAGCTTCCGCATCGCGGCACTCATCAAACGTGCTTGCGCACCTACAGTGGTGTCACCGATTTCGCCATCGAGTTCCTGACGAGTCACCAGCGCGGCAACTGAGTCTAACACCACTACGTCGAGGGCATTGGAGCGCACAAGGGTTTCACAAATCTGGAGAGCTTCCTCACCCGAAGAAGGCTGTGAGATTAATAAGTCGTCGGTGTTGACTCCCAACTTACGAGCGTAGGAAGGATCGAGCGCGTGCTCGACATCGATAAAGGCTGCTAGTCCGCCCGCCTTTTGAGCTTGTGCGATTGCGGTCAACGTCAGAGTGGTCTTACCTGAGCTTTCTGGGCCAAAGACTTCGATAATACGACCACGAGGAAAGCCTCCGACTCCGAGAGCTCGGTCAATCAGTAGATTCCCAGTGGGGATAGCATCGACATCCATACAGGTGTCGTCGCCGAGACGCATAATAGCGGCTTCACCAAAGTCCTTTTGAATTTGAGTGATCGCGAGATCGAGGTTCTTGAGACGAGCTTGATTCATCTTCTCATCAATGGCCGCTTCGCGAGCGGTTTTTGTTTTTTCGGACTTTTCGGACATCTTTGGTTTTTCTTCAGCAACGGTCACCATGGCAATTCTTTAATTTGATTCGCCACGAGTTTTATTCTTTTCTCCAGCTTTGGTCAATAATTAATTATTCAAAAGAACACTGTTTGGGTGATTAGTGCGTTTCGGTGGTAAAATCTTCTTCTACGTCTACCTGCGGCTCATCATTGGCGGATTCCTTTTCTTCAGCCATTGGAAGCTCTTCCCTTCCTCTCTGTTCTTCTGCTGCCAACTCGGCAACCGCAGCTAGATGCTCGATGATGCCTTGTTTGACCTGATCCGCATTTTGGGAAAACTCTGACCCTGGAGCCATCTCGACCATGGCATCGATTTCGGCAAAAGCTTTCTCTTTCTCCCTCTGTTCGACGTGGGCCATCACACGAGCCATATAGACGTGTTGCTTCTGCTCCCCATCGGGTTGATACTCTTCGATAAAGTCATCAACGAGGGATAATACACTGTCAAAATCGCCAATAGTGAGTAACTCGCCCACCGCTTGTTCAAAATCTAACAATGCCTTCGCTAGGTTAATTTCACTCAGAAATTGTGTCTCATCATTCGGGTCAAGCGTCTTAAGTTCTTCCAATTCCTCCTGAAAATCCGTCACGACACTATACTCTGGCAAAGTTCGCAAAAAAGTAACCAAAGCATCCCGTCTCTTGGGGCCTTCTGCGCTCTGATAATTTCTGAATGGTTTACTAATTTCGTCTAAATGTTCGAGGTAGGCTTTCGGTCCTCCTTTGTGATAGCCAGTGCGTGCGAAAGGGCGTCCTTTTGGTTCAAACAGGATGACGGTAGGAAAACCTCTCACCTCAAGCCTATGAGCTAGGGCTTCATTTTTTCCCCGTTGTTCTGGCGAGATTATTTTTTCATCTTTGGGAAAGTCTAGTTCCACGAGCACGTAATCCTCCTCGACAGCAGTAAAGGATTCTTCATCGAAGACTTCCCCCTTGAGTTGGATACACCAGTGACACCAGTCCGAACCGGTGAAATTGACTAGAAGCGGTTTGTTGGTTTCCGCAGCCACTTTTTGCCCTTCTTCAAAGTCAGTCAGCCATTTCAGCTCAGCGCCTGCAACGAGTGTTAGAATTCCAAGATTGGTTGCTAAAGTTATTAGTTTCGTTTTCATTACGCTATGGTGAGACGTCGTCCTGGGCGTCTATAATCAGTTTGAAATACGTTGAGACTATTACTCTTGGGTCTCTTTGCGAAGCTGTTCCGCAGTGCGGCGGAGTTCTTCCGCTTGCTTGCGAAGGTCAGCTGCTCGTTTTTCAAAGGCTTCGATTTCAGGAGAAATCTTTGCTCCAATCTGCTCGCTCACGGCATCTTCCTTTGCGCGTTCTCGCTCAACAAGCTTACGGGTCGCCGACTCTTTACGATGTGCACTGAGGTGGCGCTCTCTCGCGGCCTCAAGATCTGCTTCCGCCTTTGCCAAAGCCTCTTCTGCCGCCGCAAGTGCTTGGTGAGCGAGTTCGAGGGTGGCGAGCGATTGTTTATGTTGTTCGGCAACACTCGGACCAGATTTCGGTTCTCTTTCGCTACTCCCAGTAGAGACTTCTTTTGGCGCGACCGCTTCTGTTTTTGCAACAGAGCCTGTCGTCTCTTTGGATTCAACAAGCTTATGTCCTCCCTCGATAGTCTGAGGTTGCTTCGTAGGTTGCTCCTCTTTCACTGAACCAAGGGCTGCCTGTGCTCTCTGAACCAATCTTGGAGCTTGCTTTCCCATTGGGGAATCGGGATTTGCATCTCGCACTGATTCTGCGGCTGAAACCGCTTTCTCATAATGACCTAGCCCCATGAGAGAATAGTATTTCAAGGCGAAGCCGGCCTGCTTTTCGTGGGGATCCAAATTCTCTATGGCCAGAAACTCGTCAACGCGCACTATAGCCTCCTGAAAGCGCCGTTTACTCATCAGCCCTTGCATATCGCGCTGCATCTCTTCCAAGCGCTCTTTTTTCACGATATCAATGACCAAAGGAGACTGATCTTGAGAGACCTTTCTCAAGGTCTCGAATTCCTCGGCGTAGACACGGGCAATGGTGGTCTCGGGGACAGCTCCCAAGAATTTTTCCAATGCTTTGGTCCTCAATTTGTCATCGGTAGCACTGGCAAACTCACCACGAGCTTCTTCACGGGTGAGCTTCCTGCTGTCCTCCGCTTGGATCGCTCTTAGGTAGTCAGCCACCTTCCATTCCCTATTGTACCGCACTTCTCCGTAGGGGTCGCCCAGTGCATCCATTAACAAAAGAACGGGGTAGCCCTTCACTCCATACCGAACACGGATTGGTTCGTTTCGCTCGGCTACCGTGGGGCTCCCTTGGGGGAAATCGAGTTCAACTAAGACGAAACGCTCCGAAATAGGAGTGGTGAAAATCTCCTTACTGAGCACCGCTGCTGACAAGACCTTGCATTGCTCACACCAATCGGAGCCCATGAAGGAGATTAAAACGTCCTTCTCTTCCTCAACTGCTTTCTTGAGGCCTGCTTCATAAGTATTCAACCAGCCTGAACTCTCTGCTCCAAGAGAAGAAACCCAGAAACAGCTTCCGACAAAAACGGCCATCAATATACGCATGGCAATTATTTAAGCCTGCTCGGGAAGGGACGCAAGCGAACAAGACGAAGAGGCTCCGCAAACTTTCTCACTTCTGCATCCCTTTCGGTCTCGACTCTAGTCTCTGCTTTCTGGTCTCTTATGCCCATGTCTGAAACACGCCTCGAACGCGATTCCATGGGAGAAATGCCCGTCCCAATCGACGCCCTCTACGGAGCTTCCACCCAACGTGCCGTCCTCAACTTCCCAGTCTCTCACCGCCCGGTAGATCCGCTCATGATTCACGCATACGGGCTCATTAAGCTGGCAGCGGCTCGCACCAACGGCGCACTCGGCGTCGTTCCTACTGATAAGACTGCCGTCATCGAGAAAGCCGCGCGCGAGGTCTTCGAAGGTCAACATGACGAGCACTTCCCCGTTGATACCTATCAGACGGGTTCAGGCACCTCGACCAACATGAATGCCAACGAGGTCATCGCGAATCGTGCCAAGCAGATCGAACCCGATTGCGGAGTCCATCCCAATGACCATGTCAATCAGAGCCAATCCTCTAACGACACCTTCCCTACTGCGATGCATATCGCGACGGGTATCGCGCTCAAGGAGCAGCTCGTGCCCGCGCTGGAGGGCCTTCATAAATCCCTCACTCAAAAGGCACACGAGTTTCACGATGTTCTCAAAATCGGGCGCACTCATCTCATGGACGCCACCCCGGTTCGCCTCGGACAAGAGTTTGCGGGATTTGCCAAGCAAGTTGAGCGCTCCCTGGACCGCAGTCACAAGGCGCTCAATGCCATCTTTGAACTCCCTCTCGGCGGCACTGCCGTAGGCACGGGGCTCAACTGTCATCCCGACTTTCCTAAACAAGCAATCGCCATCATTGCGGAAGAAAGTGGGCTCGATTTCGTAGAAGCAGAGAACCACTTCGAAGCACAAGCGGCCAAGGACGCTCTTGTGGAAGCCCACGGCCAGCTCAACACCATTGCGACCAGTCTTTACAAAATCGCAAACGACGTCCGTCTCCTCGGCTCGGGCCCGCGCTGCTCCATTGGCGAAATCTCTCTCCCCTCCACCCAGCCAGGCTCCTCCATTATGCCCGGCAAAGTGAATCCAGTCATGGCCGAAGCCGTCACGATGGTTTCTGCCCGTGTCTTCGGCAACCACAGCACCGTCACCTGGGCCGGTGCAAATGGTCACTTCGACCTCAACGTCTTTATGCCGGTGATGATTGCAGCAGTGTTAGAGTCCATCCGACTGCTTGCCAACGTAGCGACCATCTTCGATGAGAAATGCGTGCAAGGCATCATCGCCAACAAGGAACGCTGCGAGTCCCTTATCGAGAATTCTCTCTCCATGGTTACTAGTCTCGCCCCGATCATTGGCTACGAGCCCGCTAGTAAGATTGCTAAGGAAAGCGTGGAAACTGGTCGCACTGTGCGCGAGCTCTGCAGCGAGCGTCTCGACGAGCTCGGCATCGATGCTAACCAGCTCGCCCTAGCCCTCGACCCGGCAACTATGGCAGGCAATAACTAGTCCGCAACTCAGCCGACTACTACCGTAACAACCCTTAGTCGCCCTCTACTCCAGAGGGCGTCATTCTCACCTTTCGCACGCTCTCTCATGTCTATTCTCCAAACGGCTCATGCGGCCCTCAACTCAGATTCGTTAACAGGAATTGCAGAGCATCTGGCGATTGATTCACAGCAAGTGCCCGGTCTGATAGAGGGGTCTCTCTCAGCACTGCTAGCCATCTTCCAACAAGGTGCCCAAGACCCCGCGAAGGCCGAGCTCATCACGCAGTTTCTCGCGGAGGTTGATCCTTCCATCATCGCGAATCCTCAACAGCTGATTGCGGAACAGGGGGCAGAGTTGACTCGTTCGGGTAAGAGTGGGCTGGCGAAACTTTTGGGCCCTCAGCTCACCGATTACATTGCGCCCTTAGCCAAAAGCACGGGCTTGGGAGAAGGGAAAGTAGCCGCTGGCCTGGGAACGCTTGCTCCCTTCGTGATCGCACTTTTGAGCAAAGAGACTCAGTCTGCAGAAGGGCTGCAACAGCTCCTCGCAAACGAGAGTCTCACGAATGCGACCCCTGATTCAAAAGTCCCCACCAAGGAAGCGGTCGAACAGAAATCTTATCTTCCAGACCCGTCAAAGAAGAAAGAAAAACGCCCCTTCCCGAAAAGAAAAGCAGCGCTCATCGCAATCACTCTTCTCTTAGTCGTGGCCTTAGCGTTCTGGGTTTTCTCTACTGGACTCCTTGCTCCGACCCCGGCTGAAGTTCCGATCCCTGAGCCTATCCAGACATCAGAAAACGCCAATGCCGCTTCACCATGAAAGTGACGCCCTCATCCCTCCCATGGAGCAAGGTTTCTCATAACCCCGCAATCCAGAAACAAGTTCACCTCTCTCATGGAGAAGTGCCTCACGTGACCCAATTTGCACGTTCCGTGTTCACCACTGGCCAAGTTGCTCCCGCGCATTCCCATTCTGATATGTGGGAAGTGTTCATGGTGACAGCGGGAGTGTTAACCATCACCGTTGACGAAAAAGAGCTCGAACTCACTACTGGTGCTAGCATCACCATTGCCCCGCATGAAGTTCATGAGCTGCGCAACGCGCACTCTGAACCCTTGCACCTGACCTACTTCGGCATCGCGGTGTCGGAATAAGCAATATCTCACGCTCTGAGCCGATCTCGCTCATCCTACACTTGCCCCAGCTGCAAAAATGCGCCACAAGCGCCGCATGTTCCGAGGCACTTACACCGCACTCATCACTCCTTTCCGCAATGGCTCCGTTGATTATGATGCCTTCCGCGCTCTTATCGATCGTCAAGCTGCAGCGGGGATCACTGGTATCGTTCCGGTTGGAACCACTGGCGAGTCCCCAACTGTTACTCCCGAAGAACACCTCGAAATCATCCGTGTTGCTATCGAACACAATGCGGGACGCATGCAAGTCATCGCGGGAACAGGAGCTAATGCGACTGCCGAGGCGATCCACCTGACCCAAGCAGCCGAAGCAATGGGTGCTGATGCCTCCCTCCAAGTCTGCCCCTACTACAACAAGCCTTCGCAGGAAGGGCTCTACCAGCACTACAAAGCGGTCGCCGATGCGACTAAACTGCCCATCATGCTCTACTCGGTTCCCGGTCGTTCTACCGTCGCGATTGCACCGGAAACTGCCGCTCGCTTGGCAAGCGAATGCTCCAATGTCCTTTCTCTCAAAGAGGCGGGTGGCTCCGTGGATCGCATCAACCAACTCGTCCAAGCCGTTCCTAACAGTTGTGAACTCCTCTCCGGTGACGACCCGCTCACTCTCCCCTTCATGGCCTGTGGTGCGGTGGGACTCGTTTCGGTCGCGGCCAACATTATTCCGGAAGTAATGGTCCAACTTGTGAATGCTTGCCTGGATAACAACTACCCCGACGCCCTCACGCTGCAGAAGAAGTATTACCCTCTCTTCAACGCCTTGATGAGCCTCGACACCAATCCAGTGCCTATCAAAACTGCTGCCGTGCTCATGGGTCATTGCAGTGATGAGTTCCGCCTTCCTCTGGTAGGCCTCTCCGAAGAAAACCACGCGAAGCTAACAGAAGTCTTGCAAGAGTTCGGCTTGATTTAGGTTCCTTCTTGGGAAGCCTAATCAAAAAAGCAGCGTGCTCTTCACGAGGTTCGTGCTTAGGCTAGAGGCATGATTTACCTCGATAACAACGCGACTACTCCGGTCCACCCGGAAGTCTTGGAGGCGATGCTGCCTTTTCTCAAAGAACAGTTTCACAACCCCTCCTCAGGCTACCGGGCTGCGAAGCCTGTCAAGGCGGCCTTGCAAACCGCACGCGAACAAGTCGCGGCCCTCATCAATGCTCATCCGGAAGAAATCATCTTCACCTCTTGTGGGACGGAATCTAACAACTCCGCTCTCAAGTCCTTAGCCCGCCTTATTGGTCGCAAAAAATCGCGTGTCATCAACTCCACGATTGAGCATTCGGCCGTACTGCGCCCCATCGAGGCCATGGCCGCCGTAGGATTCGAGACCCGCTCGATTGGGGTGCACGAAGACGGTCGCTTCAATCTCGATGACCTCACGCAAAACCTCGACGCCGACCTCCCCACCTTTGCTTCGCTGATGTGGTCTAACAACGAAACCGGAGTCACACAACCGATGGCAGAGGCTTGCGCCCTGCTCAAAGAATCCAATGCCGTCCTCCACACCGACGCCATTCAAGCAGTAGGAAAAGTGCCTGTCGACGTGCGAGAAGTCCCCGTCGATCTCCTCTCTCTTTCTGGCCACAAACTCTATGCCCCCAAAGGGGTCGGAGCGCTCTACCTACGACAAGGGTTCCGTCTCGAACCTCTCTTGCGAGGGGGCGGCCAAGAAGCGGGTCACCGCTCCGGAACAGAAAACGTGCCTTATATCGTGGGGCTCGGAAAAGCGGCTGAACTGGCACTGAACTACGACCAAAGTAGTATGCAGGTTCTTCGCGACCACTTGGAAGATCGCCTCAGCAACGAGCTCAAGGGAGTCACCTTCAACGGCTCGCGCGAGCACCGCTCGGCGAACATCTGCCACGTCTCCTTCGAGCATTGCGAAGCTGCCGGACTCCTTATTCTGCTCGATGAAGCCGATATCCAAGTCTCGGCAGGATCGGCCTGCATGACCGGTAAACAGCAGCCGTCTCACGTCCAAAAAGCGATGGGAATTTCCGACGAACAGGCCAAGAGCAGCCTCCGCATTTCTCTCTCTCGCTTCACAACCCGAGAGGAAATTGACACTGCGATAGAGGCCATCGTTGAAGCTGTCCGTAAGCTCCGCGCGATCCAATCTCCCCTCACAGGCCCGGTACAGGTTTTCAGTTAACGGCTCCTCCACCCGCACGGGCTGGTGCTATTTTTATGTAACCTTACGGAGCAATATAGAGTATGAGCGGACTCATGAAGACTCTTCTTCTCAGCCTACTCCTCACTCCCATGCTCGCGGCTGCTACCGTGATCGAAAAGATGGCGACTCATGCGCAAGCACTCCTCGACACTCTTTCCAAAGAGCAGCAGGAAAAAATTACCTTTCCCTTCGGGGACGATGAGCGCGAAAACTGGCACTATATTCCGAGAGAGCGAGCCGGGATACAACTCGATGCCTTCGACGAGCCCCAACAGAAATTGGTCCAAACGCTGTTAGAACAATCTCTCTCTGCACAAGGCCACGTAACTGCTCAACAAGTGATCGAACTCGAGAATATTCTCTTCGAGGAAAGCGACCAAGCAGACTTCCGTAACCCTGCTCGCTACACGGTGACTGTTTTTGGGAAACCTTCTTCAAAAGAGTCTTGGGGATGGCGTTTCGAGGGTCACCACCTCTCTCTCAACTTCACGCTCATTAACGGAACCGTGGGTCTCACCACCCCTTTCTTCTTCGGAACCAATCCTGCGGAAGTGCAAGAAGGGCCTAAAAAAGGGATGCGGCCATTGGGGAAAATCGAAGACCAGGCACGAGAGCTCGCCCGCACCATCCACCGCGATGGCCTACACGTTCGCTACTCTAACGAACCGCCACGCGACATCCTAACAGGCCAAGATCGTACCGCTAAAGCCTTAGCAAAAGAAGGGGTTCCTTTTTACGAACTTAAGAAAGAACAGCAATCCGCTCTCCTCGCGCTCGTGCAACAGATCGCGGCACATCAACACCAGGAACTGTTCAAACCGATCACAGCTGAAGACCTCGCGGACGCGATGATGGCGTGGGCCGGTGACTTCGAGCCCAAGAAGCCACATTACTTCCGAATCCAGACCCCCGTATTCCTCATCGAATACGCGAACACCCAGAACAATGCTAATCACGCCCATCTCGTCTGGCGTGATTTTGCAAACGACTTTGGCCGCGATCTACTGCGTGAACATCTCGAACACGAACATTAATCAGGAGTGAGTGGCGAGGTAATCGAGAGCGCTCTGCGCGGCGAGTGTCCCGCTCGAAAAACAACCCTGCATGAGGTATCCCCCCGTCGGAGCTTCCCAATCAATCATCTCTCCCGCGACAAAGAGACCGGGAATCTGGCGCACCATTAACTCACTAGTCAACTCGGACCAGGGCACCCCGCCTGCAGAGGAGATAGCCTCTGCAATAGGCCTTGGTCCTCGCAAGGGAAGAGAACACCGCTTGGCGATACGAGCGAGGGATTCCGCCGAATCAAACGGCCCTGCTAAATGCTCTAACAACGAACAAACCTCTGCACTTAACTTCCACCGCACCCGAGCCTCTTGCAAAAAATTACGGCGAGCGGACTCCATTTTAGCAATCAGCTTTTCCTCCGTGAAAGTAGGTTTGAAATCAATTGTCAATGCGGGCTCTTTCATCGTTCGCAGAGCAGGCCCTAGCTGATAGATAGGCCCTCCTTCCAAACCATAGCGCGTAATCACCAGCTCACCACGAGCCTCCTCTGCCCCCACTGTGAGCACGAGATTCTTAAGTGCTTGACCCTCGTGAGCCTCTAAGAAATCAGCAGGCCAATCACACTCCCAGCCACAATTCGCGGCGGACAAGGGAGAGATCGGAAGTTCATTCTGACTGAACAAAGTCGTCCAACGACCATCAGAGCCCGTCTGAGGCCATGACCCCCCGCCCAACGCCAAGACCACGGCATCATGGGTCTCAACCAGCGTTCCCTCCTCCGTTTCGAACGTCAGTTGAAGGCGTTTCCCAGGTTTCAAACCAACGAGACGATGCTTAACCGCGAAGCTTACTCCCTGCTCCTTGAGCCGTCGAACCCATGCTCGAAGAAGCGGTGCTGCTTTGAGAGCTTTGGGATAAACGCGCCCATTCCTGGCCACAAAAGTCCCCACCTCCAACCTCGC
The DNA here is from genome assembly GCA_937949965.1 of uncultured Roseibacillus sp. Classification (GTDB taxonomy): domain Bacteria; phylum Verrucomicrobiota; class Verrucomicrobiia; order Verrucomicrobiales; family Akkermansiaceae; genus Roseibacillus. The sequence goes on from CALFBF010000023.1 coordinate 48,728, forward strand.
TGCCCAGCCGCGTATCTTCTGGTTATTAAAACGAGCGAGAGCCTGCTCCCAAAAATCAGACGGCTGACCAGGCCCACGATAACGGGTGACAAAAGTCACCAAATCTTCGCTATGCGTGATATTGAAGCCGCCCTTACCCGCGACTAAGAACTTGCGACCCACAGAGCGCTTGGACTCGTAGAGAGTCACCACTGCTCCGGCGGCAGAAAGAATCTCTGCCGCCCGCAACCCTGCTGGGCCACCACCCACTACTGCCACTGTCTGCCCGTCTGCGCTCAAGAGCGGCATGCTACCGCCCGACTACGGTCCTGTCGATGGAGTTTCATTTCACATCCGCTTCATCAGTTCTTCAAAAAAGAAGCTCATCGTCCCGCAGCTACCAAACCAATTTACTATGATCAACCTCCCATCTCCTTTACAAAAAAAGAAGCGACTTCATCTCGCTAACTTGGACGCACCTTCGCAACCTTGGCCGACTCACTTTGAGGGCTCACGCCTATATCCAGCGAAATTTAGCTCACTCCTAAACACTCTGAGCGAAAGCGCGCTCGAATCAGTCGCGGTATTTCAGTCCGCTGGCCGTCAGGTCATTTTGCAGAATCTCGACTTGATGAAATCAAACCGCTGTCGAGTCAAAACCGTTTTTGAACAAGCAGGCTTCATCATCTCCCGACTTGAAATCGAAAATGGAATCTGGAAAATATACTACGCCTCTCGTAATAACATACACTTCCATATTCGCGAACAAGTGCAGGAAACCAAAAAAGCCCCCCTTTCCTTCCGTTCGGCGCACCTTACTTCAGCTCCGTTAACTCCTCGAATCAGAGCCACCATCATCACTCCTTTGCGGGGAGAGAAATGATACTTGAAATAGGCTGGGACGGGTCTTCTTGACGCTGCCTCTGACTTACGATAGCATTTAAGGTGGTCGTTTTTTGTAAGCGACTACTTAAACACTCACACTAAGTCGATCTATGAAACACAAACTACTCGTCCTCTCACTCGCACTCGCCAGTAACCTCTCCGCTCAATCTGCAGCCGACCACTTCGCCAAAGGAGAGGCCGCACTGAAAGCGGGAAACATTCTCGCAGCGAAAGCCTCTTATCAAGCGGCTCTCAAAATCGATCCCAGTCATGGTAATGCCAAGTTCCGGCTCCTCTCGATGAAGAACCTCTCGGCAAACGCGCAGCTGAAGGCACGCAAAGCACAGCTCAAACAAATCATTCTACCCCAAGTCCTCTTTGAAGATCTCACTCTAGAAGAAAGCTTAGAAGCGCTTGGTGTGATGATTGAGCGTGCCAGTGGTGAAGCGGTGATTCCAAACTTCGTGATCAACGATCCCTCGGACTCAATCTCGAAAAATAAGGTAAACATTAACCTCCGTAACATTCCGGCTTCCGTCGCGCTGCAATACGTCACCCAGCAGGCCAAAGCTCGCGAAGTCTGGCAGGCACATGTGATCTCGATTCGCCCCATTGGCTCGTGAAAGAGAACCTGCTCAAATCCACGATTAGCCCTACCCTTGACGGCCTAGGCTTGATAAAAGTCGAGCGTGTCTGACATCACTCAAGCTCCTATTCTCGCTACCTACGGTCGCTTTCCGCTCACTCTCTTACGCGGGGAAGGAACGCGCGTATTTGATGAGCAAGGAACTTCTTACCTCGACTTCTGCGCAGGTATCGCGGTGTGCTCTCTCGGCCACTGTCACCCTGCCATGGTAAAGGCAATCGAGGAACAAGCACGCACCCTGATCCACGTTTCTAATCTCTATCACACCGAACCGGCTGCTCAGCTGGCTCAGCTGATTACTGAATTAGTAGAGATTCCTGGGAAGACTTTTTTCGCGAACTCTGGTGCTGAAGCCAATGACGGCTTAATCAAGCTCGCGCGGCGCTTTGGCCAACATCGACCTGATCCAGAATCGGGCACGCCACGATCTGAAATCATCACTTTCCAGCAATCCTTCCACGGGCGCACTCTCGGGGGAATCTCTGCCACCGGTCAGCAAAAAGTGAAAGAGGGTTTTAATCCCCTGTTGCCTGGTTTTTGCCACCTTCCCTTCAATGATCTCACTGCCCTTATCCAAGGAATTACTCCCTCTACCTGCGCCATACTGCTAGAACCGATTCAAGGAGAAGGCGGTATCCACGCTGCCACCCCCGAGTTCCTTCGTGGCGTGGCCAAGCTCTGTAAGGAAAAAGACATTCTTCTCCTGCTTGACGAGGTCCAGTGTGGTTTTGGACGACTGGGTGAGATGATGGCTTGGCGTGCTCTCGGAGTGCCTGAATTACAACCTGATGCGATTTCGTGGGCGAAGGGAATGGGAGGAGGAATCCCCATCGGGGCCTTTTGGACCAACGATCGATCGGTAGATGATATCGGCACTCCGCTTTCCTGCCTGCTCGAACCGGGCTCGCACGGCTCCACCTACGGAGGAAACCCCCTCGCAGCACAAACGGCCCTCACAGTTCTCACACAAATTACCGCAAACGATCTACCGGCCAATGCCCTCGCTCGTGAAAAACAGATTCGCGAAACGATCTCGTCTTGGAAACATCCCGCCATTGCAGAAGTGCGAGGAAAAGGGCTCATGTTAGGGATCGCGGTCCACGCTGAATATCTTCGTATCCCCAAGGGCTCTGTCCCCGCGATTCATCTCTGCAACGAACTTCTGAAAAATCATCTTCTCGTGCCACCAGCTGGCACAAATGCCATTCGTTTCCTACCGCCTTTGAATGTGAGTGAATCAGACACCTCAGAGGCGCTAACAATTCTAAAAACAACTCTCGACCAACTTTCCCCAAGCTAACCTTCTTTCGTAAACAACTTATAATCAACACTTAAGGAAAACGAGATATTTTCTCCAAAAAAAAAATCGCGAATTTGAATTTTTTTCGGGAATAAAAGGAATAATTCAAGCATCCTCCCCTTGATGAAACAAATTACATTGCTTGCAATGGGTTTGGTTCTGGGTGTGCTCATGTTGAGCAGCTGCACAGATCCTTCAGGCCCAAGCACTTCGCCGTTCTCCTCCCCTTCTATCAGCAGTCCAGTTAGCACTGGCAGCACATGAGGCGGATGAGGAAGCTAATTACACGCTGAGCAAGTTTTGCTCAGTCTAACTTTGAGGCAGCCTTCGGTTTACGGAGGCTGCCTTTTTTGTATTCAGGACATCTTCGATAACCTCATCCCAAGAAAATCTTAAAAATGAGAGACTTGCCTGAAAACACTGCTCCATTTGCCCTCCAGATTTCTTTATTCCTATTTTCAGAGAATCAAGTTATTCTGGCCGGTGCTTATGATGGATAAAAAATTACTTCTTTATCTCCTAATTCTAGCAGGATTGGTGGCGGCTACCATTGCTTCAGTAAAATCCTCTGAAGATCCGCTCGAAGCCACCTCACTCAGCAATCACGAAATCGAGCTGTTAGAAGACACTGGCCACTTCGAATACGATGCCAACGAAGAAATGCTTATCCCGCTCTACGGAGAAGACGAGACCCTTTCGACCGAACAACTAGGCGATGGAGGAGAGCCCTCCTCGGAGTTACTCTCAGCCTATGAGAAGTTCTTAGGAGAGAGAGAAAAAGGAAGCCCTCTCCTTACTTTCGCCCTCTTTGTCCTCACCGGTATCTTCACCGGATTCCTAGTCGTTAGCTACGTGCTCCCCAACATCGTACAAAGAGCTTCCGAGGAGGTCTACGGCTCAAGTGAAAAAGTAGGACCACCCAGCGCACTGATGCAAGCGCAAGCCAAGGTGGCGCAGGGAGATTGGGACGAAGCAATTGCATCGTACCGACTTGCGTCTGAAGAAGAGCCCGAGAATCGCCTCCCCTGGGTCGAGATCGCGATGCTGCAGCGAGAACGGTTAGAAAACCCCTCCCTGGCGTTAGAGACCCTCGATGCTGCGCTCGCCCGTGGTGATTGGCGCGAGAACGACGAAGCCTTTTTCTACTTCCGCAAAATCGAAATCTTGGAAAACGATCTCAATGAACACGATCGAGCGATCACTCTTCTGCGCGAGGTTATGGAAAAGTTCCCAAATACGAGGCACTACGCCAACGCCATGCATAAGCTGCACGAACTCGGAGAATCGTGAACCCGCAACCAGCTCTCCCTACTCTTGGACGCTGGCCTCTTTTCTTCCCTTTCCTTGGGACCGTAATCGGCATCCTCACCGCAAGTCACGCTCTCTGGTGGCTTGTTGTAGTGCTATTTACCTGGGGGTTCTACTTCGGGGCTCTTCATCGTAAACCTCCCCTCGTTGTGGCATGTTTGCTACTCCTACTCTCCGCAGTCATCCATCATCACCGCCTGGGAACAAAGGCTGAACTCGCCAATCTCCTGAACGAAAGCCCAGAAACTCTCCTTCACGGGACTCTCGTTAGAAGCCAATCCGCAGGGCTGACGAGACGTGTCTTCAAAACAGAACAAGGTGCTTCCCTTCTTCTCATCGATTTGCCGGAGCACTTTAAAACAGGCCAAAAACTCGACTTGATGGTAGCTTCCATCCAAACGACACAACCACGCAATCCCGCCAGTTGGACACCTGAGGCCACTTTACAGAAGAAAGGCTTAGTAGGAAGCGTGCGTGTTCTTTCCGCAAAACCAATGGGGTGGTCGCGGGGATTCCCCACCCTCCGAGGTTGGTCTGAATCGATTCGCGACGACTTTGCCAAACGAATCACCTATGGTATCTCTAACAGAGAAGATGGCGAAATCGTGCAAGCTGTCGTGCTCGGAAAGAAGACCGCCGGGAGCACGGCTTTTAGCAGTTTTCGGAAGACAGGCACGATGCACATATTTGCGGTGAGCGGGCTCCACGTCGGACTGGTTGCTACCATCGTTTTGGCATTGGGTCACCTTGTTAGAATTCCTTCTCGAGGTCTCCATTGGCTCATTATTCTAGCCATGTTTGGCTACGCCTTTATCACCGGGTTGCAGGCCCCAGCCTTGCGAGCCGCTCTGATGGGCAGCCTTATTCTCGGTCGCTTGCTTCTCTATCGACGGCCCTCGGTGGTGAATAATCTCTTGGCCGCGGGCTTAGTGATTCTACTCTTGGATAGTTTTCAGCTCTTCCAGACTGGCTTCCAACTCAGCTTTTGGGTGGTGACCGTTATTCTAATGTTAGAGCCACTTCTTTGGCGAAAAGTAGGACCCGTGCTCGATCATGATGCCTATCTCCCGGCCGTGCTGTGGAGTCGATGGCAGCGAATCACGCATTGGACTCGGAACAAAGTTGGTAAGCTACTCACGATTTCCTCAGCAGCATGGGTGGGCTCGGCGCCCCTGAGCGCATTCTACTTTGGGTGGTTTACCCCTATTGCCGTCGTCGCTAGTTTAGTGATGGTGAGTTCAGCCTTTCTTATCCTCGTCCTTGCCTTCTTCTCTCTCGCACTGGGTCAACTCATCCCCTCACTGAGTCCTCCTCTCAATATGACCAATGGTTTCCTCGCCAAGACTGCTCACCGAGCCTCGATAGCAATGAGCGAATGGCCTGGCGCATGGACACAATTGAACGAACCTTCACCCTGGCGAGGAGGGCTCTGTGTATTTGATATCTACTATGGCGGTAGCGCTATTCACCTCGACGCAGGAGGCGGAGTCCTCATCGATAGCGGAAGTGAACGAAGCTTTTGGTGGAGCGTGCAACCCGCACTACAAAGCTACGGGCATTCCTTTGATTCGCTCATCGCCACTCACAATGACGCCGAACACGTTGGGGGATTCTCCTCCATCATTCCCAGCTACTCGGTCAAACAAGTGCTCTTTCCCCACCAATCAGAACAACACAGTCTCGCCAATGCAATGAAGGTCTGTCAGGCCGAACAAGTGTCGATTCGCCACCCCACTATTGGCACGATCCTTCCGATCGACAAAGACACCCAGATCACAATTCTTCATGTGGGTGAGCGCTCCCTGAGCCGGGCCGACGACCGCGGGCTCACCCTACTCATCGAGCAACGAGGTTGGCGAATTCTCGTAACTGCGGATGCGGGTTACGAAAGCGAGCGTGCTTTGTTAGCAAGTGGCCAAAATCTCCGCGCCGATGTCTGGATCTGTGGCCGCAATGAAAAGGACTCGATGGGACAAGACGCTTTTGTACGCGCCATTTCACCCAAAGCCATTATCCTGAATGAGGAGATCTACTCCACAAACGGACGGGCCTCAGCATACTGGCAAGAGTGGTTACAACAGGAAGGAATCGCCCTCTTTCGTCAGAGCGAGCACGGAGCCGTTTTCATCGAAACACGTCAATCCCAGCTGAATCTGCGAGGCTTTCTGTCGGGAAAGCAAATGACCCTTACACGCTCACACAGTGAAGAACTTGCAAGCTCTTCCCCTCCGCTTCCCATTGGAGTTGGAAGTCCGATTTGGGATCAAAATTAGTTTCTGGAAAAGGAGTCACTTCGAGCCTCGAATACTGCGCCAGTTCTTCCTCCGCCCATTCGAAATACTCCTCATGGTCGGTCTTAAAAACAAAGACTCCTCCCGGGATTAAAAGCTGATGCACCGTTTCGAGAAAGCTCTGCTGAATCATACGACGGCGATGATGCTTGGCCTTGGGCCAGGGATCAGGACAAATGAGATGAAGTCGCGAAACCGAGTGCCGAGGCAAGAGCCACTCGGCGGTATAAGCAGACTCCAAGCGCAAGACCTTGAGATTCGTAAGACCTCGTTCCTCTGCTCCCCGGCAGGTTTTCTTGACTCGACCAAGAAGGCGTTCCACCGCTAGAAAATTACGATCCTGATGATGCTCAGCGAGAGCTAAAGTGTAAGAACCATCCCCTGAACCTAAATCGACTTCGAGAGGAGTATCACCCGAAAAGATTTCCTCCGTGCGAAGACGGGCAAAGTAATCCTCAGGAACAAACTCATGAGGGAAAGGTGGGCGAAAGCGAGGTTCTATCACGGAAAACCCAGCGAAGAACTATCGAGTCATTTTGAAAAGGCATTTCTTCGGAGAGTTGCGTCTAAGCTTCCTGGCGACGTACTAGCTTCCTCCCGCATTGTAGACGAGGCCACCTGATGCACGATAGCGCTGGAGAACAGCCTTAGCTTCCTCACGTAACAGGTCGCGGGTCACGGTGACCGCTGGCAGAGGTTCAGGACGATTTTCTAACAACTCGGGCCATTGGTCCGGCAAAGGACCTTCGCGAAAACCTGCAATGGCCTCCACATCCACGGCACGGGCGCCAATGACAAGTCCACGCACCCCTGACCACCACGTATTCCCAAAACATTGGATACAGGGTTGAGCGGAAGCGACCAATTCCATCACCGGGAAACCTGGCGCAGAGAGATCATGTGTCGCTAACTTTTGCTGAGCAAGGGCCAAGGCCAAGGTTTCGGCGTGAGAAATCGAAGTCTGACTGGGAACGACTCGGTTGACGGCAGCGGCGACCAAACGACCGGAATCTTTCTCAAACACCGCAGCCCCAAACGGCCCCCCAGTTGCTTCCTCAATATTACGATGGGCAAGAGCTAGCACCCACCGCATCCGTTCCTCAGGGGTGGACCAAACCCGTTCTTCGCCCTCCTTCAGCAACTGCTCATTCAACCAGTTAGGGAGGGTAATTTCAATTTTCACTCCTCAAAAAAGAACGCGAAAGTATCGGGAAGCGAGTTAATTTTTGGCCCCACAGTCCTCCTCTGGACCGTCTTACCGGCAAGTAACAGTATTATCCGTGAGTTTGTTAGCAAAAACTTAGGAGATAGCCTTGAGAAAGCTTCGACTTGAAAAATATCGTCTCGCGGGTCATGCAGAGGCAGATTATTTCTTCAAGCCGAGCCCGACAACGCATCCATGACCCTGCAACCGAACGAACCACTCTCAAATCTCCGCGATGAAGCTGCTGCTAAATTAAAGCTGCACTTCGACCATGATCAGCCTCTGTCAGCAGCAGCTCCTGGGCGCGTGAACCTGATTGGTGAGCACATCGATTACTGTGACGGCTTCGTGCTCCCACTAGCTATCGAGAGGTACATCGTAGTGGCCGCTGCGCTCAATGGCCGGAACGAAGTGCGCTTGCGCTCCGAAAACCAGCCTGAAGCCGTCATCTCGCTAGAAGAAAAGATGACGCTCTCAGAACCCAAGTGGGCGAACTACATCCGCGGAGTCATTCATGGTTTTCAAGAACGAGGCCATACTATCCCGGGCTTCGATGCTTGCTTTGTCTCCAATGTGCCTACTGGAGGAGGTCTTTCTTCCTCTGCCGCATTAGAGTGCGCAGTCGCTACTCTGTTAGAGGCTTTATTGGACACCACTCTCCCCACAAAAGAGAAGGCCCTCCTTGCACAGAAGGCCGAGCACGACTTCGCCGGTGTCCCTTGCGGAATCATGGACCAATTTGCGTCCGCCTTTGGTCAAAAGGATCATCTCGTCCTCATTGATTGCCAAAATGGCGAGCCCGAGATGGTGCCCTTTAACAATCCCGAACTGGAAATCATCATCGCAAACACTTGCGTCTCCCACGATCTCTCCGATGGAGGCTATGCCGCCCGTCGTAAGGATACTGAGGACGGCTTGGCCGCCGTGAATAAGCAGAGCTGGCGCGATGTCACCATGGCTGAGGTGGAAGCTGCTAAAGAAGCGATGGGTGACCGAGTCTTCCGACGCTCTCGCCACGTGGTGAGTGAGATCGAGCGCACCGCAGTGGCAGCAGAATGCTTCAAAACCAGTGATTACGCCAACATCGGACAGCTCATGAAGGCATCCCATGACTCTCTACGAGATGACTTCGAAGTCTCCTGTCCTGAGCTCGATCTGATGGTCTCCATTGCAGAAGAAATCGGTCTCGAAGGAGGAGTCCTTGGGAGCCGAATGACAGGTGGTGGCTTCGGTGGCTCCACGGTCACTCTTTGCCGTAAGGATAAAGCGAGAGACATCGCGACCATCATGCACGAGAAGTATCAGGAGAAGACCTCGATCACTCCCGAAATCTTCTCCACCCGCCCCGCCCAAGGCGCGCATCAGTTGTAAGGCTTAGTCACTGGTGAGTTCTTCTCTTGGTGAATGAAAGCACGGCTCAGCTATATTCTGAACTGGACGAAGAACCATTTCGGAACCAATATGGTTTCGTGAACGTTACTCTCAAAGAAATTCCTCCAGAGTTACACGAACAGCTCAAGGACGCTGCCGCTCGTTCTCGCAGAAGTCTAAACCACCAGATCATCTACACTCTTCAAAGTTCTCTCGCCTCTCATCAGACCTCTAGGGATGAGCTCGTCACACGAATTCAGCAGCGTCGAGGACGCCTTGGTGGATTTGTAGAATCCGCAGACGTGATCGAAGGAATACAGGACGGAAGAGCATGATAGTGGTCGATACAAACGTATTGGCCTACTTCATGATTCGGGGTGAACACTCAGAAGTCGTAGACCGCCTCTACGCGGCTGACTCGGAGTGGATCGCACCACGCTTATAGCTAGATGAGTTTTTAAATGTTCTCACGACCTCCGAAAGGAACGAGAAGCTGAATTCTTTTGAGGCTGATGCGATTCTCTCCGACGTAATCGAATTGATGACGGATTCGTCTTATAATGTTCCGGCTTACCGAATACTTGCTACTGCGAGGCGAACAGGTTGCACCGCATACGACAGTCAGTATTTGGCGCTGGCTGAAGATTTGGGCATACCGCTTTACACTTTTGATAAGCGATTGATTGAGCGTTCGGGTGGTCTCGCATTTCAACCAAAATAGAGGCAAAACAAGGCGTACTGAGTATTTTGATCTGAATGGGCTTAAACGCTGAACTGAGCAGAAAACGCGTTCGTTTTGCCACCTCGGGCTTGCACCTTAGCCGGAGGGTGTTAACAACACGCCCATGAGCGACCGGGTAGCTATCATGACCTCTGGCGGTGATTCCGCAGGGATGAATCCTGCAGTGAAATGTGCCACGGACTACGCCATCCAAAATGGTATGGAACCCTACCTCGTCTACGACGGGCTGCGTGGTCTCATTGAAGACAAGATCAAGAAGGCTGAACCCGAGGATGTCTCCGGCATTTTGCACCGCGGCGGCACCATCCTGCGTTCCTCTCGTTCCAAGCGCTTCTTCGATTATGAAGTGCGCAAAATCGCTTATAAAAATCTTAAAGAAAAAGGAATCAACAAGCTCCTCGTAATCGGTGGTGATGGTTCCTTCAGCGCTCTCAACCAGTTTCACTCCGACTTCGAAATCCCCTTCGCAGGAGTCCCGGCTACCATTGATAACGACATCCCAGGCACCGATTACTGCCTCGGGGTAGATACCGCGCTCAATGTCATTCTGAACTCCATCGACTCGATTCGTGATACCGCGACCTCCTTCTCACGCGCCTTTGTGGTGGAGGTAATGGGACGTCACTGCGGCTACCTCGCCATGGTGAGCGCTCTCTCTTGTGGCGCCGAGATTTGCCTCGTGCCTGAGCTCGACTACAACCTCGATCAGATGCAAGAGCGTCTCCGTGCGGAGAAAGAAGGAGGCCGCACTTACCTCATCGCGATCGTCGCGGAGGGAGTGAAGATGGGTGACTATCTAACCCGCTGGATTGGCGATACTCTCCAGATGGATTCCCGCCTCACCGTTCTCGGTCACACGCAGCGTGGGGGCTCTCCTACCGTGCGCGACCGCATCATGGCTTACCACTTCGCCACTGGTGCTATCGACTCTCTACAACGTGGTGAGACGAGCCGGATCATGACCTATCAAGACGGCGTCTACGGCACTACTAGTGTACGCGAAGTTGCGGAGGGCAAGGCGGTGATGAGCGAAAAAATCCTCAAGCTTTGTAAGCCACTCTGCTCGTGAGCCTGAGCATTCGGCAGCAAACCTATACCAGATCACCTATCGAGCCAAAACCAGGTTCGAAGAGACGGCGATACATGCGTGCGGTGGAACCATCGGTCATCCCAGCCAGGTAATCGCAAATCAGGCGCGCCCGCGCGGCCTCATTCGGCGCCGCTGCTATCTCCTTCTCATCCGCCGGTCGCAGGATGGGAAAGGTCTGGCCATCAATGGGGAGTTCTTTGACATAACGGGTCTCTAACAGTTCCCACAATTTGCGAAGGATGTAGCTCCCCTTATGTTCAAGCTGTTTTAACTCCGGAGAGAGAAAGACGACATCGAAGGCCAGCTTTTTGAAGAGTGCGCTCTCCGCTCTCACGTCTCGCGTGATCGAGATTCCATAGCGGTAACGGTTAGATTCTCCGCTCATGAAGTTGACCCGTTCGGTCAAGGTCACCGCTTTGATATACGCTCCAATACGAGCACCGGCAAAGGAGTCAATACGTCCACGCTGAATCGCCTTCTTAAGCCCTCCTAGAGGAGAATCCTCACTGGTATCAAACTGATTTTCCTCGGCCCATGCCTCCAACTTCTCAATTGTGAGAAAGCCCGCTCGAGTCGCATCCGCAAGGTCGTTGAGCGAATAAGCGGTATCATCCGCCCAATCCATTACTTCGCATTCAATCGACTTAAAGTCATTACGCACCTTACCCACAGTCAGCTCCGCAGGATAGTCTCGCCCTCCGAGTACAAAATCGAGGTAATGAGCCTGCTGGTCGTAGATGAAGTGATGCTCGGGACGCTCACCTCCGGCACTCATCTCACTCCAGAGTGACTTATACTTCAGTATGCTATCTAGGAACGCGCGCGAGGGGTCCATCCCTTTTCTCTTCTCACTAAAAATACGCTCCGATAGCAAACGCAGGGTCTGTGCGTTACCCTCAAAGCCTCCATAATTCCGCATGAAATGATTCAGCGAACGCTCGCCCGCGTGGCCAAAAGGCGGATGCCCCAAATCGTGCGAAAGGCAAGCCGCCTCCACCAAATCAGCATCAATGTAAAAATTCTCGGCAAGAACCTCGCTCGACTTCTGCAACCAATCACAGATTCCTCGCCCAATCTGAGCTACTTCCAAAGAATGAGTGAGCCGGGTACGATAGAAATCATACTCCCCGCTCCAGAAGACTTGCGTCTTACTCTGCAAAGAACGAAACCCCGGAGTATGAAGCACCCGATCCCGATCAATCTGGAAAGTACTCCGGTAATCCTCACCAACTTGGCGGCCGGAAAGCCGTTCCTGATCAAAATCGCGGTAAAATTGATTCTTCAAGCACCTAAGTTGGACCCTGCTCGCAAGGCAAGCAAGCTTGGCTACGGTTCGCAAATGTTATCGAATCATTGATAACTTGGAAACGCGAACAGCATTAGCGAAGCAAAATCTGTTCACAGTAATTATTTTCTGTAATGTCCCGGAATAACCGATGCTGTTTCGGCCAAAAAAATTTCATTTTCCGCAACCAGGGATGGCCTTCCATACCCTAGTTCCTTTGGCCACCCTATTCATCTTTCTTCTCTCGCAAGCTCTTGGCGGTCCTGAAGGCAAACACGCAGAATGGTATCTCGCTCTTGGCCTTTCACAGCAAGGAATCCTGAAGAACTACCACCTCTGGCAACTAGTGAGTCACCCATTCCTGCATGGGAACTTCTCTCATTGGTTCACCAATGCTTTTTTTCTCTATTACTTCGGGGGCCGTATCCACCATATCTATGGCGAAAAGGAAGTGTGGCGCACCGCAGGCCTCGCTACTCTAACAGGCGGCATTTTCCACCTCATCTTTCAAGGCAATGGGCTGCTTATCGGAGCCTCGGGCGCAGGGTTAGGCTTGTTTGTGGCTCTTGCGACCATCTCGCCAGACTCGCGAATGTTTCCTCTTCCCATGCGCGCAATTAATCTACGCGATGGGATCTTACTCTCGTGTCTCATCCTCCTGCTCATGGTTCCTCATCTTGGAGTTCCCGTTTTCAGCAGTCTCGGGTTATCGATTACACAACGCTATCCTACAGAAGGGTGGGCTTTATTCCAAATTGGACACGCCTGCCACCTCGGTGGCGGCTTGGCAGGGATGCTGGCGATGCGCAAATACTTCCGCAAACCGATCACACTTGCGCAATTACAAGAAGACCGAGCACGCCGTGAAGAAGACGAGAACGAGGCCGCTTAAGCCACTGCTAAGTTGTTAGTACCGACATCCGGAAAAACCTCCGAACCCCCCTCTTCTATATCCGCCGTATCCCCCAAAACGAGAAAACCCCCTATGGCCAAATCCATGGCCAAATCCACCGTGGCCAAATCTGCTATATCCAAAACCACGATGACCAAATCCGCTACCGCGAAACGAAGAGACTGGAACAACATGATTTTGTGAAAGTGAGGCCTGAGAACGCACCGGCACAGAATGCGCTACCGCTACCGACTCAGTAGAATTTGACTCGTGAAATTCTCCAGGAGCTACCGGCTGTGAGAAGTATGCCTCTGCATGTCCATCATACTTATTGTAACTTGCGCAGGAAGAGAGAACGAGTAGGCCTACTCCTCCTAGAATTTTGCTTAACTGATTCATCGATTGATTTAACGTTACCATAAAAGCTCTTATTCATTTTTCCCCTAATCAACGAAGATTTGACATTTCTCGTTGAATCACTTTCGCTCGTGCTCTCGACTCATGAGTAAAAAAACCACCCTCGTTGTAGGCGGTGCAGGCTATATTGGCTCTCACACAGTTCGTCTTCTTGCCTCCCAAGACCGAGACGTTCTCGTCCTCGACAACCTCGTCTATGGCCATCGCGACGCTCTCGTTGATGACCGAGTCCACTTCATCAAGGGTAGTCTCTCTGATCGCGCTCTCTTAGACCAAATCTTTACCGACTACGACGTGGATGTCGTGCTCCACTTTGCCGCTTTCATCAATGTCGGCGAATCAGTCAAAGACCCCCTTAAATATTACCAAAACAACACCGCCGATCCCGTTACCCTTCTCGAAGCGATGCGCGATCATGGGGTGAAAGGCTTTGTCCTCTCCTCCACTGCGGCAGTCTACGGCGAACCGGTCGAGGTTCCTATCATAGAGAGCCATCCTCTCCAGCCCGTTAATCCTTACGGTTGGTCCAAGCTCATGTTGGAACAGATCCTCGCGGACTGCGATCAAGCATGGGGCCTCAAGAGTGCCTGTCTCCGTTACTTCAATGCCTCAGGCTCATGGGGAGATGGACTCATTGGAGAAGCCCACGACCCAGAGACCCACCTCATCCCCAATGTCCTTCTCGCCATTCAAGGAAAGATCGACAAAATGACCGTCTTTGGCACCGATTACGATACTCCTGACGGCACTTGCGTGCGTGATTACATCCATGTTCTCGACTTGGCCGACGCACACGCTAAAGCACTCGATCACCTTAAAGGAGGCGGAGACTCCATTCGCTGCAATCTCGGAACTGGTCTTGGCGTGTCCGTCAGAGAGATCCTAGATGCCGCACGCGAAGTGACCGGCAAAGAGGTCCCTGTTGAGTATGGCGAACGCCGTGCTGGTGACCCTGCACGCCTAGTCGCTGACCCATCTCTCGCGAAAGAAGTACTCGGCTGGGAAGCAAAACACCAAGAGGCCAAAGACATGGTTGAATCCGCTTGGCAATGGATGACAGGGCCTCGCGGCGGCCAGTTCGAAAAGTAAACGAGGTTATTTGAGAAAAAAACTTCTCTCCTGTTGCCATTGTAAATACATTTCTTGCTTTTTAGCTGGTCAGGGTCTAGGTTCTTACTCACAACTCTAGGCTAAACCATGCACAAAAGTCTTTACCCCTCTTCCCGAAACCGAGGTTTCACCCTAATCGAGCTTCTCGTCGTGGTAGGAATCATGGCCGCCATGCTTTCCATCGCCGCGGTAGGAATTCAAAATGTTGATAAAGGCCAAGCCACCGTTGCGGGGCTCTCTCAAACGCAAGCCCTCATGGACGAGGCTCGTAGTCTTGCCATCGGACGCGGCACCCGTGCACGGCTTTGCATCCACGCCGATTCCAGCGAAGAAGAACGGAATCTCAGCTTTATGGTCGTCGCTTACGAAGAAATCGAACGCAACGCTGAGGGTGAAGAAACTGGACGTCAATGGCGAGTCGATTCTAGAGGCAGCAGTCTCCCCAACGGAGTCTACTTCCACCCTGACCTTTCAGAGAACGCTTCTTCTCAAGTTTCAGGTTTAGGAACCTTCGGTAGCAATGGGACTGGCGTCCGCTTCCCTGGTGATCGTCGTTCGGTTCGTAATCCAAATTACTTCTACTACGAATTCAACGCCGAGGGACTTGCTAGCGAAGAAGGGCAGAACGACCCCGGAGCAGCATTCGTTCTCTGTCGTGGTGTGACTGGGCCTGGCGCCTCTCAACCACGGGTGATTGGTAACGATGTCGACGGCTTTATTGTATGGCGCAATGGACGAACTTCTCCCATTCGCGACACCAGCTCAATTAGCCAATAAAAGCTCTATTTCACCTCCAATACACTCATGAGTCAGAAAAATTCACGTGGTTTCACTTTATTAGAAGTCCTTCTCGCTATTTCAGTTGTGGCTATCCTCTTGACCACTTTCTTAGCAGTCTTTGGCCCTGCCACCAATACCATCCGACGAGCAGTTAGCGTCCAAGATGCTGATCGCTTAGCTACTGCTTTGGAAAAAGAACTCTCTACTCTCCGCGAAGACGAGATTGGCCGTTTCGAGACTCCCTTTTCTAAAGCTTTCGAATGGATTTCTAGCTCTAGTTCTCTCGATAGCGCAATCGTTCTCTTCAACTACCGAGGAGATACGAGCCAAGTCATCAATGGCAAGTTAGAAGCATATCTTGAACAAAATGGCGAACCTGGCAGAGATTACCTCGTGCAATCTGCGGTGCGTCGCCTCAGTGGTGAAAACAAAGATCTGGAACCTCTCCTCGAAGCTGTTGAAGGCCGTGTCTTCGTCGTTCGTATGCGTCAGCTTGTTCGAGATGGCAACGGAGGGCTAACCGCAACCGACTCAGGCAATGGCCTCGTTGGCGGAGATGGCGAAGGAGCTACCAGCGCAGAAGAGTTTGACGATGCTGTCATCACCTTCCAGACCGATTTCTATGCTCTCCCAGCCAATAGCTTCCAGTATGTAACTGGGCCTCTCGCTCGTGGCGGCAACGATTTTGAAGGCACGCTTGGCTCCCCACTTTTCTCCCGTGCGATGGCTGTCCGTCGATAACGATTCATTGTTATTCCTATTATGAAAAACCTTCTTTCCTCTCAAAAAACCTCTTCAAAAGGTTTCACTCTCGTCGAACTTCTCGTCGCTCTCGGCGTCACCGCAGTGATCGTTTCTATGCTAGTCACGATCACCGCAACTGCGCTTGACGGCTATACGACGAGCCGAAACACCATCAAAGCCTCCCGAGAAGCCAGAGCAGCCTTCGATCAGATGACTCGCGACCTCGAGTCTATCGTAGTCCGTTCCGGCACTAACTTTGAGTGGCTCTGGATTTCGTCTGAGCAAAATGCGCCAGGACCAAGCGACAATCCTAGTCCCAACGCCTCGCGAGCGGTCTTCTTCACTACCGCAACTGATCGCTACAATGGGGCCTTAAATACTTCGAGCGACAACGGCGGTGATGTTTCAACCGTTGCCTATCGCCTCCTGTTCCGCGATCCCATCACCGATAGCGACGACGAAGAGTTTGCGAGCTTCATCCTCTATCGTCAGCTCATCAACCCTGACGAAACCTTCGAAAACCTCCTCGGCCAACCCGATTTAGAAACCGCTTATCAAGCCTTCGAGAATAATGAATCCAATCCCGAAAACTTCGTCTGCGAAAATATCTACGAATTCAGCCTCTCTTTCTCTATCGAGTTTTTAGAAAATGGAGTCACCCGTACTGAACGTGTCCTCGTCGTCAACTCTGGAGGCCGTGACAGCGTCAACGACTTCAGACTTCGTGGCGACCAGATCGTTGCGGACAATGATAACCAAGCAGTATTCTCTAACGGACGTATCATCTCGGCTGACCTCTCGATAACTGTTATCAACGATACTGCCTTGGAACTCCTTCGTAATGGTAGCCTCCCACAAGCAGCCAAGACCCGACTCCTTGAGGAAAATAGCCACTACTACGCGAAGACAATTCTCCTCCCACAGCCTTAGTGTAAACGAAGGCAAAAGCGAGTTGCGATTGGCCTTTCCTTCTTACAGTGTGAGGAAGTGATTGAATCTCTCCGCCTCGCTGACTTCCGTTGCCTTACGGGACTCGCAATCGAGATTCCAAAACAAGGCCTCGTCTTTGTAGGCCGTAATGCACAGGGAAAGACTTCTCTGTTAGAAGCCATTTGCGTGTTGGTAAGACTCCACTCTCCACGCACTCATCGGCCTCGACAAATGGTCAAATTTGAGGCCCCTCGCTTCGGCATCGCGGGGAAGGCATGGGGAAGTGAACGGCGAGTCGACTTTTGCCAAGGCACATACACCCTTAAAGTCGATGATGAGGAAAGAACCTCCCAAGGAGAATATCTTGCCGATGGCGGCCTTGTCGTCTGGATGGGTAATGAAGATCGGGAGCTCGTCACTGGACCAGCGGAAGGACGCCGACGCTACCTCGACTTTATGGCGTCTCAGATTGTCCCCGGCTATCGGCGTGCTCTCTCCCGCTATCGCAAGGCCTTGCAAGAACGCAATGCCTTGCTACGAGATGGACGAGGCCGGAGCCAAGAGATGTCTTCTTTTACCGAACTCCTGCTGCAACACGGACAAGAGGTAACGGAAGGGCGACGAAAAATTATTGCCAGTCTGGAACAACCTGTCACCTGGGCTCAAGGGGCAGTTGGAGGAGCTGGAGAATCCGTCGGGCTCGTCTACAAAGCGGCCTCCGGTGATGACTTCGAGGCCTCCTTAACAATGGTTCGCGAGAAAGAGCTCCGCCAAGGGATGACTCTCGTTGGCCCTCACCGCGACGACATTAAGCTCACCTTAGGAGGGCTCAAAGCAGCAGACTTTGGAAGCGAAGGACAGCAGCGCACCCTCGCGCTCGCGCTTAAACTCGGCCAAGGCGAACTCCTCCGCGAACAAGGAGGGCGCACTCCCATCTATCTGTTAGACGACATTTTCGGAGAGCTCGATAAAGACCGCCGAGAGCGCTTTCTCGCAAGCTTACCAACCGGAGCACAAGTCGTGGTGACCACGACTAACGCTGGCTGGTTGGGAGAAGGAATGAACTTAGAGGTCCGTGAAGTGAGCAAGGGCCAGATTGCTTAAAAAGCATTCTCTACCCATAGTCCCCTCTTCGCAAAAGGACTCCTTAACCAAGGTTGGCTTGGATACGCTTACAGACCTCGAGAGCATTTTCTCGGGAATTAAAGGCTGAGATTCGGAAGTAGCCTTCCCCAGCAGCACCAAAGCCAGAACCAGGAGTAATGACGACTTGGACCTCATTGATCATGCGATCAAACATACCCCAACTATCGGTTCCCTCTGGGCAAGCGACCCATACATAGGGCGCGTTTTCACCTCCATAGACGGCGAGACCAACCTTCTCACAGGCTTCGCGCAGGAGGCGGGCATTCTCCATGTAATGTGTGATCAACTCTTTCACTTGGCCCTTGCCCTCTTCGCTATAGAGTGCTTCTGCGCCGCGCTGCACGGGGTAGCTCGCACCATTAAACTTAGTCGAGGTGCGGCGCGACCAGAGATCACGAATAGCGATTTTTTCGCCCGACTCAGTAGTGCCAAAGACAGTCTTTGGAGCGACAACCCAACCGCAACGAACTCCGGTAAAACCACCATTCTTGGAGAAGGAGCGGAACTCCAGCGCACATTCGTGAGCACCCTCGATCTCGTAGATCGAGCGTGGCACTTCGGGGTCTTGGATGAAGGCCTCGTAGGCGGCATCAAAGAGAATCAAAGCCTCATGCTTCTTGGCATAGGCCACCCAAGCAGCCAATTGCTCGCGAGTAGCGGCAGCTCCGGTAGGATTATTAGGATAGCAGAGGTAAATAAGATCTACTGGCTCATCCGGGATCGCGGGAACGAAGTCGTTATCCGCATTGCAAGGGAGGTAAACGAGCCCCTCATAGCGACCGTCCTCATCCCCTTCCCCAGTGTTCCCAATCATCACATTGGTATCTACGTAGACGGGGTAGACGGGGTCTGTGATCGCAATCTTGTTTCCGCTTCCCAGGATATCGAGAATATTGCCAGAGTCGCATTTGGAACCGTCTGAGACAAAAATTTCATCCGCTTCGATGCCTAGGTGTGCGTAATTGTTCGCCACGATAGAATCACGGAGAAAGTCGTAACCTTGCTCGGGGCCGTAGCCGCGGAAACTATCGCGAGAGCCTAGCTCATCGACAGCAGCTTTCATCGCATTGCGAGCAGCCTCAGGGAGCGGCTCAGTGACGTCACCGATGCCGCAGCGAATCAATTGACCGGCCTTATCAGGGTTAGCCTCCACAAAGGCTTTCACCCGTCGAGCGATTTCAGGGAAAAGGTAACCAGCTTTGAGCTTGAGGAAATTTTCGTTAATGCGAGCCATGGTGGCCACGGCATAGCGGTTCTGGCCCTTCTCGCCAAAGAAAAATCGCGTGAAAAACGAATCTAAGCCTGTTGCCCGGCAGGACGGAGCTGGATGTCGCCAATGTTGACGTGCGGAGGAGCAGTCAGAATAGAATGCACCGCCTCGGCGATGTCATCGGGTTGCAACATCGGAGTGCACTCTCGCATCTGTTCCAAATCCGCTTCGCGACCCTCGAAGTAACGATCCAAAAGCGGAGTATCCACAAAACCGGGGCTAATGGTGGCAACCTGATGAAGTAGACCTTCGCTGGCGAACTCGCAGCGGAGTGACTCGGTGAGCGCTCGCACCGCAAACTTAGTGGGGGCATAGAATCCACCTGACGGGGGAACTCGATGACCACTCATACTGGAGACATTAATAATGCGTCCTCCACTTTCTGGAAAAAGAGCTAAGGCCCGCTGAGTTGCCACTACGAGTCCATGCACATTGACCTGCCACATCTGCGCAAATCGTTCAAGATCGCCATCACACACCCGTTCGGACCACGCGAGGCCGGCATTATTAATCAGCGCATCGAGACCGCCCTCGGCCGCCGCGATCGTTTCAAAAGCCTGCTCGATTCGCTTAGGCTGCGAAAGATCACAAGACACCCGGGCAGCGCCTTCCGGGACTTCTCCAATAGTGCGACAAAGGCCGAAGACCATGGCCCCTTCTTTTACTAACAACCTGGTAATGGCTTTCCCAATACCGCTTGAAGCTCCCGTCACCGCGATTCTCGTTCCTGCCAAGTTAGCCATATCGGACAGTATGAAAAACTGAATCCGATAAAATGCAAATCCGCCTTTCGTCCCAATTCAGGCGGCAGTGAAACTCTTGTTTTTTTCCCCTGTTAGCGAATAGTGATGGCGGTGGAATTACCGCAACCAGTTTTGATTCTCGGAGTCGTCACGCTGCACCTCATCGGTGCTGCTCATGTCCTCCACGCCCTTTTCCGAGTCAGGACTCCGAGCGCAACGATTGCTTGGATCATCTCCCTAGTGACTTTCCCCTGGATTTCCATCCCCCTCTACTGGGTCTTCGGTCGTGATCGGTTGGTTGGCTATGTCCAGGCTCGCAAATCAGATGATGCCCTCCTCAACTCCCAAGTTGACGCCTTGGAAACCTCCATCAAACCCCATCGAATCGAACCAAGCACCCCCTTCCTCACCACTGCGGTAAGACTGGCAGGAATACCGATGACGCGCGGTAACGATGCCGACCTGCTCATCAACGGAGAGGAGATTTTCGAACGAATCTTCGAGTCGATTGCGCGGGCCGAGAAATACCTCCTCATCCACTTCTACATCATCAAAGGCGACGATGTCGGCACCCGTTTCAAAGAGGCTCTCATCGAGCGTGCACAGGCTGGGGTGCAGGTTTACTTCCTCTTCGATGAGCTCGGCTCACACAAACTCCCAAACAGCTATCTCGAAGATCTGAGAGAAGCCGGGGTAAAATGTCATCCATTCGGGCGCACGCGTCGATGGTGGTCTCGCCTGCAACTAAACTTCCGCAATCATCGCAAGATCGTGGTCATCGATGGCCAAGACGCCTTCGTCGGGGGGGCTAATGTGGGCGACGAGTATCTCGGAGTGTCTGAAAAATTCGGAAACTGGCGCGATACTCATCTGCGTCTGCAAGGACCTGCGGTGCAAGCAGTGCAGTTAGTTTTCTTGGAGGACTGGTACTGGGCGACGCACAAGATCCCTCCATTCAACTGGCAATGCTCTCCGAAAAAAGAGGACGCAGCGATCGCCGTTGTTCCCACCGGGCCATCAGACGAGCGACCCTCATTCCAATTACTGATTGCAGAAGCTGCCAACACTGCTCGCGAAAAGCTCTGGATTGCTTCACCCTACTTTGTCCCCGATGATGGCGTGCTCACCGCGCTGCAAGCGGCCGCTCTCCGAGGAGTCGATGTTCGGATTCTCCTGCCCGAAAAGCCCGATCAGATTCTGGTCTGGCTTTCCTCCTTTACCTACTATCAGCAAACATTCCCGTATGGGATTCGACTCTTCCGTTACCAAAAGGGCTTTATGCATCAAAAGGCATTTCTGGTTGATAACCAGGTCGCCGGAGTGGGAACGGGGAACCTCGACAATCGTTCGCTACGATTGAACTTCGAGATCACCGCTATCCTGACCTCCCAAGAACACGTCTACGAACTGTCGGGAATGTTCACCGAAGACTTCGCGCATGCACGGGAAGTTGATCGGGATGAATTTTTGGAGAAACCAGCCCACTTCCGCTTGGGAGCTAAACTGGCGAGACTTCTCGCTCCGATCCAATAAAACCTCTCTGCTACTGACGCTGGAAAGCTCCAAACTGCCCCTGCGCTTCGCCGGGCTGGAGACGATTCCAAGGAAGATCACTGTGGACCGAACTCGGAGGAGGAACGGGAACACGCTTTTGCTCGGTAGCACAGCTC
The DNA here is from genome assembly GCA_937949965.1 of uncultured Roseibacillus sp. Classification (GTDB taxonomy): domain Bacteria; phylum Verrucomicrobiota; class Verrucomicrobiia; order Verrucomicrobiales; family Akkermansiaceae; genus Roseibacillus. Next base: position 70,531 of record CALFBF010000023.1, read on the forward strand.
GAAAGTCCCAAGGTAATAGCAGCAGTGAAGAGTAAGAATAAGTTCCCGAAATGCATGGGCAAAATTTAACCTGTCCTTCTCGCCACGCAAGTCAGCTTTTCTGAGTCACTACTGGTTTCTTTCGATTAGGAAAGAGAGTGCGGCAAATTTCGCACACTGTGCCGTCACATCCTCGTGCGGAGCAGTAATCTCGCCCATAAAAAATGATTTGGAGATGTAGCTTGTTCCAACTCTCACGCGGAAAGAGCTTTTTAAGATCACGCTCCGTCTGCACCACATTTTGTCCAGAAGTCAGCTTCCAGCGCTGCGCGAGGCGGTGAATGTGAGTATCCACGGGAAACGCTGGTTCTCCAAAAGCCTGTGCCACAACTACGGAAGCGGTCTTGTGCCCTACCCCAGGCAAGGTCTCGAGATCTGCTAGGGAAGGAGGGACTTCGCCCCCGAACTTGTCCAGTAGGATTTTTGAAAGTTCGTTAATAGCCTTCGCTTTGCGAGGAGCAAGGCCACACGATTTGATCGCCTCTTGGATGACAGGGACTTCCAACTGAGACATCCCCAAAGGCTCGTCCGCAAGCGCAAAAAGCCCCGGGGTCACCAGATTCACGCGAGCATCAGTGCATTGAGCCGACAATAAGACCGCAACCAGAAGGGTAAAAGGGTCTTTGTGATCCAAAGGAACAGGCGTCTCGGGATACAACTCCTCGAGACGCTTGAGAATAAAGTCTGCTCGCTCCTGTTTGAGCATCAGGAAGCAGGGAAAATAAGATTAGCCCTGAGGGCCGTATGGATTACTGAGACCAGCAACGGCTTTACCGCTCTGGACCTTGGCCTTGGCCTCCGCATACATTTGACGAGTATGCCAGCGGTGTTGACGGCCTTTTAGAAGAGTCAAAGTACGGTCCCATGAACCCCACTGAACGACGTCAATCTCGATGGTGCGCAAACCCCAGTTCTTAATACCACCCAAGGTCGGGTGGAAGATGTCGATGGTATTGGTGCCGGCAAGCGCTGAGCCGTAGTCATCAACAACATAGAGATAAGGAAGGCCTTTGATACGGAACTTGGTGCCTACGGGATACTTTGACCAATCCGCAGCAGCGCTACGAACTTGACCCCACTTTAAAATACCGCCTGCGGCATTGTAACGACCGGGCGCACCTGGCTCTTTCTGCATGTGCGAGTAGGCAGTAGCACGCACAACACGGTGGGTGATGTTATCGGTGTAAGTTGGGAAACCGTGCTTGTCCTTGGGAAGGTGAGAAACTTGCTCTAACAAGGCAACGTTGGCTTCCGCCGGTAAGTTGTTACCCACTGTTTGAGTCCAGTGCTTACAAGCAGGAACTCGTGATGACTTCGCTAGTCCTTTTGAGGAAGAGCAATTTGAGAGGGAAAGGACAGCCAACCCGGCGAGGAAAACGGTCGCAGTTTTAATCAGTCTCATAATAAAAATAGCACGCGGCACAATTAGTTAACTAACATTAACCAATTGCAACTCAGGTCAAAATGCGGAAAAATACAGTTCAATCAATACTTTTTTGATTCGGATTTTATAATCTTTCACAAAATGTCACATTTTTTTCAGCGCCAAAACTCTTTTTAATCAAGACCTAATAAGGCTCGAACCGGTTTTTCGATGAAGGAGGGTTCGGTCGATTCGTTACAGGCGAGCTCCATCTGATGACGCAAAATTTCGGGATCGACGGGAGGTAGATAACCCGTTAAAGCGTTCTTAAGAGCCTCCACTCCGGTGAGGTTCTTAGCTTTGACAGCGCGATAAGTCTTCACCGCAATAGCTTCGGCAGCACCTGGAGTAAGTAGATTAGGAACAAGATTTTCGAATTCAACAAAGTCTTCCTCGGCAATCTTGATCCCACGACTGGCGCAGAGTGCCCTCAATAAAGTGAAGGCTTCGTTCGCCTCGACACTGGGGAAGAGGGGAATTTTCACATCGATGCGGCCAGGTCGCTTGAGATCGACTTCAATGAGGTCGGGACGACTAGAAGCGAGAACCCAGACGATTTTTCCCCGATTGCGGGTATCTGACATCTCTGCCGCCATCATGGAATAGACGCGGCTATTTACCCCACTACCGCCAGAACCACTCTGCCGCTGTCCCAGAGCTTGGTCGGCCTCATCGATAAAGACAAGACAGCGACCAAGGGCGTGGAGCAGCGCAAAGATTTTCTCCAAATTCGCCTCCGTACTGCCGACCCATTTATCACGGAAGTTCCGCAAAACAACCATGGGAACACCGGCTTCACCGGAGAGACATTCGGCAAGATATGTTTTGCCCGTACCGACGGGACCGCAGAAAAGGTAACCCATCGGGAGAGCTTTACGTTCTCCCTGCTTCCAAAGCGCCAAATCATCTCGCAACCACGCTTTGGCCGCTTCCAGACCAATGACTTGCGAAAGATCGCGATCAGGTTCGATAAACTCGATGAGCCCGTCGCAGTCTTTCTCTACCAACTCGCGCTTGAGACGAGCAACATCTTCTTCCGCAAGGGGTCGTTGCTCAAACTGCCTCCTCTTGACCAAAGATTCGACCGCGCCAAGGGTCGCGCCACGGAGAGCCAACCCTAGCTCAGGGAGACGATTCTTAAAATTTTGCAAGGCAAGGGGCGCTTCCTCCATAAGAACAGTCAGGGAACGGGCCAATAGTTCTTCATCAGGAAGGGGCAACTCAATCGCTTCGAGGGAAGACTCCCGTGTCAGCAAAGGGTGAAGATTGGCAGAACGGTCCGTAATGAGAAAGAGAGCCTGCTCATTCTCCTGCAACAGTCCGCTCGCAGACCAGCCCCGAACAAGGCTAGCAAGGGCATTGAGTTCGTAGTTATGTGTATTCGGCACCGCAGGGCAGATCAGATGAGCCTCTCGAATGACGATGGCCACCTTGGGACTCGCCCCAGTCAAGGACCGAGTATTGCGCTGATAACGAAGAAATTCCCCCAGGTAGCGCATCGTTACGAGCGGTAAGCTCGGAATCTCTCGATCGCCAACCCACTCTGTAAACTGCTCACCACCACGCAGAATCCGTAAGCCCTCACCCAAGTCGTAGTTCAGCACAATTTCGAAACGGGGAAGTAACACTTCACTCAAAAAATCGCGTAAGGAGCCAAGGCTCTGACCTTGCAAGCCCCTTCCTCCCCCCGGTAGGAGTTGGCGGTCACCGGTATTACCATGAAGTAAGAAACAACCGGCGACTCTACTCTCATAACCATTAATCACTTCGCGCGCCCAAATTGGTAAATCACTCATCGCAGGAAATTAAAGATAACGACTGGCCCTTCCTTGAACAGCCTCATCCCAGTTCTTAAAAACTCCTTAACGAGAGAAAAACGCATCTCAAATTCCCAATTCCGTTAGTTTTCCCAAGCTAGGACACGGAAAGGCTCTTGTTTTTATTGAGCTAGAGCATTCCTCCTAACATCTTGCGCGCCGCCTGCGGGTTTCTCAAAAATTCGACAAAAAAAAACGAGAATTCCGAGGAGCATAAGAAAATTTTTGAAATTATTTAGGTAATCTTAAAAATTTATTTGACCATTCTTTCAACTTTTGTCATAAACTTCTCTGTCATGAACGCCTTGCCAAAGCTTCTCAACCTTGCCCTGCTGCCACTTTTGGCAGTGTCTCTCCAAGCCGCCTCCTCGTACACGGTGCGCTCTGGTGACACTCTCTCCTCCATTGCTCGTAAAAACGGGACCACTGCGACTAAGTTGATGAGGGAGAATGGAATCAGTAATCCTAATCTCCTAAAAATCGGTCAGGTTCTCAAAGTTCCCGGCTCCAGCGCAACGAATTCCAAGCAAAAGCCGAAGAGTGCTCCTGCTCGTGACAATTTCGGAACCTCTGGCAACTACACGGTCAAAGCAGGGGAAACTCTCTACGCCATTGCTCGCAAGCACGGCCTTTCTGTTTCTCAGCTTACCAGTCTGAATCCTGGCTTAGAGCCTTCTCGTCTTTCGGTAGGTCAAAAGCTGCAAACCACTGGCAAGGTAGCCAGCAAGCCCAAGGCGGCGCAAACACCTCCCAAGCCGAAAGCGCAAGCGAAGCCTAAACCTAAGGCAAAGCCAGCACCTCCTACTCCCGAGCCTGTTATTGCACAGACTTTCGTTTCTTCTCTCCCTCCCGTGCAGTCTCTCCCTGAGAGTAAAATGAAGGAAGAAGTCACCGTTGCTAAGGAGCAGAACATCATTCCTTCCTCCATCTCCTCGGTAATGGTCACCAAGGAAATTTCCTTCGGAGCATTGGCCAATAAGCATCGCACTACTACTCGTCAGCTGAATGAGCTGAATGGTTGGAGCCTCAAGCCAACCACTATCTTAGCGAAAGAGTCCGAGGTCTATGTGCCTGGGAGTTAACTCTCGCTTCTTTTTCACAATTCTCTAACGGCAAGGCAGAGATGGTGCCCGGTGGGGTCTTCGGACTCCCCGGGTGCCTTTGTTTTGACTTGGAACGCCCACCAGACCAGCTTGGAGTGGGCTATCGCGATGCAAGAACTCGAAACCATCTCTCTCCCCCATTCGTTGGTGGAATTCTCCAGCATCATTGATGTTCGCAGCCCGATAGAATTCACCGACGATCATCTCCCGGGAGCGGTCAATCTCCCGGTCTTAAGCGATGAACAACGGGTCGAAGTCGGCACCCTTCACAAGCACGACCCCTTCTCCGCTCGTATCTTAGGCGCCCGCTACATCTCGGTAAACTGTGCCGAGCACCTGCGCACTCTGGAGCAAACTTGGTCGCGCGATCACCAGCCTCTGCTCTACTGCTGGCGAGGTGGATTGCGCTCTCATTCCTTCACCCACATTCTACGCTCAGTCGGTTGGCGAGCACGTTTATTAGAGGGCGGCTACAAGAGCTACCGCAAATACGTGTTAAGTAATTTCCGCGAACAACTCGCTGGGTCCAAAGCAACCTTTTATGCACTGACCGGCCTCACTGGTACTGGCAAAACACGGCTCCTTTCTCTCCTCAAACAAGCGGGGGCACAGGTTCTTGATCTGGAAGGTCTAGCCAATCACCGAGGCTCTCTCCTGGGCTCACAAGGACCTCAACCGTCTCAAAAACTCTTTGAAGGTAAACTACACGAAGCCCTGAGCCAACTCGACCACAACCAACCCATCTACATCGAAGCGGAATCAAATCGCATCGGCCAACGCAGTATCCCTGCCGCCCTCTGGCAAAAACTTCACTCCGCAGTAGTAACCGAAGTGCGCCTTCCTCTCACCGCACGAGCTCAACTCCTACTCGAAGACTATCCTCGCTTCCTCTCCGAACCAGTAGAACTCTGCTCCCTCCTCGATAAGTTGCGCCCTCTTCGCGGCCACGAACAAGTTGATCACTGGCACACCCTTATTGCCGAAAAGGACTGGATCTCTTTCCTACAAAGTATCCTCGGCAACCACTACGATCTCTGCTATCGCCCCGCAGGAGGACCGAAGTCTAACTACCAGAAACCTAGTCGCATTCTCGATATTGAGGATCACAGCGAGGCCTCCTTCCAGAAGGCGACTGAGACCCTGCTCAACTTGTGACCGACGCACACAACCATCTCCATCAATTGCTCGAACCCACCGCTCGCTTACAAGAAGCGCGGCAGGCTGGTGTGACGCAGATGATGGTCAATGGAACCAGTGAAAAAGACTGGCCTACCGTGGCGGCACTCGCACAACACCGCCCAGAGGTGGTGCCCGCCTTTGGCCTTCACCCTTGGCAAGTTCCCCACCGAACTGCGAATTGGCTCACTCTCCTACGGGAATTGTTAGAGGCTCACCCCTTGGCCACGATCGGCGAATGTGGGCTCGATCGTTGGCAAAAGCCCTTTGACCTCGAAGACCAAATCCATTGTCTGCAGGCACAAATCGATCTCGCGAACGAGCTTCAGCGCTCTCTCACCATTCATTGCTTACAAGCGTGGGGCCCTTTACTCAACCTTTTGCAAAAACAGGAAAAATTGCCTCCCTTTCTGCTCCATGCCTACTCCGGCAGTCGCGAAATGGTGTCTCAATTTGCAGAACTCGGAGCCTACTTCTCCTTCAATGGCTACTTTCTGCATGAGCGAAAACAAGCGGTCCGAGAGGCCTTCCTAACGGTTCCCCCAGAACGCATTTTGTTAGAAACGGACGCTCCCGCAATGCTCCCGCCAAAGCCTACTTTCCCCCTACCCGATGGCCAAAACCACCCTGCTCATCTCGTCGATTTTCTCAATCCACTCGCTGAGCTCCTCGGCGAAAAACGAGACCAACTTAAGCAACGCCTCGAAGAAAACTTCGTCGCATTTCTGAGCAAATGAACTAACGGACGAGCAGTGCGGACAACTTGCGTGACTACTCCTTAACTGGTCCCATCGAACCTGAGGACTCCGAGCTCTCTGTGGAAGGAGTCGCCGCGTCGGCGCTTCCTGATTTCTCAAGCTCAATGCCCTCTGCAGCGGCAAACTCGGCCAAGGCGAGTTCAGCCAAGGCATCTTGCTCTGCAGCCTTCTCATTCACATCACCCATGTCCAAGGCATCCTTGGCTACCCGTGCTCGACCTGCGGCCTTGGTGCGTTCTTCTTCCACAATGCCTTCCAGGCGATTGAGAGTGTCGCCCGCGCCACCGATCTCGGTCACCATGCCAGCGGCCATTTCGTTTAGCTCTGCAGTCGCTTTCTGAATCTTCATGTCGTCAATGTCGCGAGAGAGTTGCTCGATCTTGACCTTGGCTTCTTTCACCGAGACATCGCGAGCGCGAAGAAGTTCTTGGTAGCGCTTCTCGGATTCTTCTAACTGATCCTTGACCTCGTCGTGCTCCTTTTCGGATGATTTCAACTTAAGAGCATACTCAGCGGCAGCAGCGCGGTTACCCGCCTTCAGATTGGCGGCAGTCTTAGCGCGAAGCTCTTCTTCTTCACGACCCAATTTCTTAGCTTGTGTGATCAGTCGTTCGACGAGTCCAGCGTGGTTCGCGAGTCCTTTATTGAACTCCGAGATTTGCTTCCGAAGGTTCTCTTTTTCTACCTCGAGGAGGGCTTCGGGATTTTTCTTTTCTAACCCTCCGACGAAGAGTCCGAAGAAGCCTTTGATTAAATTACCTAGTCTTTTAAACATGAGTCGTATTTGGTTTCCGTGTTCTACAATGATAGCGAAGCGCTCTCTTCGGCAAGGATAAGAAACGCGGCACTTTGGAATCGCCAATCTTGTTTTGTCAGACTTCCTACGTGCTCTCTTCTTTTTAGGAGCTTAAATAGCTGGCGTGGCTATGAAATTTGCGATTTGCAATGAGATCTTTCAGGATCGTTCCTTTGTCGAACAGTGCGAGACTGCGGCGGCTCTGGGCTACACGGGTCTAGAGATCGCCCCCTTCACGATTGCTCCCAAGGGAGACGCTACTCGTTTAGATGCCTCTTATGGCGAGTATCTACTCGAAACGGCCCAGTTCCATGGCCTTGAAATCGTTGGCTTGCACTGGCTCCTAGCTAAGACCGAGACTCTGAACAAAGGGCAAGGTTTTCACCTCACCAGCCCTGATGAAAAGATTCGGGCTGCCACTTTCCAATATCTTAAGCACCTCGCTGATCTCTGCTACGCTATGGAAGGATCGGTGATGGTTTGGGGATCTCCTCAGCAGCGCAATCTAGCGCCTGAATGGTCGGTCGATGAGTCTGCTCACCGAGCTGCAGACCTCTTGCGTGAACTCGCGAAGTATTGCCAACCTCTCGGCATCACCATTGCTCTGGAACCACTCGGACATCAGGAGACCAACTTCCTCACTTCCGCACGGGAGACCGCCATTCTGCTCAATCTCATCGATCATCCTAATTGTCAGCTTCATCTCGACGTCAAGGCGATGTCCTACGAACTCGATCCTGCCACTCCGGGAACTCCGACTCCGGCAGGTATCACTCCATCACGGGAACAGATTGATAACTACATGGGCGAGCTCATCCGCCATCATCGCGAACGGCTCGTGCACTTTCACGCGAATGACCCAAATCTACTAGGGCCTGGAATGGGTGCGGTTGATCATTGCGCAGCTGCGCAGGCACTCAAGGAAATCAATTATCAGGGTTGGATTTCGGTCGAAGTCTTTCGCTACGAACCATCACCCAACGAGATTGCCCAGCAATCCATCGAATACTTGCGACACTGCTACGGACAAACCAGCTAGTCGCAATGGTCAGCTCCCTTAGTTGAGAGGGACCTCGATGCTGACGCCACCTTCTTCAACGACGGTAAACTTACCACCTGTGCGCTTGGCCATTTCCTTCATTGCCTCATGAGATCTAGGCTCCATCATTGCGATACAATTGATGGTGATCCCACGGCTCTTGCCAGTACGTCCCACTTTCTCCGCAACTTCTTGTGCTTCTTTGCCAGTAGAACCATCCGTCATGAAGTAGATCACTTCGGGTGCAGGCACCATCTCAAGAGCCATCTCAAGAGCGTAACGCCAGCGTGTGCCATAGACTAAGGGAGTTTCTTCAACGATTTTCTTACTCTTATTGAGAATTTTTTTGCCCTTACTCTGTGCCTCTCTGCGTTGAGCACCAAGTAAGTTGTCGTAGTTTGGTACCGTGAGCCAAGTTGCCTTTTGTTTTATCCCTTTGGGAGAGAAAGAAGAAGCTCCTCCATCTGCATCCCAGCGATATTCCGTCCCATCTGGAGCAACCACGATGTTTCCGTCCTTAGCTTCGCTACCGCGAAACTTAACCGTGCTGCCGGCTACCCAAACTGGACCCGCGAAGAAAATCATTTGATAATCAGTTCCTGGTTGGAGCTGATCGAGAGATTTCGTAAGTTCTTCCTTCATCAAGACCACACGCTCTCCGTTCATGGAAGCAGAGTAATCGATCACAAAAGCAATGCGCCTGGCTTCGCTCTTTTGTCCGAAAAAAGAAGTCCCTCCTTCGGAATCTGAACCTTCTCCAGCAGAACTCCATCCTCCTCCGAAGTCTCCGCTATCACCGAAATCAACTGATTGCGTCGGAGCATCAAAGTCTGGAACTGGAATGGCAAGTGCCGAAGCAGAATTTGAGGTAACCACTCTAGCTAATGCATTGGGAGGCGAGGAAGGCTTTCGTTGTAAAGTGGGGTTCACTTGCTCTGGCTTGGTCTCCGTATCATTTCGCGAATTTGCCTTATACACGATGACGTCAGGTTGGGTGATGTTGACGCTACTAATCGCAATCAAAAACAAAATCAGCCCTACCAACACAATCGAAAGAATAGAGATTATGAGACTAGAAAGGGTAGCCTGCGCCTTCTGGCGCTTTAATGCAGCTTGCGCCTCGGGGGTAAGTACGACGTGATGACTCATAATCTAAACTTTATCCTGTAAACGAATCGGTCAAGCCTTCCTTAGGAAAATCATCTTAAGGTCACCTCCGATCACTTCACTCCAAGAAAATACTCTCCCATTTCCTCGATTCTCTGTTGGTTTGGAGGGCGTTTCCGTTACCGTCTGAATAGACTCTTCAAAAAATCCTCTGCTCCCTCTTTAAGATGATTCACCTCTTTCTCAATCACATCTTCGAGATCGTCTTTTTCGAGAAGTGGATTTTGCAGTTGGATATCAGGGCTTTTGAGGCGTCCTGTCGAAGTGAGACGTAGCGCAGGGCTGCCACCATCGAAAAGTTGATCAACAGCAAGGGAACGGATTCTATCTGGGAGAACGTCGACGAGTCCACTCACCGCGCTATCAACATGGTGGCCAAGTAAGACCTCCATTTCAATGACGTGCTCACCATTATCGAGGGCAATCCAAGAATCGACAGCAACCCGGGTTCCCCATCCCGCCACCGCGATCTCAAGAGGATTCTGAAAAATAAGAGTGTCGTCGTAGTAGCGAGTGATCAAACGGTGACCTCTCCCAAATCCGATTTCCTCAGGAAGTTGATCCAGAGCCCCACCAAGATCCGACACTCGGTCGAGATAAGTCTGCACCTTCCTGACAATCGCAATTTGAGGATTGAGATAGGAACGCTCTCCCAAAGATAGGTCGGATACGATATCAGCATCGAAATCGCCACTTCTTTCGTCGAATAGCTTTCCCTCTCCTGCGCCCGCAAGTTCGAGATGAAGCAAGCGAGTGCGCTCGCCATCATGCAAATCAACAAGACCCGACAACTCTAACTGAATATGATTCAAAGTCGTGAGATCCTCCGGATCGAATTGTAGGTCGGTTACGGTGAGGGAAAAGTCTTTAATCCCCACGGTGAGATTCTCCTTCACTAACAGCAGCTCCACGCGACCTTGTTCGATCCGGGCTTCTTCTACTTTAGTCAGCCAAACGCTCTCGCGAGCATCTAAGGCACTGTCCTCTTCAGGGGTTTTTCCTCGTTTTACCTCCTCGTCGTCCTTGTCTTCTTCCTCATTCTTTTCGTAGGGCTTACGAAAAAGGTCCTCCAACGAGAGGTCACCTTCCTCACCGAGGACCATACGCACCACGGGCTCCGAGATCACAAAACTGGTGCTCTCGATACGACGAAGAAGGAGCGGCCAGAATTTCACCCCTAATCGAATCTCTGCTACCAACACCTCGGTCCCGAGGTCAGCCTTACCTCTCGGATGAAGAGAGACACCTAACAGACTCAGTTCCTGAGACCACAGACTCAGTTTCACGCGCCCGACTTCGACGTCAGCACGGATTTCATCTTCTAACAGGTCTTCGAGATACTGAGCTGAGAAGGACCGTTCGATCAATACCTGCCCGCAGAGAATCAAGAGAAGCGGCCCTACAATAAGGAGAAAGCCAAACCACTTAATTTTTGCGGGCAAAGCCATCAGGAACAGCGTTAGACGGTCATCACTTCTGCTTCCTTCTCGGTGGCAGCAGTGTCCACTTTTTTGACGGCGGCATCGGTCAACTCTTGGACCTGTGCTTCGTAATCTTTCTGACTGTCTTCGGTGAGGACATTATCGCCCTTCATCTTCTTGCCAGCGTCCATGCCCTGCTTACGCGCATTACGGACGCGAACGCGGGCGTCTTCAGCCATAGCCTTGACTCTCTTCACCATTTCAACGCGACGTTCTTCGGTGAGTTCAGGAATCACGAGACGAATGTTAGTGCCATCCACGGCAGGGTTCAGTCCCAAGTTCGCTTCCCGAATCGCTTTTTCAATGTCGTTGGTGGTGCTGGGGTCGAAGGGAGCAACCATGAGCATGCGTGGCTCAGGCACAGAGATCACAGCGAGTCCCTTCAACTTCATGACGCTGCCGTAGCTGGGGACATTGACATCGACATTATCAACGAGAGAAGGAGAAGCCTTGCCGGTGCGCACACCGCTAAACTCCTGCTCCAAATACTCGAAGGACTTGACCATCGCCTCTTCTACTTCTGCTAAACTTTCTTCGGGTGTCATTTCTTAAATATTTGATTTTAGGTTCCGAGAGCAGGGTTCGCTCTCGTTAATTAAGCTTCGCTGCAAACATAGGTTCCAATATCCTCACCACTCAAGGCTCGTGTGATATTTCCCTCTACCCCGACATCAAAAATGACGATGGGCATCTCATTTTCCAAACAAAGACTGAAGGCAGTCGCATCCATCACCTTGAGCTGTTTGGTAAGGCAGTCGATGAAGCTGACACGCTCATAACGCTTGGCATCGGGGTTTTTCTTAGGGTCACTATCGTAGACACCATCGACTTGGGTGGCCTTGAAGATGACATCAGCCTCCATCTCGTTGGCCCGTAGCGCAGAGGTGGTATCGGTCGAAAAGAAAGGACTGCCTGTGCCGGCGGCGAAAATAACAACGCGTCCCTGCGAGAGATGGCGCTCAGCCTTGCGACGAATGAAGGGTTCGGCGACGTTCTTCATCTCGATGGCACTCTGCACAATGCAGGTGACGCCTTCTTCCTCGAGGGCACTTTGGAGAGCGAGAGCATTCATAACAGTGGCCATCATCCCGACGTAATCCGCAGTGGCTCGGTCCATGCCGCGAGCACTGGCACTGGCACCACGCCAGAAATTCCCCCCGCCGACGACCACGGCGAGTTCTACCCCGGTATTCTTGACCGCCTGTTGGATCTCCTTCGCCATCCGCTCTACAATCTCGGGAGAAATGTTATCCTTACTTCCCACTTCGCGAAGAGCTTCTCCACTCAACTTCAACACTGCCCGGGAGAATTTTCGCTCCGACTTTGAGTTCACCGTTTCCTCGCTCATGATGACAAGACTTGTAGATCCAAGCGCGAGGGCCAAGCTTAAAGCATGCCTTTGTCCCCTCTTGTTCTCATTGACGCTGAGGTGAGAAGCAAAACAAACGTTACTGAGAAGAAGGCTTTCATGAGAGCTCCACAAGAACACCTCTGTCGCAGTTCTCGCTTTCTCTTCTTGCTTGCTCACGTTTTGCTATCGGAATGATTAAGTTCTCTCTGCTCGGACTTACGATTCTCTTAGTAGTATCTTGTGCTCCCACCTCGATAGCCCCCCCTCCGGTGGACAACCCGGCTACGAGCCCCGTGCGAGCAGAGCCGCATCCTGGCAACACGGCAGCACCCGTTTCGGAAGGCCGTTTACCAGACGATGGTTCACGCCACCCCTTGTCTGTACAATCAACTCAAGTTGCAGGAGCAAAGCTCACTTACCTGAGCTTCGATGCTCGCAACCATACCCTATCTGTAGTCGATCAATCCAGTGTGGGGTCGCAATACCGTTCGGCGGCTGAGGTCACTCAGAGACAGAAGGCACTCGCGACCATTAACGGCGGTTTCTTCACCCCTGAAGGGAAGCCGCTCGGTCTTCTCTATCATAACGGAAAGAAGGTTGGACACTTGAACCGTTCCTCCTCACTGGGGAGCGGAATACTCTACGTCGATCAGAAGTTCGCCAAACCTGTCATCACCCGTCGTGAGAGCTTTGAGAATTGGCTAAAAGATGAAGCGTTTGAACCTAAGGAGGTGCTCCAAAGCGGACCCTTTTTGGTCGAAGGAGGTCGTGCGATCTCAGGTCTCAAAAACGAAGAGCCTCGTATCCGCTCCCTACTCCTCTGGGATGGCGAGAACCACTTTGCGATCGCCCAGTGCAGTGCCATCACCTTACGAAATCTCGCCCATGCACTCGCCAGCCAACCTCTCTCTGGCTTTCAGATCGAAGTGGCTCTCAATCTCGACGGCGGACGCTCTGCCGACTTCAACGTTTCTTCAAAAGTCTCAGGCGGACCATTAAACTTGCGTCGCTGGTTAAATAAACCGGTGCGAAATTACCTCATCCTCACGCCACAATGATCCGCCTCTTACTCCTCCTCAGTGCTCTCGCGAATGGTCTTTTGGGAGCAGACTACCAGAGGACCCAATTGGTCATCGCTCCAGACGGGCGTGAGGGCACCGTCCACTTTTTCCGCTTCTCGGCCCAAGAAGCGGCCCTCAAAATCATTACCCGAGAAAAGAACAATCTCGGTGCGGCGATGAAGAAACATCGCTGTCTGGCAGGCTGTAACGGTGGCTTCTTCCACCCGAACTACCAGCCTCTCGGGGAAGTGATCACAGATGGACAAAAAATCGGATCGCGTAGCCTGAAGTCCTCTCTGACCTCGGGTGTCGTCTATCAAAACTGCGAAGACATCGTTATCGAGCGGGCAAAAGTCTTTTACGCCAAAGAAAACATCCAGCCCAAGCAGCTCCTGCAAGCGGGTCCTTTTTTGGTTGAAAAGAAGCAACTGATCTCGGGCCTGTCGCCACGACGACTGGCACGACGAACCTTTATCGCTACCGATGGCAAGGGAAACTGACTCATCGCCTATACCCCACCGATCACACTCGCACAGCTCGGAGAATCTCTGGCGAATGCGGGTGCCAAATTCGGATTCAAGATTCAAACCGCTCTCAATCTAGATGAAGACCCATCTTCGGCTCTGTGAATGAATCGTGGCCCTCAAGAGGATCCACTTTATTTCAGAGAATCCAAAGCGGTGGCCAATTGTATCGGACTCGTCAGCAAGTAGCTATTTACCAGATGCGGGATAGAAGGCTTCATCAGATGAGAGTTGAATAAGGCCTTTCTTCACGCCTTGAACTATCAGAAGGTCTTTACATTCTGATTTTTCCTTAAATAAATATTGCAAAATTTTTATAAAATTTTAAAATTAAAGCAATCACCCCCTCCTGTTCAAGCTCAGCAGCGCTAATTTTTTAGTCTGTCGAGAGGAGAATATGAAGACTGCTCAAGTGAGTTCACGAATTCCATTCCTGTTGCTATCGCTTACTCTTTGTTGCTCTACAGCGGCAAAAGAGCATTCGGTCTTGTCTCTAAGTGGTAGGGCTCAAAAGAGTCATCGTGAGTTTCTCGACAGTCGCCGCAGTCTCTTCCGAGACCTTTCCGATCCCTTTCAAGTGGCCTCCAAGGCCCGCATCGTGGAGGAAGATCCAAAACCATGGAAGCCTTCCCAAACTCCTTGGCGGGCGGGAATCACGGCCACCATCTTTTGGGTAGGAGAACTACCTACCCCTCGTAATCCGACCCCCAATCACGCGAGTTCCTGGGACCCGAAATGGCAGCAAACATTCGGAGGCGTCGATCGGCCCGCTTTCCGCAATGGTTTTTTACCGAAGGGCTTCGTTCCCAAGCAAAATCCTTTCTATATTGCACTTCCTTACAATGACCTCGTCGCAGGAGGTGGGCACAAGCCAGAAGCATCAGAGGTGATTCCTTGGTTTTGGAAAGCGCACCAAGGACCGACCAAATCGGTCTGCCATGGGCGGTGGATTGCGATTCATCGCAAAGGGAAGATGTGCTTCGCTCAGTGGCGCGATTGTGGCCCCTATTCCACGACTGATTGGCGTTACGTTTTTCAAGGTGAACGCCCTCAGCCGAACCCGAACGGTAACGCTGGAATCGACGTCTCACCCGCAGTGCGCGACTACCTCGAACTCGGAGGCAACTACAAGGTCGATTGGAAGTTTGTAGAAGACTTTGAAGTGCCCGACGGACCTTGGAAAAACTGGCTCCCCCCTTCGTCATGAATTCTCTCACTCCCCAGAGCCAACTACGGCGTAGGTTGTTCCTTCCTAGAGGCGGGACCGACACGACCGTTATGGTAGACGACGGAGTAACGACCCTCCCCTGTCTTTCGCAGTTGGTCTTCAACCGAAGTATAAGCCATCATCAGGAAAACATTCGGAGCGGGTTCATAATGAAAGGCTTCTTCTCTCGTCAGAAATTGGTCGTCGACGCTCTGCGAACGTCCGTTAAGACGAAATTGACCCAGCTTCTTTTCCCGTTCTTGCTTCACCCGATGAAAGCTCTGACGGACCTTATCGGGAGCCATTCCTGGAAATTCGAAGTGAATGGTCAGCTCAAAAAGTCGATCTTGGAAGAAGCGAGCTTCAATCGCCTTCGCGGTTTTCCATTTTTCGCCAGGAATTCCCCCCCCTGGTTCTTGAAAGGTAAAAATCTGCAAATCGGGCTCATCAGCAGGAAGTTCCACGATGACATCGAGCCCCACTTTCCCCGCCCACTCCAAAAGCCCCGACGGAGCTTCCCCCCACTGCCTACCGAGAGGTGGCCTCAACAAAACCTCACCGCCTAGATATTGAAGACTCAAACAAAAAATCAGCGTAGCCAAGGTGCGCATGGCCGGAGACTAAACATCCTGAGCCGTGCCCGCAAGAGAACACGATCTCGTGGCTCTTTATTGCCGGAGTTAGCAGTAGCCTCTTTTCTCTTGGTATTCGTCGGGGTGTGGACCTTTCAGACCAATCTTCAAACTCTCCGTCCACGCAATTGGTCTCTAGTGCAGACTCTCACTGACGCCTACATGACCCAGCACTTAGCACAAGCAGAGGCGATTGATTTTGATGATCTCATTAGTAACGACATTACGCGAAGCCCTTGGCCGGCAGAACCGAACAACAACCAGACTCCTTCCGTAATAATTGGCACTCTCCCTGGAGGAAGAGTGATTACGGGTTCCCTCGTGCAAAGACGCATTCCCAATCCGAATAATCTCCCAACAGCAGGAGGCTCTGGCACCACCACCACAAACCCTGCACAAGTCGAGTCTTGGCTACTTGAAAGCCACTTAACCTACACCATCGGCGGGAGAAATTACGTTAAAACAAGAAGCTCTGTTAGAACTCGATAAATGAAAATACCACTCCGCAAAAAAAGAGGTTTTACTTTGGTCGAAATGACCGTGGTTATTGCCGTCGGTCTGGGCATCGCTAGTGCGGGTTCTCTTTTACTCAATCAGCAGCTCACCACTATCCGGATCTTCCGCCAGCAAGATTTTATTCTGCGAGAAGCTCCTGCGATTAACCGCTCGCTGACCTCTATCTTGGATCGAGCCGATGCGATTCGACTTCATTCTAACTTTAGTGACGCCGTTAACGACATAAGACCAACTCTCTCGGGAGCGAATGCTCTTGTCGCAGCCTTTGAGGCACCAGATGGAACGGCCACCTTCGGAATCATCCACTTCCGAACGGCTCCCGACGGGACGCAGAGGCTCGACTATTACAGTAGTTTTGACCCCTCTGTAACCCCACTCCCACTGGCCGCAAACCCTAGTTGGAATATCTCGCGTAATGTATCCAACGTCGACTTTTCACTCGTGAACGGTCTCTTCCAACTCACTCTTACTGGCCCCAATAGCGAGATGATTACCTACACCATTTCTCCGAACCGCTAACCTCGTAACCCCTCCCTTTTTGATGAAGATCACCCACCGTTCCAAACTCCTCCCTCGTGGCTATGCTACCTTGCTCACTACCCTCTCGCTCTCGTTAGCGATCATGGCTTTTGCGATTGGGGCCTTTCGCGAAACACGGCAAGCTCACCGTGTCCAAAGTCTTAATCAGGTAAAAATCGACTACGGCCAAAAGGAACGCGCCTTCCTGCGAGCGCTTCTACACGTCACTCCCAATGCGATTATGAATGGGATGATGCGCAATTCTGGCTCGACTATCTCAACCCCTGCTAGGCCTCTCAACTGGCCCGACATCCTTCAAGCAGCACTAAACGATGCCTCAGTTGATCAGGCTCTAACTGCTGATCCTGCTGTTCGTACAAACCTTAGCATTAGCGCCAACGTTATTTCTGCAAATACTGGTGATTCTACCTTCAGTATTTTAAACCCTACCTCTGGAGCACCAACGGGGCTTATTACCGCTCCCGACGGTAGCGGCAATCTCGTAATGAGCGACACCGCAAATCGTCCTGCCAGTACAGCGTCGCTAAAGCTCCCTCCTCAAATGCAGCTAACTAGCGGCTTCACACCTAGCAACATTCACCCCTTCATCTCTCTCGATAAGCGAATCGCTGGAGGCAGCGGCCCTGGAGTGGATACTCCCTTTAGCGTTCTTCCTTACCCAAAGATTGCTTTCAACTACAACGCGCAGGGCGACACCTTCCTTGCGCGCCGAAATTGGTGGGCCTTCACTGTCAACTTCGGGGCAAATACTGCTGCCGCGACAGGGATTGCTCCCTCGCCCCGGACCTATGTCCTCTCTATTTACGAGGTGCCTAGCCAGCTCGCTGTTTCTTCGGCAGCAGGGACCACGACTTCCCTTGGTCAATTTGCAGACGGGACCAATTGGAGCTCTCGTAATATTAGTGTAAACGGCAATCTCTACGCAGACCAAGCACGCATCGAAGACATCTCCCAAGTCGGTTCCGTCGCCAGTAGACAACGCGCCACCCTCGGAGCCACTGGAACATCAAGTGGACAGACAATTGGAGGCACTACAGAACGCCGCAATGCTGATGCAATATCATCGAATCCTTCAGTGCTTTTCCCCTTCTCATCTTCGTCAGATTCAGGGCTTGTCTCCTTCCTAGCCATCAACAGAGGATTTAGCTACTTCGATTACTTTGCCGCTTTGACCGATGACGGCCGCCCGCGACGAGGTAACCCCAACTCGATCAATGCAAACTCAGCAGGAGTCAATAATACAAAAGACCGGCTCGGGCCAACGGCATGGGATACTTATTCCATCGCAGCAGCTCAAACCGCTATGCGCGTTGAAATCACAGAGACGCTTGCTAGCAACAATCAGCTTCCTACCGTTCTTCACATCACCGCGCGGACAAATGGAGGGACAAGCAGCACTCGTCAGCGGGTAGAAAGAGGACCCAACCCAGACTCCCTATGGAGAGCCCCTGGACAAGGACAAGGAACGCCAAGTCCTGGCTCCCCCTGGCCCGTATCGCCAGCAGGTGACGATTGGTTTGTGCAATCTCAAGTTCTTTCTCCAAGTATTGCTCGACCTTGTATCACACTTGATCTCACCGTGTTGCAGCAATTCCTTACTACAATCGGTGCCGACGGAGTTGATATCAATAATTCAATTTGGATTGGCCCAAACCACCGCTCAGTCCAGAATGCTAATACGACGAACCCTCCAAGTCGCCCTACCGCAATCAGCACTGATAGTGATATGACGCTACTGATTACAAACTCGGACAACCTGACCCAATTCACAAACGGGCTCTCCATCATCACCCCACTACGCGTTTACTTCGCTGACGACTTAAACAGTGTCGAAGTCCTTCCCACTCCTCCGGGTGAGACCGCTCCATTTTTCAACCCCGTATCCGTTTCCGCTCCGGAAAAACGTTTTGGAGTGCAAAACGTTTCTCCTGCCGTCAATCTCGGAGGAAGGGTTGCCTTTTTACCTCAAAACACTCCGCCATCAAGTGGCACCGTTATTAACCCTCTCGATATCCGGGACGGGGCAACAAACAATGTGAAAACAAACATTCAAGCTAACCTAACAGGTATCACTAAGCTCTCTGAACTTCCCCCAATAAGCCCGATGAACTGGCTCACTGTGATTGAGGAAATCAAGTAAACTTGCGGATTCGAAAAACGCTTACCGACGAGTCTCTTCCCAAAGACTCGTCGGCCTGCTAAGTCCCTAGCTGTGACTTATCTCGAAACAGCGGTCAATGCGGCCCAAGAAGCAGGCGAACTCCTGCGCAAAAACTTTCATCAGGACAAACACGTCGATGAGGCCCAACACCATGACCTCAAGCTCGAGCTCGATCGGAAGAGTCAGGATCTCATCTTCGAGCGTATTGCGGCGCAATACCCCGACCATGCTCTCTATGGAGAAGAGGGCCTCGGAGGGAATCAGGACTCCGATTACCAATGGATCATCGATCCTATCGATGGCACGGTAAACTTCTTCTACGGCATCCCTCATTTCTGCGTGTCCATCGCGCTGCGCCAAGGAGAAGACCTCCTTGTAGGAGTGATTCATGATCCCATGACGGGAGAAACTTGGACTGCGGAAAAAGACGGAGCAGTCCTCCTCAATGGACAACCGCTCCAAGTCAGCAAGCGAACCAAACTGGAAGAGGCCATCGTCTTCATCGGTTGCGGCAAAGACGAAGAAGCTCTCAAAATCGGTCTCGAACGCTTTCGAAAAGCCTCCCTCCGTTGTCGCAAAATGCGCATGATGGGGAGTGCCGCGCTCGGAATGGCCTACACTGCTAGTGGCCGCCTCGATGCCTACGTAGAATCCCGTATCTCGCTGTGGGACATCGCAGCAGGAAAGCTCATCCTCGAAATGGCTGGGGGAGCCTGCGAACTCCAACCCCATGCGGACAATCCTGACATCTACGCCATCAAGGCCACCAACGGACTTATCCCCATTGACGAAGTTCTCTAACAAACCCTAACACTATGTCACTTCCCTCCTCTTTTCTCACCCAAAGTCTCGGTGAGTTCCAGCTCGATGACGATGGCAAAAGCTATCGCCCGACGAATCAAAATCGCTATCGCTTCCTCTTCCAACCCGGCTCCAAGGATGAAAGTGAAGAATGGATTGCCCTCATCGATCATCGCGCCCCGCTACTCAATAGCCGTTGGCCCGCCATCCTCGCTTCTGCTCCCGACCAACTCAAGGAGGCTCTCTCTGCCATTGGCCAATCAGGATTAAGCGAAGAGTCTGGTCTCCGCCACATCACGCTCAGTAGTGACGGGCCCGCCATCCTGCTCGTCGGTCTCTCCCCCAGCGAAGAATCACATTCCCTCGAGGTCGCTCTCGATGACCAAGGGCACGTGCAAACGATTACTCCTACTCGCTAATCCATCATGGACACACCTGACACCCCTGCTTGGATTCCTCTCACTGGAACCGGCTACGACGTGCACCAATTCGCGGAAGATCGAAAGCTGATCCTAGGTGGCGTGGAGATTCCTCATTCCGTTGGTTTGCAGGGTCACTCCGATGCCGATGTTCTTTGCCACGCCATTGCTGATGCCGTTCTCGGTGCTGCTGGCCTACCCGACATCGGCTACTACTTCCCCCCTGGCGATCCTTCTTGCAAGGATATCTCCTCTCTCAAAATTCTCGAAAAAGCAGCTGAACTCGTTCGCGAGAAAAAAGGAATTCTTTGCAACGT
>CALFBF010000024.1 GCA_937949965.1 uncultured Roseibacillus sp.
CTGTGGAGCGACTGAGCGAATTTAAACACCCCTGTGGAGCTACTGTGCGAATCTAAATGCCCCTGTGGAGCTGCTGAATAAAGCTAGACTCTTCATCGAAATCTTATCGTCGTTACTGGGTTGGTAAGTTCGATAACGGTAATTATTTTAACAAAGGTTCTCATCCTTAGCGACGCTCGGGAAGTTCGAGTGCGCCAATCTCGGTCATCACTCGATCCGCAATCGCTTGGTAAGTTTCGCGCCCCTTACCCTTCAGTTCTTTATCGCTGAACTCAATCGGTTCTCCGACCACTAAAGTCACTTGCCGCCTTTTCCAGAAAGAACCTCCCCGAGGAAGGGCCTCATGTGCGCCAAAGAGGCGACACGGTAGCACTGGCACTTTGGACTTGGAGACAATTAATCCCACTCCAGCCTTAGCTTCTAACAGCTTCCCGTCCCAAGAGCGTTCTCCCTCGGGAAACATGATCACTCGTTCGCCAGACTTGAGGAGTTTAATCACATTTTTAAGACTACTCATATCTGGATTATCCTGATCTATTGGAATCGAATTCCAGCGCGGATAGAGCCAAGCGCAGAATCCTTTGAAGAGCGTTTTACGAGCTAAATAGTAGACCCCGTTGTCGTGTGCGATCCCGACTAAGGGAGGATCAAGAAAGCTAACGTGATTGCAGACCACCAGGGCACCGCTCTCTTCAATCAAACGATCCTTACCCACGACTTCGTAGTTAAAAGAAGCCTTCGCCACTCCCCGGAACCAGCTCCAGCCAGCCCAGTAGACCCAATTCATGTTTTGCAATAATTTCATGCCTGCCAACCTAGTTTTATTAATTCCTCTTTGACCTGAGCGACCACATCTTCGATCGCAAGCGTCGAGCTGTCCACGATCACGGCTCCTTCGGCCACACGTAGCGGAGAAGTCTTGCGTTCAGAATCTCGTCGATCGCGTTCTTCCACCGCATCATCCGCGCCTTCGGCAGCTCGGCGCTGCCGTCTGACTTCTTCACTCGCAGTCACGAAAACCTTAAAAGGAGTATCTGGAAAAACAACGGTCCCGATGTCACGCCCCTCCATAACCAAAGGTCCTAAAGTGAGAAAATCGCGTTGCTTACTCACTAACAGGGCACGCACCTCGGGAATCGCCGCAATGATGGAGACGGCGGCATTGATGGCATCACTCTTCAGCTCGGACATGCTCGGCTCTGACGCATCTACCGTCATCACAGTTTGTCCATCACGCACCTGACAACCCCATGAGACTTGTGGTAAGAGAGCGACGACTACGTTGGTATCTTCAGGATCCAGCCCACGTCGTAACACCTCCCAAGTAACGGCACGATACATCGCCCCGGAGTTCACCATTGTGAGTTGCCAATCCTGTGCGAGGCGGCGCGCGACAGTGCTCTTGCCGGAAGCAGCCGGCCCGTCAATTGCAATTGCTGGATGCTGGCTCATAGAGTGACTTCTCCTCCCTGACTTAAAGTATCTAATGCTTCGGTAAAACCGGGGTAAGAAGTCGCGATACAGGCGGACCCAGGAATGATCATCTCCCCTTCACTAAGGAAGAGACCCGCAATGGCAAAGGCCATCGCGATACGATGATCGCCGTAGCTCTCAATCTCTGCTCCACGCAGCTTAGCGCCACCTTGAATCTCCATTCCGTCCGGAAACTCTTCTACTTCGACGCCAATTTTTCTTAGATTCTCCACCACTGCGGAGATGCGATCGGTTTCCTTTACTCGAAGTTCTTCCGCATTGCGAATCACAGTCTTACCTTCAGCCAAGGCTCCCGCGATCGCCAAAATGGGAACTTCATCAATGAGGTTTGGAACCTCTTCTTCCAAAATCGTGGTTCCTTTTAATCCTCTTCCTTCCACTAAAAGGTTGCCGATGGGTTCACCTCCTTGCTCATCTAACAATTCTTCGGTAATGTGAGCACCCATGCGTAGTAGCACTTTCATGAGAGCGGTCCGAGTCGGGTTCAACCCCACCTTCTGGACGCGCAAGGCACTTCCCTGATCGGCAGCGGCAGCTACTAACCAAAAGGCGGCACTGGAGAAATCACCTGGCACTTGCAGACTGGTAGCCTGTGGAGTTTGCCCTCCAGTCACCGAAATTACATTGCCTTCTACGCGGCAGTTGATGCCGAAGTCCGCAAACATGCGCTCCGTATGGTCACGAGTTGTTGCGGGCTGAGTGACCGTCGTTTCCCCCTTTGCGAAAAGGCCAGCTAACAGAATCGAACTTTTCACTTGGGCACTCGCGACGGGCATCTCATAACGAATGGCCTGGAGGTCACCACCACTGATTCGCAAGGGAGCGCAACCAGCCTTTTCGCCCTCGCTAACGAACCTAGCACCCATCGACTCCAGAGGAACGGTAACCCTTCCCATTGGTCGTGATTGCAAAGAATCATCACCCACTAAGCGTGACTCGAAATCTTGTGCCGCGAGAACTCCCGCAAGCAGACGCATCCCCGTGCCCGAGTTCCCACAGTCCAAATCACCTGTGGGAGGAGAGAGCTTCATCGCGGTTCCGGTGATTTTCATCTCCACTGGCCCAGACGGTCCACTACGCTGAACTTCGATCGACACCCCTAGCTGTTCCATGGCCTTCAGAGTGCATAGGCAATCCTCGCTGGGTAAAAATCCGCTCACCTCGGTCACTCCCTGAGCTAAGCCGGCTAAGATAGCTGCTCGATGAGAACAACTCTTGTCACCTGGCACCTCAATTACGGTTCCCAGTTTTTGCCTCGTGCGCACCTTCAACATAATCGAGAGCACCTTGCCCTTACCTTTCCAAAAAAATCAACTCCAACCCCTATTTACAGACTGGTTTTTGCAAACAATGCTCTTTCAAAGACGTTCTCTTCCCACTTGGCGAGAACGAGCTTTTCTCGTTACACTCCCCATTCCACTCAATGAGTCAGCCCACCAAAAACCTACCCGACGCCGAACCACCACGCGAACTTGGTAACCTGAAGCGAAGCGAACCCAAGGCTCATGCAGTCGGATCTGCTGCTGTCATCTCCTCTCTCACTCAAATCCACTCTCACACCAACGCCGCCCGTGGCACGCAGGCCCTTGCGCGTTTGAACCAAAAGGGAGGCTTCGACTGCCCGAGCTGTGCGTGGCCTGATCCCGACGGCAAGCGCGCCCCTGCCGAGTTCTGCGAAAACGGAGCCAAAGCTATTGCCACTGAGATCACGGATCGACGAGTGGATCAGGAATTTTTCAAAACCCATTCCCTCCACGAACTTGGCGAAAAAAGTGATTTCTGGCTCAACGACGCCGGTCGCATCACGGAGCCTTTCTATCTCGCCGAAGGAGCCACTCATTACCAAGCGATCTCTTGGGAAGAGACCTTCGAGATCCTTGCGGAAGAATTGAAAGCCTGCGCGACCCCTGACGAAGCGATCTTCTACACCTCCGGACGCGCGAGCAACGAAGCGGCCTTTCTTTACCAGCTCTTTGCACGCCAATTCGGCACCAATAATTTACCCGATTGCTCGAACATGTGTCACGAATCGTCGGGAGCGGCCCTCAACCAAACGATTGGAATCGGAAAAGGCACCGTAACCCTCGAAGATCTGGAGACTACTGACTGTGTTCTCGTAGTCGGTCAGAACCCGGGCACGAATCACCCCCGGATGCTGACCTCACTGGAGATGACGGTCAAAAACGGCGGTCAGATCATCTCGGTAAATCCGCTGCGCGAAACTGGGCTCCGAGCCTTTGCCCATCCTCAGAAAATCAGCGGAATGCTCGGTAAAGCGACCCCGCTGTCCTCGCAACATCTGCCTATCAAAATCAATGGCGACATCGCCTTCTTCAAAGGACTAATCAAAGTCGTCTTCGAAGAGAATGCCGTTGATGAAGACTTCATCAAGGAGCACACCTCAGGTTATCAAGACTTCAAAGCGGAAGCCCAGAAAACGAATTGGAAAGAGTTAGAAGAACACTCTGGGCTCAGTGAGGCCGACATCCGCCAAGCGGCAATGACCTTTATCAATGCCAAGGACGCCATCACCTGCTGGGCAATGGGGCTAACGCAACATCACAACTCGGTGGAGATCATTCGCGAGGTCGTGAACCTCCACCTTCTCACCGGAAAAATCGGACGTCCCAAAAGCGGGCTCTGCCCCGTCCGTGGCCACAGCAATGTGCAAGGAGATCGCACTATGGGCATTTGGGAAAAACCACCTGCGGCCTTCCTCGACAGTCTTGATAAAGAATTCGAATTCACCTCCCCCCGTGCTCACGGCTACGACACCGTAGAAGCGATACGCGCAATGAAGGCGAACAAAGCGCGCGTCTTCCTCGCTCTCGGTGGCAACTTCCTCTCTGCCGCACCCGATACACACTACACGGCTGAGGCCCTGCGCAACTGTTCACTCACCGCCCACATCTGCACCAAGCTCAATCGCAGCCACCTCGTCACGGGGCGCCGCGCGCTCATCCTCCCTTGCCTTGGACGATCCGAAAAAGACGAACAAGCTTCTGGTCGCCAAATGCTCTCCGTGGAGAACTCCATGGGAGTCGTTCACAGCTCGCAGGGTGCTCTTGCCCCAGCCTCAGAAGCCTTACTCAGCGAACCCGCCATCATCTGTCGCTTAGCGAAAGCGGTCTTCGGAGAAAAAACGAAAACCCGTTGGACTGACTACGAGATGAACTACGATCACATTCGTAGTTCCATCGAACGAGTCATTCCAGGCTTCGATTACTACAACGAACGCCTCCGCCAACCCGGTGGATTCTATCTCCCTAACGGAGTCAAAAAGCGCATCTTTAAGACCGCCACAGGCAAGGCGAACTTCACCTACAACCCCCTCCGCTCCCTCAAGCTGCAAAAGGATCAACTCCTCTTACAAACCTTCCGCAGTCATGACCAGTTCAACACCACTATCTATGGGATGGATGATCGCTACCGAGGAATTAAGAACGAACGCCGGGTCATCTTCCTCAACCCCGAGGATATGAAAGAACGTGGCATCGAGGCTGAAGAACCCGTCGATATCACCAGCTACTTCGAGGGCGAAACCCGCACGGCAGAACTCTTTCTCGCCATCCCTTACGAGACCCCCAAAGGCAGCGCTGCCGCCTACTATCCGGAGGCTAATGTGCTCGTCCCGATTAACTCCACTGCCGAGACGAGTCAGACCCCGACTTCCAAGTCCGTGATCATCACCCTCGCAAAACGCAATCAGTCTGCCGAGGCTAAGTCCTCTTTGGTGAAAAGCCCCTTCCCTGCATAACAGACAGATTTTTCCTCCTTCACCCTTCTTTCCTTTCCGAAATCAGACACACTTCCGTCCGTGGCTCTTCTTGACGTCTCCAATCTCACCACTCGTTTTCATACCCGTAACGGAATCGTCCACGCGGTCGAAGATGTCTCCTTCAAAGTGGAGAAAGGGCAGACTCTCGGCATTGTAGGCGAGTCAGGTTCCGGGAAATCAGTCACCTGTTACTCCCTACTTGGGCTCATCCCCAAGCCCCCGGGACGTATCCATAGCGGAAAAGCCATCTTTGACGGCGAAGATCTTCTCACCCTTAAAGAAAGAAAACTCCGGCAAATTCGAGGAAAGCGTATCGCCATGATCTTCCAAGATCCGATGACCTCGCTCAATCCCTACCTCAAGATTAGCGAACAACTCACCGAACCTCTCACTCTGCACCAGGGAATTAAGGGAAAAGAAGCCCGTGAAATCGCGATACAATCCCTCGCTGAAGTAGGCATCCCTGAACCGGAGAGTCGGATTGATAGCTACCCTCATCAATTCTCCGGTGGGATGAGACAACGAGTCATGATCGCCATGGCTCTGATCAATCGTCCCGAGCTCCTCATCGCCGACGAACCTACCACTGCCCTAGACGTCACCGTCCAAAAGCAAGTCCTCGACCTTATCAAGAAACGGCGTAACCGACTCAACTCAGCGGTTATTCTCATCACCCATGACCTTGCCGTCGTCTCGGAAACCTGTGATCATGTCAACGTCATGTATGCGGGACGTATCGTTGAGAGCGCCCCAGTAGCCAGCCTTTTCGCCAACCCTCGCCACGCTTACACTCGTGCCCTGCTCCGCAGTATCCCTGCCAATCAGTCCAAGGGGCAAGAACTCTACACCATTCAAGGTCTCCCTCCCGTTCTGACCGAACCACCCACCGGTTGCTCCTTCCGGCCTCGAAACACCTTGGGAGACCCTAGCCAATGCCTAACCACTTCTCCTCCACCCTTGCTTGAAGTCGCTCCCGAGCACTTCGTCCAAAATTGCCCCGGTTGCCTCGCCACCATATCAGCTCCCGCGACTACCGCTTAAAAGGCCAAACGAAGCCAACATTCCTTAGTTTCACAACTTGGAAGCGAAAAATATCCCCTATCCAAACTAGAAAAAACTAGGTGACTCATTTCCTGCAAATTCGTATTAGTTTTCTCTTGCGAGCCGTCGGGGTTTTTGTATCTTCCGCCTCCCCAAGAAAAAGAGCGGGTGTAGCTCAGTGGTAGAGCGCAACCTTGCCAAGGTTGATGTCGTGAGTTCGAATCTCATCACCCGCTCCAAAAAAATTTCAAGGCCTTACGAGAAATCGTAAGGCCTTAATTTTCGCCTTATTTTTAGGTCAGGCCAATCCTAGGTGACGACTTGCTCTCAGAAGGTTCACTCTTCAGCACATCCAACTTGATGCCTTATGAGCCAAGTGAGTTCTCTAGCTACGTAGTCTCCAATCTTGACGGGCATCCTGCTTTGCGTCGGGGGTAAATGAGGTGATAATGAGGGTCTTGCCTGACGCCCCCCCAACCGAGGAAGAAGAGAATACTCCCCCCCAGAAAAAGAAGGGATGTCGGGGATGTTTGGCTCTCTTGGGTATTTGTGGAGTCATTCTGTTGGCGTTGCTATTAGGTGGATTGGCTTGGTTGAATGGTCCGGGGTTCCGCTATCTTGCGCAGAAATACGGTCCTGATTTTCTAGCAGAACAGGGATTTACAGCTGAGTTCGAACTCTCGGGCACGCTGCTGAAGGGACCTCACATTGATTCCATTCACCTCACCAGCGAGACTTCTCCCCTCAAGACTCTCAAAGCGACCAATCTGCAACTTCGTTATCATCCACTGGCACTTAAGGAACTGAAAATTGATTCTCTAACAGCGGATTCACTGACAGTTGACCTAGACCTCAGCCAGTCTTCGCCAAAACCAGAAGACGAGGAAAAAAAGAAGTCAGACGAAACTCTCCGCGAAGTCCTCGCCAAGTTCCGGCCTGCGGCGACCCATCCCGAGATTGCCATTAGTGATCTCAATCTCCACGTTCACAAAGGAGAGCAAAATTTCTATCTGATTCAAAATGGAGCGCTCAAACATAGTGCTAGGTCTGATACCTTTGAGCTCAACACAGGCACCGTTACCGACTTCGAAAACGAGACCTTCCAGCCGCCGGTTGCTCATATTCAGTGGGGCGATGACGAATTCACGATCACGCAACTTCCGCTCGCGCGTGAGTTCTCGGTGCCTGATCTCATTTTTGAAGTGGAACCTCTTTTCATCGAGGGGACGATCTTGGCTTACGGTAGCACCGTTGACATTACTACCGATCTCAAGTCAGTGGTGACCGCTGAACTCGGTCCAGAAGCGCTCGACTTGCACCGCTTTCTCGAACTCGCTCCTGCCACTCAAGAGGTAACAGCTCACTTAAGTCAACTTCATCTAACAGCCTCTCAACTCGACCAGGAATTTTCCAAATGGGCTTTTGAACTTTCGCTGACTCTCGATCAGCTGACTTCTCGACAACGGGACCTTCCTCCCACGCGCTTAAACTTTCTGAAAGAAGAACTCGAACTCGATACTCGCTTAAGCTTCGAGCTCCCAGAGAGTTCGCAAGAGATTACCCTCATCACCGACTTCGCCCCTGAGACGGCTCAAGACCCAACCACAGCATGGAAGAACAGCTCTTCTCAACTGACCGCAGAGCTCCTTTCGCTTTCCGCATTCTTCACTGGAATCACTCCTACCCTCAATCTACCTGTTCCTCCCGACGGATGGCCAGAAGGACGAGCACTACTGCTCGCTACTATTAACTTGGTAGAAGGCGAACCCGCAGCTTCACAAGTTTCTCTCTCCTTCAACGGACTCGATTGGGCAGAAGCACATCTTGAGAAAGGAGAAATCGTCGTCGACTACCTCGATGCGGACTCGGACATTGCTGCAAGTCTCACTATTGAGCAAAGCGCAACGGCCACCCTCTCCTCCAAAGCGAGCTTTCATCCTAAAAGCCAAGCTTACCAAGCCGACTTTGTGGTGAAGGACTTTGAGGCTGATGCGCTACAGCCATTTATCCGGCTCTCGGTGGGAGACCTCCCTCTCGCGGGTAAACTCTCGCTTAATTGGGAAGGTCACGGTTCCTTACCTGATAGAGAAAGCCATTACGGAGACCTCTCCTTGAGTCAGACACGCCTCACTCTACAAGATCAAGAACCGATTGAGATCAGCCTCCAGGCGAGCTATCGAGGACTCTCTCAAATTCAGCTCTCACAACTACAGGTTGAACAAGGAGACCAAGCCTTCACTGCGGAAGCCTCGTGGAATGGACAGCAAATCGAAATCCCTTCCCTCTCTCTCATCAAGGCCGAGCGACAGCTAGCAACAGGGAAGCTCTCACTCCCCTTCACCCTAGAGACCGATCCGAAGAATTACTTTACGGTCACTGACAACTGGAGCGTGACCTTAGATGCAGAGGAGCTAGATATCCCTGAAACTGCTCAACTTTTCTCCATCACGCTCCCAGAAGGCCTGCAAGGGCAGCTTTCCACCAAAATCGATATTGCAGGAAGCCCAGCAGAACCTTCGCTCGCTGGTCGCGTGAACTTAGACCGATTTGCCCTCGAAAAACTGACCCAACTTCCCACTACTGATGTAGCCTTGGCTTGGAACACCACAGGGAAGACGTTGGCTCTTAACGGAACTGTGCAGCCAGATGGCCGTAACGCCATTATCGTCACCGGAAGCACTGCCTTCGAACCTCAGAAGTGGGCAACCGAGCCTAACAGCATTATGGATGAGTCTTTCGACTTACGAATCGATGCACCTAATCTTCGGTTAGAGCCCTTTGCTGATCTTTCTCCTGTCGTGAAACGCTTGGAAGGAAACATCGTTGCTCAAGTGCAAGCCAACGGCACCTTTCGAACGCCTAATCTAACAGGAACGATAAATCTTGATCTTCCCAAGGCCCGTTTCGACATCGATCGGCTCCGAAAAGTGCGACAAACCAAATTACAGGCTACCTTCGCAGATAATAAAATTCAGATTACCCCTTTTAGCACCTCTATTGATGGTGGACTCTTCGACCTCTCAGGGACCGTCGACATCGCCGACACAAGTAACCCCGCCTTCGACCTTCGCCTAGACGTTGAAAGAGCCCTCGTCTGGCGTGATGATAATATCAACGCTCGCACTGACGCTGTAATCTTCCTGAAAGGCACGCTCGAACAAGCTCGCTTAAGTGGCGAACTCGGTCTTGCTGAGTCTCTCTTTTATAAAGACATCGAACTGCTCCCACTCGATGTCCCGGTATCGATTCCCAAAGCACCTAAACTTCCCTCGGTCGCCAAACGACCGACTTCTCAGAAAAATAAGGATGGCAACGCGCTCCCGATCCCTGAACCCTATGCAAACTGGACACTGGATATCCGCGCCTACACCGCAGACCCCTTTTTGATACGAGGAAACCTCACAAAAGGAGAAGTAGTCGGGGAACTCACCGCAACTGGACGCCTCGCGGATCCAAAGCTCAATGGCGAACTCGAAATCAAAGACCTCGATGCAAGTCTGCCCTTCTCTTCCCTCTCTCTTGATGGGGGCAAGGTGGTTTTCACTCCCAAAGGAGGCTTCATCCCCAAGCTCAATATTCGCGCACAATCACGCATTCCTCCTTACGAGGTCGACATCTTCGTCGCAGGAGCAGCGACCTCGCCGGAAGTCTCTTTTGTCTCCAATCCGCCGCTACCCGAAAGCGAAGTGATCACCCTCCTCGCTACTGGGTCTACTCCGGCGGGCTTAGAAGATGGCGACGCGGCTAAAAACAAAGCCTTCCAGCTCCTTATTGAACAAATCCGAAAAGCACCACCTGGATCCCCTCTCCATCCCTTAGCCCGGTTTGCAGAACCACTCAAGGATGTCGAAATTCAAGTCGGAGGGGCAGACCCATTCACGGGCAAGCCGCGCAACTCCGTCACCCTTCCTCTCCCCCTTCCTAACAGCGAACGTTGGTTCATCACTGCCTCGGTGGATGCCGAGAGTAATACGCGCGGCCTCGTGCTCTACCTTTTGAAGTTCAACTAGATGCCAGCTCACCCTTACATAGAGAATCATCTCCGATCCTTCATCAGGGTTATTGGACTACTCCTATTAGGATCTTTGACTTGTTCGGCTCAAGATCAAGAAATAACAAATCGAACAACCGTTCGTATCGAGGGACTAACGGGACTCACCGAAAAAGAAGTTCTCACCCGCCTTGGAGGCCGCCTAGACTTTATCACTTCGCGTCCCCCATCGCGTTCGCGAGCAGATGATGCTGACTTTTTGGTCAGCAGTATTCTCGAAAAAGAAGGTTACTCGGACGTCAACATCTCTTGGAAAATACCGGCCGATCGGCGATCCATTATCCTCCGAGTGAAGAGTGGTCTCCGGCTAACCCTTGACGATATTCGGATAGAAGGAGTGGCCGAAGAAGAGGGCAAGGTTATGAGGCAATTTTTCACTGGAAAAAGTCTTTTGGGAGGAAAGGCCAAAGTTCCCTACCTGGCCGACAAAACCAATACCGCGGCTGAAAACGCCATCGTCTACCTCAAAGCCCAAGGTTATTGGAATGCGAAAGGAGAACTTCAACCTCCGGTGATTCAGGAAGAAAACCAAAAAGTGAATCTCACCCTAAAGGTGCAACCAGGCTCTGTTCACACTATCTCCTCGCTGAAGGTCAAAGGCTCTATCCCGGAAGATTTGGCGACTCTTCCTGAACGGTTGCAACAATACCTTGGGGAAAAATCGACCGCAACTGTGCTACGGGATATCCGTGAAGGAGCAGCAGCAGAACTTCGCAACCTCGGCTACCAATTCTCGAATACTTTTCTCGAAGCCAAACACAAAGATAGCCTAACCGAACTCACCCTCACCCTCGTTCCTGGCGAACGCTACCGCTTCCGCGAACTCACTATTATCGGGGAAGAAGGTACTGATATCACGCGGGTGCAAAAGTTCTTTAATCGCTTTTCGGGCGACCCCTTTGAGGAGAAAACAGTCACTAAGTTGCGTAACGGACTCCTCTCTACTGGTGCCTTCGACAGCATTGATCGCGAGCAAAACATTGATAGCGGGGACAGAGCGATTGATGTGACCCTTCACCTCAAAGAAGGGAAACCAAAAGGAGTCTCCTACTATGCAGGAGTAGGCTCCACGGAAGGTCTCATCATTGGAGCCTCCTACTATAACCGTAATTTCCTGAATAAACTCTATAATCTGAATATTGCGGCTGAGTACTCCCTCATCGGGGTCTTGGGCGAAATCTCGGTCACGGACCCCTATCTGCTGGGTTACGATCTCAGAGCAACTCCGAGAGCCTTCGCGCTCACCCGCACCTTTGATGAATACTTCAAATTCGAAACCGGATTCGGACTCACCATCTCTCGTAAGATTGGTTCGCGACAGACCTTACAGTTTGACAGTCAACTGTCTTTCGCAACCGTAAGTGGAGAAGACCTGCCAACCTCTGAACTCGGGGCCACTGACTACCTCCTAACAACCGCCGGTATTAGCTGGCTCTACGATGGGCGAGACTCCAAGACCTCTCCTGCAGATGGCTTCTTCTCCCGGATCAGCGCTGAAGTAGGTGCCGTAGCAGCGCAAGAACCTAATGCCTTTCTGCGCTTCGAAGCACAAGCTTCTTACCATCACACCCTCGATGAGAAGAACCGCCTCTCCTTCAACCTGCGAACCGGAGTCCTCGCTCCTACGAATGAAGAAGATCTCCCCGTAGATCTTCGTTTTTTCATCGGAGGGGCTGACTCGGTGCGCTCCTTTCCCTTCCGAGAACTGGGACCGAACGTGGATGGGGTCTCTCGAGGTGGGCAATCTTTCTGGTACGCTAACATCGAGTATATTCGCAAACTTGCAGGACCACTCTCGGGAGTCATTTTTCTCGATGCAGGTTCGTTAGACGAAGAAGCGACTTCCTTTCCTTCCTTTGATCCAAGAGTCGCCTTGGGAGTGGGTTTGCGGCTAGACCTTCCCATTGGTCCGGTTCGCTTCGAATACGGACAGGCGCTCAACCCCGCCTCGGAAGACCCTAGTGGGGCCTTCCACTTCTCGATCGGAGCCTCTTTCTAACAGCCCTTAACGAATGAGTTGTGCAAGATACCAAGTCCAGATCTGCCAACCACCGAAAGCCCAAGTCAATCCGGCGAGCGCTAGGAAAGGTCCATAAGGAAGCGGTTTCCCAAAACCTACTCGGAGAAGAAGAGCAGCAAGGAGAGCGTAAAGAGAGGAAGCAAAGAGAGAAAAGATCACCGCCGGCCAACCGAGAAAGGCTCCGATCATTGCCAAAAGCGGCGGGTCGCCGGAACCCATTGCCTCACGAGGTCTAACGACCTCAGATGCTTTTCCAGAGAGAGAACTGATCTCCTCAATCATGAAAGTTTGATCCCCGATCTCGGCCCGATCACCATACATCACGAGGTTCTCGCCGGGGATCTCTTTGCCATCTACGAGGAAAGCGCTTCCTTGCATGAGAAGCTTATCCGTCTTGCGATAAAACATGTCTCCCCACTCATAATCCTCCCCATCTAACACCAGACAAAGTTGACCCAGTGGGTCCTCGTCCTCCGGTTCGCGTAACTCCCATGCGGCTTCCTTTTCGAAAGAAAATTTTTGCTTACCAAAAGCCAACTTACCGCCCCAAACGACAAGCTGTAAGACGGCATAACCAGCCGCAAAACCTAAGAGCGCTTCTTGCCACCCTTGGGGCCAGAGCTGGGAGCGTTTCGCAAGGGTCACGAGTTCGGGGAACCAAATCGCCCCCACCACAGCGAAGGCGGCGCCCCACCAAGTCATCAAGACGGGGATGATGTAATGCTCGGCATCGATGAAAGAGATACTCACTAACAGGGTCAGCAAAATCATGAGAAGGAAGGCCTCCCCGGGCTGTCCTTTGGTGCCATACATCCACCACGCAACCGCCCAAAGCACAGTGGTGAGAACTTCCACCAGAACGTAACGAACGGGAATCTTCATCTTGCACTCAGCGCACCGTCCTCGCTGCCAAAGCCAAGTCACGATCGGTAGATTGCGATACCAAGGAATATCCTTCTTGCAGCCTGGGCAGAAGGAACGCTTGGGCTCATTGACTGACATCGAGAGCGGGACTCGATAAATAACCACATTCAAAAAGGAGCCTACACAAGATCCTACAAAGAGGACGACAAACCACCAAAACGGGTGCTCCCAACCAATAATCATGCCGTGAGTCTAACCGAGATCGTTCCGCAAACCCTAGCCCCAACTCTGTCCGCTCGGATTGCCATTGCAGCGCTCCTCAAGCCGTTCCATATTCATCATTATTCCATGAATTCTCCTTCTTCTAATCTCTTTCGGGCGGCCTTCATTGCTGATTCTCTCTCACTCGGATCGCACTGGATTTACAATCAGGACAAAATCGCACGCCTTTACCCTGACGGGGTGACCAGTCTCGACAAGCCACATTCGAAATATCACCCCGAGCGAAAGAAAGGACAGTTTACCCACTTCGGAGACCAGATGGTGATTCTCGCTAAAGCAGTGGTTGCTTCTCCGCAATGGTCGGTAGGAGTCTTTCAATCTCTCTGGCAGGGTGAGATGAGAACCTTTAATGGCTACCGTGATGGTGCCACGACCACAACGCTAGAAAATCTTCTTGCCGGAAAAGAAGAGCCCGCTTCGGACTCCGACGATCTCGCCGGGGCTTCCCGATTCGTCCCAGTGTTCTTTCTGCGAGACGCATCTCTGGAAGACACCGTGAAAGCGGCTCGCGAACAAACCGCTCTCACCCATGGGGCTGGCACGGTCATTGACGCTGCTGAATTCTTCGTGCGCGCTATCGACGCTCTCAACCAAGGACTCGCCCTCCCTGCGGCATTTGCACAAGCAGCGAGCGCTTCTTACTCTTCCCTCGCGGCCCAAGATTTCCTCCAACAAGCAGAAGGCGCATTAAATCACGAGAATCATCTCCAAGTCGGTGCCGACTTTGGTCTCACCTGCCATCTCAAGGAGGCCTTCCCCCTCACTCTCTACTATGCTCTTCGTTGGTATCAAGCCGGTGGCGATCTCTCGGAACAAGGATTCCTAACAGCCCTCTCGGACAATGCCTTGGCAGGAGGCGACAATGCCGCTCGTGCCATTCCCCTGGCAGCACTGTTAGCAGCAGCAGGATGTGTGATCCCGACCGCCCTTTGGGACGAACTCGATGCTTCCGAACACCTCTCCGCGCTCGAAAAATTACTCATCACGAGCCGAATTCGTTCTGAGAAAATCACCTTCACGGGAGCTAATGGAGACTCCTTGGATGCTCGTTTGGAGCTGCCCTCTAACCAGCCACGCGGCTATGCCCTCTTCGCCCACTGCTTCACTTGTGGAAAGGCTTCGCGTGCGGCAACGGCGATTAGTCGCGCGCTAGCCGAGCAAGGGATCGCGACGCTGCGGTTTGACTTCACGGGCTTAGGAACTTCCGATGGAGATTTTGCGAATACTTCCTTCATCTCTAATGTACAGGACTTAGTCGCAGCCGCCGATCATTTGCGTGAACACTTTGCCGCTCCCCAACTGATTATCGGTCACTCTCTGGGTGGAGCAGCCGTCCTTGCCGCTGCAGGCGAAATCGCGGAGACCTCTCACGTGGCCACTATCGGAGCCCCCTACGATCCGGGACACGTGACTCACCTCTTTGCGGATGATGTCCCCAAAATTCTCGCTGACGGGAAGGCTCAAGTAACTCTCGCGGGACGACCCTTCGAAATCGGAGAACGTTTCTTAAGCGATCTCACCGGCCACAATCAAAAAGAACGGATTGCGAAGCTCGGCAGAAAACTGCTCATCATGCACTCCCCCACCGACACCATCGTCCCGTTAGAGAACGCAGGTCAGATCTACTCTGCCGCTCATCACCCCAAGTCCTTCCTTTCCCTCGATGAAGCAGACCATCTTCTAACAGATGCTTCTCAGGCGCGTTATGCGGCGGAGCTGATCTCCACTTGGGTATCTCTATAAAAATTATTAGAGCCCGAATTCGAGTTGTGTCTTCTCTTCTTGGGCGGCGAACTTCACCCCCAGCCCGAGAAGGCGCACTCCTCGTCCCTGACCTCGCTGCCACCCCTCGGCGAGGAGTTCAACAAAGACTTGCTTATCAAGCTCGGAACCCGCGCGTTCGGCGGTAGTGGTCTCGAAGTCGGCAAACTTGAGTTTCACCACCAGCGACTTGATTCTACGTTCGCCTAGTCTGCCGGATAAGGATTCGCGCAGACCCTCAAAGAGAGGGCGGTAGGCCGCGTCGAGAGCTTCGAGCGAAGTGAGGTTTTCGCGGAAAGTGGTCTCTTTGCTCACCGACTTCCGCTCGCGATGGCTTTGGACTAGACGCTCATCTTTGCCACGACAAAGATCGTAGAGCTCGCTCCCCCACTTCCCAAAACGGCGAGCGAGGTCGAAGCGCTCGAATTGCTGTAAGTCACCACAAGTGACCACCCCGAGCGGAGAGAGTTTTTCGAGCATCTTACGACCCACTCCAGGGATTTTTTTTACGGGAAGAGTTTTTACGAAATCGGATATGTCCTCGGGAGCGATCGCGAACTGGCCATTCGGTTTTTCCCAATCACTGGCAATCTTGGCCAACATCTTGTTAGGAGCGATGCCAGCGGAAGCAGTGAGTTGGGTCTCCTCCTCAATCTGATGGCGAATCTCGCGCGCAATGACACGCCCATCAGTGCGCAACGCCGAGACATCCAGAAAAGCTTCGTCGAGGCTGAGAGGCTCAATCAAGTCCGTGAAACGAGCAAAGATAGCTCGAATCCTACGCGAATCCTCATGGTAGACATCAAAGCGAACGGGAACGAGAACGAGGTGGGGGCACTTTTCTACCGCTTTGAAGACTGGCATCGCAGAATGGCAGCCAAACTTGCGAGCCTCATAATTGGCGGTGGTGAGAACACCTCGCAGAGAACGCCCGCCTACGCCGACCGGCTTTCCCCGTAGACTGGGATCATCTCGCTCCTCAATGGCTGCGTAAAAGCAGTCCATATCGATGTGGAGAATCGTCCGAGGCACGGGAAACCTTACTCTGTTTTCCCCACCCTCGCTACGAAATCTCGCAGACCGGAGTAATCGCCTCTGCCAAAAGATCGAGGTAAACCCCGCGCGGGAGTTCCACTCCGCCAAACTGCTTGAGGTGCTCCGTGAGCCATTGGGTATCAAGCAGAGTCATCCCCTCCTCACGCATCCATTCCACGAGATGCACGAGGGCAATTTTACTGGCATCCACTTTGCGGCTGAACATAGATTCGCCGAAAAAAGCATTCCCCAGCCGCACCCCGTAAAGTCCCCCTTGCAGCCCCTCCTCGTCCCAACACTCGAAGCTATGGGCGTGTCCTAAGTCGAAAAGAGCGCAGTAACTATCGAGAATGGCCTCATCGATCCAAGTCTCGGCCCGCTCGGCACAGCCTAGCATGACCTCGCGAAAGACCGTGTCTTGGCGAATTTCATAAGGTTCTTTGCGCAAAGCCTTACGGAGACCACGGGAAATGTGGAAACGGTCATCTACTGGGATCACGCCCCTTTTTTCAGGAGAAAACCAATAAATAGAGCCCTCCTCCGCCATGGGAAAAACTCCTTGGGCGTAGGCTCCGAGCAAAATATCCGGTGCAATGGTCTTCAAGACGTCATTTCCATACCCAAAGCAGCACTTTCAATCTACACTCTTCTCCATGAAGAAGCTGATTATTGATTTGGGAAACCTGCCCGAAGAGGGAAAACAGGCGCAGGGAGAGCTCGATGCCGCCGTCTTTGATCTCGGTCCCGAGGAGCCGCGACCGACCGCACCGCTTGCTTACGACCTCCATGTGCAGCGCTTCGAGAGTGAAGTGCTTCTCCAAGGGTCTCTGTCATGCCCCTTCGAGTTTGAGTGCGTTCGCACCCTTCACCCCTTTGTAAAAACCATCGCCCTGCCGGCAGCAGCGATCGCAATTGAGGTTGGAAACTTCGGAGAAATTGATGCTACCGAGGCTCTACGAGAGGAGCTCTTATTGGAAGTCCCCAACCATCCTACTTGCGAGATTGCGGATACTCCACAAAACTGTGAACTCGATCCTCGTTATTTAGCAGTGGACAAACCACACTCGGATGAGGTAGACCCTGCGCCCCGCGAGGAACAAGACAACCGCTGGTCGGCTCTTGATTCTTTTCAGACGGACGAATCTTAATACTTTTTTGACTTATGGCATCTCCTAAACGCAGAACCTCCAAGATGAAGCAGAAGATGCGCCGTGGTGCGAACCGTTGGCGTAAACCACTGCTCAAAGAATGTCCCGAATGTGGGAGCCGGGTGCCCGGGCACATCGCTTGCCCTTCTTGCGGAACCTACCGTGAACGCCAGGTTCTCGACGTGGATGTCTACTAAGACTACATTCGCTCACTCAGCAGCCTAAAACTTTCACGGCGACGGACCTCCTCCGTCGCCGTTTCTATTTACTCCATAAGATGATTATCGCACTAGATGCCATGGGGGGTGACAAAGCCCCTGACGTCAATGTAATCGGGGCTCGCGACGCCTTGCGCCTCTATCCCGAAATTGATGAAATCATTCTAGTAGGTGACGAGACCGTCCTCGCAGAGAGCTGCGCCCGCAATGGCCTCGATACGAACTCGAAAGCACGGATCCAGCACGCTAGCGAGGTGGTCGAAATGCATGAATCCGGTGCCAAGGCCGTTCGTCGCAAGCGTAATAGCTCAATCTCAGTGGCGACTGATCTCGTCAAGCAAGGCCAAGCACAGGCAGTCGTCTCGGCAGGTAATACGGGGGCAGCGGTCGCGAGTGCTACCATCAAGCTCAGGCTTCTCAAAGGGGTTGACCGAGCTGGAATTGCCTCTCCGCTCCCTAACGAATTTGGCACCTGTAACATCCTCGATGCTGGGGCTAATCCTGAGGCGAAACCCAAGCACCTCGCGACCTACGCAGTCATGGGAGCAGTTTACTCGCACAAAGTCCTCTCGGTCGAAAAACCCATGGTCGGCATCATGTCCAATGGCGAAGAGGAAGAGAAAGGAACGACGCTAACCAAAGAGACGCTCATCCTCCTCAAACACATGGTAGAGTCTGGACACGCGAATTTTGACTTCCGTGGTAATGTCGAAGGCCACGACCTATTTGAGACCAAGCTCGATGTCTGTCTCTGCGATGGTTTCACTGGTAACGTGGTCCTCAAAAGCTGCGAAGCGACGGCCAAGGCGATGTCCAAGTGGTTGAAAAAGGAATTCAAACGCAACCCTTTCCGCGTCCTGGGAGCACTCCTTTCCAAAGGAGCTTTTGGCAATGTCAAAGAACGCACCAATTACGAAACCTATGGTGGCTCTCCCCTACTGGGCGTGCGTGGCACGGTGATTATTTCTCATGGTTCCTCCACCTCTTTAGCCATTCGTAATGCATTGCACATGGCCGCAAAGGCAGTTCAAAATGAAGTAAATCCCGAGATTGAGTCAGCGCTCCATGCCCTGACCTTGCCCAAAATTGATTCCGCAGCCGAACAGTAGAAATCTGATGTCAAACTTCCCTCCACAAACTGATAAAGACGCCATTGAGAATGGGCTCACTTTCATGCCCAAGTTCGACGAGAACGGACTCATTCCTGCGATGGCGATTGATGCCAAAAGCAAAGAACCGTTGATGCTGGCCTACATGAACGAGCAATCATTAAAACTCACTCTCGAAAAGCAGGAAGCGGTTTACTACTCCCGTAGTCGGCAGACCCTCTGGCACAAAGGAGCAACTTCTGGTGAATTTCAAAAAATCATCACCATTCGCACTGATTGCGATCAGGACGCGCTCATTCTGGAAGTGGAGCAACTTGGCGGAGGCTGCTGTCATACCAAGCGTTCCTCCTGCTTCTATCGCAATGTGACTGCAGACCATACGCTATCGTTTCGAGACGAGTAAAAGATTGCTTAAAAAGGCTCTGAACCTCTTCTAATTCGAAGGAGAGGCATTTCTAGGTGCAGTTGAATCGCGTCCTGCTCACTTCCATTACAACAGTTTAGAATTCCTACATGAAGGGAACACATTGATGGGTTGACCGAACAATATCTACCGAGAGACTCCTAGTGTTCCTCACAACCGCTTCCCCTCTCCGGCAATGAATCCAGATAAAATACGCTTCAACTGTCCCTCCTGTGGAATCCAGCTTGATGTCCCCGCCTCACTAGCCGGAGTTACTGGACCTTGTCCCAACTGTCAGAATTCGATCACTGCTCCCCACCCGAGTTTACCTGAACTAGTTCAGCCACAACCACTTTCACCTCCTCAACCGCAACCGGTCGCCACTCCTCAACCGCAACCGGTCGCCACTCCTCAGCCACAACCGGTCGCCACTCCTCAGCCACAACCGGTCGCCACTCCTCAGCCACAACCGGTCGCTACTCCTCAGCCTCAACCGGTCGCCACTCCTCAGCCTCAAACCACAGTCCTCCCCGAACAGTCTTACCACTACCCTTCGGGAACGATTCCAGAACCAATTCCAGTTACTGAGGATTACGCCGAACATCAACATCACTACTCTCCGCCACAGGCACAAACGTATCCCCCCGAACCTGTTCAAGCACAGGCCCTCCCTCCCGAGCCCACTCCTCAGTTTCCCCCTGAAGCCGATTTTATTGAGTATCCTGAAAGTCATCTTATTGAGTCTTCTCCCCAAGAAATCCACTATCAGGAGACCAACTACACAAGTCCTCCTTCCCAAGTTCATGCTACTCCAGCAGAACCTCCTTTCCCCATTGAACCCGAACCTATTCTCCCAACGAGTATAGAACCTCCCTTAGAACCATCGGAGGGTTATAATTATGCAGTCGAACCCCAAGGCGAATCTAGGCACAACGAAGCACTCCCATCCAAACCTAACAGCCGTATCCCCAGCATCCTCTTCCTGCTGTTTTTTCTCCTATCAGCAGCGGTTCTAGTAATTGGACTGCTGAACATTACCGGGATAGTGGGATTGAATAGTCTAAAAGATCTCTTGAGGTCGAGTGAAAAGCCGTCCACTTCACAAACTGTTCCACCAACACAAATCTCATCTATTGAGCCGATCACTGAGCGAAAAGAATCTATTATTGAAGAGATTCCTGAACCCTCGAATGAAGTTCCCCCAATAGAGGAAACTTTATCTCCGGCAACCTCCTCTAATCCATCTTCAATAACACCTAAAATTCCAGAAGGAGAAGACTATCGAGAAGGTCAGACTCCTCTTCCCGCAGGTCTGGGTTCAGAAAGTGGAAACCCAGAAGAAGTGCAAGAAATCCTAGCAAACTTTTTCCGAGCAAAAACGCTCGCAGAGCGCGAAAATTTTCTCTCACCACGCAGTCTGAACGATCCTAACATCGCAGATTCTATCCTTGCTCGTCCTATTCCAGAACCAACGGTTATTCTTTTCCGAAATCACCTCCGGGATACCGAAGAACAACGCTCAGACTTTTTCTACGTTGCAAGTTGGGAAGGACAATCGGATGCTCCGGCTGACTTCATTACAGTCGAGCTTCATAAGTGGCCAGGAAACGAGCCTTATCGTGTTAACTCCGAAGCTTTCCTTGAGTTTACCGAAAAGAAACTGCGGCGCTATGCTTCTGTTCCCTTAGATCGCCCAGCTCGTTTCTTTGCCCTAGCAACCCTCAGTCCAGTTTGCTTTGAGAAAGAAGCGGTCCCAGACCACCTTAGTAAGGCTACCCTTACACTAGGCACCTCTCCTAGAGACGAAAACTCAATCAAAGTCTACCTAAATAAAAACAGTGAGATGTATGAAGAGCTTTCGAAACACCGAAACGGATTAATCTTTCGAAAAGAAATCCCCCTCACCCTCACTCTCGCATGGTCCAAGCCTATCGAGAATAAACGTTACCTTGAGGTTCACATCATCGACTCTTTCGACTGGCATCCCTAGAGTGATTCCTGGAATTCCCCTCCAATATAGCCCCTCTAACAGACTGCTCAATCCGGAAAGAAGTAACTGGGAGTCGAATCCTCAAGGAACAGGCCTCTAGCATATTCGTTTTCCGAGATGCCAAAAGAAGTGTGTCAACTTCGTAAATGGGTCACTGGAGGCACCCTTAAGGTTATCGAGGAACATCTTTTGAAATGAGACTATCTGAGGCGATCTTAAGAAAGAAACTACACACTCTCTCCAATAAGGATTCGACAGGAGAACGCATTCACGCAAGCTAGCGCTCTGAATGTCGGAACCAATTGACGAGTTGGGAACACTCCAGAGCCAAGGGCTTCTCCGAAGGCTCACTCCCCGTACGACCGATACACTGCCCTTTGTATCCGATAGTAAAGGGCAGCGGTTGATCAACTTTTCCTCCAACGATTACCTCGGCTTATCTCAACATCCCACCGTGATTCAGGCAGCCATCACGGCAGTGGAGCGCTACGGAGTGGGAGCAACCGCCTCACGGCTCGTTTGCGGCAGCTTCGACTATCATCATGAATTGGAAACCCAAATTGCCTCTCTCAAGGAAACCTCTGCTGCGCGAATTTTTGCAAATGGATATGCGACGGCTCTGGGTACAATCCCTGCAGTGGTTGGTAAGAATGATACCGTAATCCTTGATAAATTAGCCCACGCTAGTCTTATTGACGGAGCCAAACTTTCGCAAGCACGTTTACGAACCTTTCCTCACAACAAGCTCTCCCGGCTAGAAGAACTCCTTCGTGAAAGCAGAGAACGTGCTCCCCATGCCAAGATATTAATCGTCACCGAGTCTGTTTTCTCCATGGACGGTGACTGCTGCCCACTGCGAGAGATGGTAGAACTGAAAGACAAGTATGAAGCTCTTCTGCTACTCGATGAAGCTCATGCTCTCGGAGTGCTAGGCCCACGAGGCTTAGGCTTAGCAGAAGCACTCGGTCTGCAACCACGAATTGACTTCCAAATGGGCACCTTGGGCAAGGCGGCAGGTTCAGCGGGAGGCTATCTCGCCGCAAAGGCACCTTGGATTGATTTACTAACTAACCGAGCTCGATCCTTTATATATTCTACTGCACCACCACCTGCGCAGATCGCGGCTGCGATGGCTGCGCTGACCCTCA
The DNA here is from genome assembly GCA_937949965.1 of uncultured Roseibacillus sp. Taxonomy (GTDB): domain Bacteria; phylum Verrucomicrobiota; class Verrucomicrobiia; order Verrucomicrobiales; family Akkermansiaceae; genus Roseibacillus. The sequence continues at coordinate 22,343 of CALFBF010000024.1, forward strand.
TTACTTCGGAAGAAGGTCAAAAACTGAGAGAGCAATTACAACAAAACATCACTCTCATCTCACCAAATCTAGAACGAGAGCATCATACCGCGATCATTCCACTGATTCTAGGTAGCAATGAGAATGCTCTCGCCGCATCGGAGAATCTCCGTAAGCAAGGAATCCTCGTCCCTGCCATTCGCTACCCAACCGTTCCTAGAGACACGGCGAGATTACGCATCACCGTTTCTGCGAAACATCAACCTTCGCAGCTAGCCCAACTCAGGAGTACTTTGTTAACGAGTTAACGGCCTTCTCCAGGTAAGCCTTCCATGAAGAACTTCAGCTTATTCCCGCTCTGCTGCACTCCCATATTCTCAATCCGATCGCGAACCGAAGGATCAACAGCGGACTTATCTGCTGTCGTTTCCCAAGGACCATTATAAACGATTTCTCCGTTATTATCTCTCACGGTCACTTCGGTGCGTCCATTTTTCATACGCATTGTAATCGTGCCTTGGGCATCAGACCAAGTGACGGAGCTTTCGGCATTCATGTCGAAGTCAATCTGACCATTGCTATTCGGAACATTCCCATCCAACATCCCATTTAATTTGAGACCAAGGCCAACGTCATTGAACTCTCTATCGAGAAGATTACGAAGCTGCTCCATTTGTTCCCGAACGTCGCGTGGCGTCTGACCGCCACCTGGCCAAAGTTGTTGAATTCCACCAATCCCACCAACTCCACGCTTCTGAGGCACTGTTCCGGGAAGACCGGTAGGACGTTGCTCAAGCTGAACAATTTCTTCTTGCTTCTGCCCACTGCGCAGAAATTCAACTAAAACTTCGTCACCGACTTTACAATCGCGTACGGCGTCGCGCAGATCGAGAGGCGAACTGATGGCACGTCCGTCAAAATTCAACAGAATATCATTTTTCTTAAGCCCAGCCTTCGCCGCACCGCTCCCCTCATGCACTTTCTGAATCGTGACACCGTGTTCGAGACCGAGGTGATCGAGAAGAAGGTCATCAAGAGGCATACTTCCCACCCCTAGATAAGGAATAACCACCGGCTCTGCCAATTGAGGCGAAGGAACAGCTTCAATAACAGGAACCTTCTCTTCCGCGAGAGCTTTCACTTCTTCTTCAGTAAGAGGTTCAATCGAAGCCCCTTTCAGGTGAGGAACTTGTTCATCAAGCTCGCCTGGACGCTCTACTGCCCAAGTATGAGAAACAACCGTAAGCCCTAGCAAAATGAGAGTCAGACCTCGTTTTCTACCACCTGTTTGATATGTCTTCATTGTAAAAAGCGGAGCGTCCGGAAAAACAATTTTTGTTTAAGAAACACCCATTACCAGAATCAAGTTTTAGTAAGAAACAGGAACAAGGTAGTTGTCCACCTTAGGACGTGTAATCTTGAGCCCCACGTTGTCATCTCCACGAAAATCTGCCTCTTCTCGACGAATTACTTGGATAACTTGGTATTCTAAGCCGTCTTTGTCAGCAACTTGTCCTGTGTTCACTGAACTAATCTTCCGCTGGACATTGACCGGAACCAAAGAGGCTTGCCTCAAAACAGGAACTGCCTCGACACTGGAAGCAGTAACGACATTTTCGCTTAATTTTGGAGGAACTAAAAACCCGAGGCTAGCCCCAAGGATCGCCACTGCGGCTGCAGCACCCCACATGGGTTTCCAGCTCGAACGTGATTTCTTTTCACTTGGAAAGTCAACGATCTTACCGATTTCGGCAGCTTCATCAACTCCGTCCGCATTCTCCTCCCAACGCTCCATGGCACGCACCATACGTGACAAAACTTCCCCCGACATGGGGCTAGGTGCGAATTCTCGCAATTCGTTTTCTAGTTCTTGTAAGTCCGAATCCATCTTTTGTGTAAGCTACTAAATATCCCCCCGAATGCGGGCCGCTGCAAGTTTCTTTCTGAGAGCCTCTAAACCATAGCGATAACGTGAGGCCGCAGTATGGAGAGAAATGTCCAAACTCTTCCCGATATCATCAAAAGTCCGCTCTCCCCATATCTTCATGACAATGACTTCTGCAAATTTTGCAGGAAGCTCCTTCAGAGCCTCTTCAACAAGCTTTGTTTGTTCCCCGCTGGCATTACTGTCGAGAAACCAAGTATCCCCCTCCACGGTGGTCAGCCCTTTGGCATCGTCCACCACCTTTTCTTCACGCTTCCTCCGTCGATCATCTTTTCTGCCACGATCAATAGCCTCTCTCCGAATCTGGGTATAGAGGAATGGCATCCAGGCTTCTTGACCACCGACAAAGGTGTTCTCAGCTACTTTCTTCGCCAGCTTAACAAGGGCATCTTGCAAGACATCCTCAGCGTCTGAGCCATTCCGAGTCTGTTGCCGAGCAAAAAGAAGTAGGCGCGAGCCATTGACCCGTAGCCATCCCTGCCAATCAAGGCTCAAAGCCCCAGTATTTGATGCTTCTGCAGTTATCACCTGTTCCAACTCGTCATCATCCACAGCGGTGTGAGCACTATCATCTTGTCTAAAAAAAGAACAGAGCTGACTAGGGAAGATTTTCTCTGACCCTTCAAAAAGTTAATTATTATTAATATTCTAGTGGTCAAAAGTTTATCGTTTGACTATCCTTTGCTCGATCCTTGCCATGTCGACTACCCGCAAACAACACCTGATGGTTGGAGCTGGCTCCAAAGCTGGAGCAAGCGATGAATACAATCGCCAACTCGAACAAGCTGAAACCCAGCTCCAGAAGCTCCAACTCCAGCGCGAAGAAATCGAACGGAAAAGAATTGCGGAGGAAGAGATCACACAGAATAAACAGGATTTTATTGATGGTCAAATTGAGCTTATCGAGCGGCTTGACCAGTCCGTGCAGGCCGTTGATCGCGAAATTTTTGATTCGCGCCAAGAACTCAAAGAATTAGAAGAAGCCCGCAAGACTTTTGCCTCTCACCTTCAGACCTTACAAGGAATCGACCCTCGCAAGTGGAAGAAAACAAAGATCTCCGAAGAAGTCCACAACGCGCTCGAAACTCTCGAAACATGCGAGAACGACTTCGAAGAACTCGCTGCTCACATCAGCGAAGGTCGTCGACGGGGTTTTCTCAGTAAATCCAAGCACACAAGCACACAGGATCCTTTTCTCGACAGTTTACGACAAGGATTTGCTTTTAATCTTCCCCTCATCGTCCTTTCTATTATCGCTCTGCTCATCTTCGCTAATCGGTAAGATCATTCCGTCCCATGCCTTTGCTCCGCAAACAGAAAAAAGAATCGACCATCGTAGCCTCTGAACTCTCGGCCCTTGCCGAGCAGGAGCGTGCGGTTGCGGAGCAGATTGCCAAAATGGAGGAGATGATCTCATCTGCTCCAGACCGGATTCGGCGTGAATATGAGGAAAGTCGCACCCTCATGCCCCCTCCCGATGATTGGGAAGACCGACAACGGGCCAAGCGCTTCAACGCTCACCTCTCCAAAGGAGAAATCAGAAATGAGCACCGTTATCAGGCTCGCTCTACCCTCCTGCTCGTGCTCCTTCTTTTAGCAATTACTTCTCTTTTGATGTGGATCACCTCTTTCGTAAAAGATCTCTAACAGATTCTCGAAGAGTAAACTCCTACTCAGGATCAACAATCTCTTCGTTAACGCAAAGAAAGTCTTTTGCTCGCTCAGGCATCAGGTCACTGTCGGGGCATGGCTACTCTTTCTGATACCGTTACCGAAGACATTAAGAATGCAATGCGAGCTAAGGATAGCCTCGCACTCAATACGCTTCGTGCTTTAAAATCTGCTCTCAAAAACACGGCCATCGACAAAGGAGGTGCAGATGTCGTTCTCGACGATAGCGAAGTCATCGCCGTCGTCCGGAAGCAGGTCAAACAACGACAAGACTCCATTACGCAGTTTGAACAAGCAGGTCGAACCGAACTCTCGGATCAAGAAAAGGCGGAAATCACCGTCCTCGAAAAGTATCTCCCTTCGGCCCTCTCTCCAGAAGAACTCAACCAAGCGGTCGCTGAAGCCATCGCAGAAACAGGTGCCACCAGCCGAGCTGATATGGGTAAAGTGATGAAAGTCCTTCAAGAAAAAACAGCCGGACGAGCCGATGGCAAAACGCTCTCACAAGCAGTACAAAGCAAGCTCGCTTAAGCTCACTTCTCATTAACACGCCGACCTGTGACCTCCGCCATCATCGTTGCTTCGGGTTCCTCACGCCGGATGGGCTTCGACAAGCTCATGGCTCCGGTAGCGGGAAAATCCGTCCTCGAACACTCTCTAACAGCCTTTGCGGCCTGCCCAGAAATCGCGGAAATCATTCTCGTCACTGACCTAAAACGCTTTCGATCTCTCGACTTATTAGGATTGGAAGAAAAAGTGATTCGCGTTGACGGCGGAACCGAACGCCAGCACTCGGTTGCGAATGGTCTCGCAGCGCTCTCACCCGATTGTCGTCTCGTGGCCATCCATGATGGTGCTCGCCCCCTCATCACTACAACGGCCATTTCTCTCGCTCTCGATGCCGCCGCAGTACATGGAGCAGCAACGCTAGCACGTCCCATCACCGAAACTCTCAAACGAGCTGACTGCGACGACTTCGTGAAGGGCTCCGCCGCTAGCGTAGCACGCGAGCACCTCTGGGCGATGGAAACTCCACAATGCTTTCGAATGCGCCTACTGGAATCCGCCTACAAGCAAATCGCCGAGGATGAAATCACGGTCACCGATGAAGTTTCTGCGCTGCAGCACCTCGGTCACGCGGTAAAACTCGTTCCCAATCCAGCTCCCAACCCTAAGGTGACCTACCCCAGTGATCTCACCCAAATTGAACAAATTCTCGTGCAATCATCTAACAACGATTCCTCTCCCGATACCGTTTAACCTCCACATTTCAGTAGAACTCAAGCCTCCCTTAAAGGCCTAGTTTGACCACAGGTTCAATCTCAGCTAGCCCAAGCTACCAAGCTTAACACTCAAGAAGAAGCCGCGCGGGATTTTCGAGGCTTTCTTTGATGTGAATGAGGAAGGTTACCGCTTCTTTGCCGTCTACGATACGGTGATCGTAGCTGAGGGCGAGATACATCATGGGCCGAATCTCAACCTGACCATTCACCGCGACAGGGCGTTGTTGGATGGTATGCATACCGAGAATACCACTCTGCGGTGGATTGAGAATAGGGGTGCTCAGGAGTGAACCATAGACGCCCCCGTTGGAGATCGTGAAGACACCACCCTGAAGATCCTCGATCTGCATGGTGCCATCTTTCGCTTTTGCTGCAGCTTGCCCGATGGCTTGCTCAATCTCAGCAAAACTCTTCTCATCACAGTCACGGATGACGGGAACTACTAGACCTTTCTCTGTTCCAACCGCGACTCCAATGTCGTAAAAGTCATTTTCCACGATTTCATTACCTTCAATAAAGGAACGAATACCAGGATTCTCCTTGAGAGCACTTACTACCGCTTTCGTAAATAAGGACATGAAGCCGAGCTTCACTCCGTGCTTAGCTACGAATTCTTCCTGAACCTCTTTACGGAGCTTCATGATGGCGGTCATATCCACTTCGTTGAAAGTCGATAGAATGGCCGCTGTTTGCTGAGCATTAACGAGATGCTGCGCAATCTTGCGACGCAGCATGCTCATTTTTTTCCGTGTCGAGCGACCGTCCGAAACCGGTGCCACTGAGGAAGAATCTGCCGGAGCAGGAGTCGATGTTGCAGTAGTGAGATTAGGCTTCAAGCGAGAGGCTTCGGCAGCAGCTGTGGCGAGAGCAGTTTGCGCTTTCGCAGGAACCGGCGTTGAGCTAGCTGGCGCTGGTGTCGATTTTTGTGGAGGAGTGGGAGGAGTCGGAGCCGCGCTGCTCTCTCCTTCGGTGAGGCGGGCAATGGTAGTTCCGATTTCAACCTCTTCCCCTTCTTCGACTAATATTTCAATCGTTCCAGAGTAATCTGCGGTGAGTTCTTGCGAGACTTTATCACTTTCTAACGTGATGAGCGTCTGTCCTTTAGTCACGGTGCTACCGGATTGAACTTCCCAAGCTGCTAGGCTGGCTGTGTTGATCGAATCTCCAAAGGAAGGAATCTTGATCTCATGTACCTCCCCTACTGTGGGTGAGGATTTGGCATCATCAGTCTCACTCGCAGAAGGTTGGGCTGGGGCTTCTCCGGCCGCTCCGCCAGCAGCGGTGTCGATTTCTGCAATCAATGCCCCGACTTCGACTTCCTGATCTTCTGCGACCAAAATTTTGAGAATTCCATTATAGTCGGCTTCCAATTCTTGCGAAACCTTGTCGGTTTCCAAAGTTACGAGAACATCCCCTTTTTTGACCGCATCGCCGTCCGACTTGTGCCATCGAGAAACATTCGCGGTGGTAATCGATTCCCCAAACGGTGGTATTTTCACTTCCTCTGCCATCTTATTAATTCTTTAAACTTCGAATGCTTCCTCCACTAGCATCGCCTGCTCCCTCTTGTGCATAGCCTTCGAGCCCGCTGCGGGACTGGAGGCACGGCTTCTTCCTGAGTAACGGATACGACTGTCGAATGTGTCCTCCAAGCGCGGCCCGACGAAGGTCCAAGCACCCATGTTGAGAGGTTCTTCCTGACACCAAATCCACTTCGTGTTGTTGGTATAAGGCTTGGTCGCTGCCAAAATGGATTCCTCATCATAAGGATAGACCTGCTCGACTCGCACAATAGCGGCATTATTGATTCCGTGTTCTTTCCGGTAATCAACGAGATCATAGTAAACCTTACCAGAGCAGAAAATCACGCGTTCCACTTCGGATGGTTTTTGTTCCATCTCGGCATCGCCAATCACTTCTTGGAAGGAGGTCTCTCCGGACAGCTCGTCTAAGGTCGAAACCGCTTCGGGCTTAGTAAGCAGACTTTTGGGCGTCATTAGGATGAGAGGCTTGCGGAAGCTACGGAGCTTTTGACGACGTAGGGCATGGAAATACTGTGCCGGAGTGGTGAAGTTCCCCACGATCATATTCTTCTCCGCGCAGAGCTGGAGGAAACGCTCCATGCGCGCGCTCGAGTGTTCGGGGCCCATGCCCTCATAACCATGAGGCAAGAGCATCACAAGATCGGTCGGGGTTTGCCACTTCGACTCTGCGGAGGCGATGAACTGATCGATGATCACTTGCGCTCCATTCCCGAAGTCACCAAACTGAGCCTCCCACATGATCAACATGTTAGAACAGCCGAGCGAATATCCGTAGTCGAAGCCCAACACAGCGGCCTCGGAGAGGAGACTGTTATAGACGCAAAACTTGGCCTGCTCTTCCCCGAGGTTTTTCAAGGGAGTGTAACGCTCACGAGTATTGTGATCGTAGAAAACAGCGTGCCGTTGGCTAAAGGTTCCGCGTCGGCAATCCTGTCCCGACAACCTTACGGGGTAACCTTCTAACAAAAGAGAGCCCCATGCTAAAGACTCAGCCAAAGCCCAGTCTACTCCTTTTCCTTCCGCAATCGCTTGTGCACGACGAGGGACGAAGCGCTTCTTCAAAGTGGGATGAAGATTAAAGTCGGCGGGAATATTCGTCAGGACATCACCCACGCGAGCGAGAACGTCTTTGGAAACTCCAGAAATAACGGTGTCGTGCTTATAGGCTTCCTGCTCCACCGCAGTGGACCCACTGAAGACAGTGCGTGCGCCCTCTTCTTCGAGACGACGCATCTCTTCGTAACCTTCTTCGAGACGATCCCAAATCTTCTGATGGAGTTCATCGGCACGGGCTGGGGGCACCGCTCCCGAGGTGGCCAGTTCATCACGATACAACTGCCCAGCGGTCTTACGATCTCCGAGTTTGCGATAGATGTGGGGCTGGGTGAAGGCCGCTTGGTCGGTTTCATTATGGCCTTGGCGGCGATAACAATACATGTCGATCACAATGTCACGGCCCCAGCGTTGACGGAATTCGAGCGCGAACTGCGCCGCCCACCAGAGTTCTTCTGGTTGTTCCCCATTCACATGGAGAATGGGAGCCTCGATCATCTTCGCCACATCAGTCGCATAGCTCGACGAACGAGCATCGGCAGGCATGGTGGTGAAGCCGATTTGATTATTAATAATGAGATGGATCGTTCCTCCGGTGCGGTAACCTGGTAGCTGAGAAAGATTGAGAACCTCTGCCACTGAACCCTGCCCAGCGAAGGCGGCATCTCCGTGTAGTAAGAGGGGAAGCACCTGCTTGCGATCTGTCTGCGCACCGTCATCACCGATGAGACGCTGACGGGCACGCGCCTTTCCTTCCACCACTGCATTGACGGCCTCGAGGTGGCTGGGGTTGGCGGCTAAGTTGACACGCACTCTGCCATCCGTGACTTCGCGAACGCTCTCGTATCCGAGGTGATACTTCACGTCGCCATCGCCCGCGACAAGATCCGGGACGTAGTTCGGAGTGAACTCATAAAGGAGGGTGCGCACCTTTTTGCGGAGAAAGTTTGCGAGAACATTAAGGCGTCCGCGGTGGGCCATTCCCATCTCAATTTCCTTGACCTCATGGGAAGGACAAAGTTGCAAAATACGGTTTAGGAGAACCATAACTCCTTCTCCACCCTCGAGAGAAAACCGTTTTTCTCCGAGAAACCTTTTCCCGACAAATTGCTCGAAAATTTCAGCTTCAAAGAGCCAGCGTAGAGCTTGTGACTGTTGCTCATCTGTCATGCGAGTGCGCTCATTGCGGTGCTCAATGCGTTCCCGAATCCAGTTCCGCACCTCCGTATTATGAATGTGCATGAACTCGAATCCGATGGCACCGGAGTATGTCTCTTGCAATGCACCCACCATTTCTCGCAAAGTCATCTCCTCACCCTTGCGGAAGAATTGAGTGGTCGCCTTGCGGTCGAGATCAGACTCGCTAATACCAAAGCGACTCAGTTCCAAACGAGGATTGGCCGGAGCCTCTGCTTCTAGAGGATTAATGTGAGCTTGGGTGTGGCCGAGAGTCCGGTAATTATAAATGAGACTAACGACCCGACCGAGGAAGTTGAGATTGTGATCACCGGCTAGGTCCGCCCCAACTGTCCCAGCCCCTGAGGAGGTAGCGACCTTTGCAGTGCTACGAGTACTAACCCCGTCTTGAGGTTGTTCTTCCGCTTGGACAACACCGAGCTCGAACCCTTCAAAAAAGGCAGCCCAAGTCGCGTCTACGGAGCGAGGATTGGCAAGCCAACGCTCATAATTTTCATCTAACAAATTAGCGTTCAAACGGGCCGAAACTGCAGAGCTCATATATGGGTGAAAAAAGGATAGCTCTTCCGGAAGCAGGTTGCTTGCCGGAACGCGTTAAGAGGTAGATGCTAAAGATTGTTTAGTCAATCACCCTCCCCGACTTCTCACCGTGATTTCATCAATCCTCAGTATGCAGCGTCGTCATAGTTCCCCGTCTGAATGATGATCGACACTCATTCTAGAGCTCGAACCCATTCTTGCGGGGATAATTACAGTCGATAACGACCGTCTTCATCCTCGCCATCCCAGCCGAGCTTACGAAAGGCCCCGATAATACGACCTACCAACTCATCTTCCCCTTCCGCCACTTCAATAACAGCAGAACGAGAAAGCCCTCGCACGCTCTCAATCGAAATTACGGTCTGGTAGTTCTCAAAAATAATCCAATCGCCCCAATTTTGACGATCGTGCTGCACCTTTAATTTTTGCTCTTTAAGAGCCAATACCACCTCTTTAATCGCCACTGGCGGCTCGTCTTCGGCCACCATCACTCGGGTCTCCATTCCCTTTTCCTTGGCTAAAGGTTCATTTTTCCGCAAGAAGATTTCGAAAAAACGCGTCCTTGCGGGAATTTTATACAATTCTGTTCCGTCTTAAGATTCATGAAGAACTTCTTCTCTCTCCTTTTCATATCCCTCGGTTTACTCACCGTGGCCTCTTGTGAGCCTAGTGGTGAATCTGGTCCACCCCCTGAAAACGTAGTTTTGAAAGCTGATTTAGACGATAAAGAAGGAGTGCCTGCAGGTTATAAGACCATCACTCTCGGGGGTGGTTGCTACTGGTGTGTCGAAGCGGTCTTTCAGCAATTAGACGGAGTCCATTCCGTGGTCTCAGGCTTCACGGGAGGCCATATTCCCGACCCCACCTATGCCGAAGTCTGTAGCAAGCAGTCTGGTCACGTCGAGGTTATCAAGGTCGTTTACGATCCGAAGCGACTTTCGCTCGGTGATGCCTTAGCTTGGTTCTGGGCCTCCCACGACCCGACGACTAAAGACCGCCAAGGCAACGACGTCGGGCCACAGTATGCTTCTGCTATTTTCTACCACGAAGACGCCGACAAGTCCGTCATCGATGCCTCTATCAAAAACGCGCAAGGTGAGTTCTCAAAACCAATCGTCACTGAAGTGCGCAAGGCTGAAAAATTCTACCGTGCTCCAGAAGAGCATCAGGACTATTACTTCCAGAATAAAAACCAAGGCTACTGCCAATACGTCATCAAGCCCAAGCTAGAAAAGCTCAAGCTTCGGAAGTAAGCTTACTGACAATCCAACCTTATCGGGCCTTCGCTTAGTTCTTAAGCGAAGGTTTTTTTCTTATCAGACCGCTAGAATTCGACCGTCTTGCCCAGCTCTCCGACTTCGACTTCACCGTCATGAATTTCACGAAGAGCATCGCAGAGCGCATCTGAGCGAGAAGGCTCTCCATGCACTAACCACGTCTTGGCCTTAAGTCCAGTGGTAGCTTGGAAGTAATCTAACAATTCAGAGTGGTCGGCATGGCCTGAAAAAGAATCCACCCGATCAATGTGCGCCTTGACCTGATACTCGTCTCCAAAGATCTTCACCTTGTCCCAACCTTCACGCAGCTTCCAGCCAAGGGTCTGCTCCGCACAGTAGCCGACGAAAAAGACAGTGTTGTTAGGATTGCTGATGCCGTTCTTGAGGTGATGGAGAATCCGTCCCGCCTCACACATCCCGGAAGCCGAGATGATGATACATTGATCATCACGTTCATTGAGAGCCTTGGACTTATCAACCGAACGGATGAGGGTGAGTCCATTGAAGCCAAAGGGATCACGTTTGTCGTGTAGAAATTCGTAGACCTCATCATTGAAACACTCGGGATGGAGCCGGAAGATTTCGGTCGCATTGGTGGCCAATGGGCTATCCACATAAACGGGAACCTTGGGAATCTTTTGCTCTTCGAAGAGTTGGTGAAGAACGTAGAGAATCTGCTGTGTCCGCTCCACCGCAAAACATGGGATAATGACCTTACCACCTCGCTTCAAAGCGGTGCGCAGCACTTCGGCCACCTCTTCGTCGGCACCCGTTCCCAGTTCGTGCTCGCGACCACCGTAAGTACTCTCCATGAGCATGAAGTCGACATCCGTCGCGGGGACCGGGTCACGGAGAATATCGTTATCCCCCCGTCCCACATCTCCAGAGAAGAGAAAACGCTTCGTCTTGCCATCCTCCTCGTCCTCGACTTCTAACAAGATCTGAGCACTGCCCAAAATGTGTCCCGCATCGAGGAAAGTGAGCTTAACCCCATTGGCAATCACCATCGGACGGTTGTAGCCAAGGTTCACAAACTGGCGGAGACATTTCTCAGCATCGATCTCGCTGTAGAGCGGTTCGATGAGTGGGAGATTCTTGCGTTTACGATGCTTGTTCAGCCACTTGGCATCACTGGTCTGAATCCGCGCGGAATCGGGAAGCATCACCGCGCACAAATCACGGGTCGCAAAAGTGGCAAAGATATTCCCCTCAAACCCTTTCTTGGAAAGATTGGGTAAGTTCCCCGCATGATCGATATGTGCGTGCGAAAGAACAACCGAGTCAATACTCGCGGGATCAAAGTGAGGAAAACAGCAGTTCACCTCATGAGCATCCTTTCTCCGTCCTTGATATAGCCCACAATCTAACAAGATTCGCTGCCCATTCACCTCTAACAAATGCTGAGAGCCCGTCGTTGTCCCAGCCGCACCACAAAAAGTTAACTTCATTATCAGCAGGTTATCACTCTCCCCTATTGCTCCAAGAGGAAAATAGGCGAAACAAGTCTGCGAAAGTTGAGAGTAGCTTGAAGCCAAGCCCACAAGTTTATTTTCTTGTTAGAATCGCCGTCTCTCTAATTCCTCTGGAAAGAACGCTCGTTTCCTGTCTTTGTCATGTGCTCGTGCATCTTCCCAACCGGCCTTTTTCCTATCGCGAAACTCCCGAAGACCTCGCCTCTCTGCGGAGTTTGTTAGAAGTGCATGCCCAGCCTTTTATGAGCACTCAGCTCCCTCCTGATCGTCACATTCTTAATCTCGCTTGTGGGCGTTCGGACGAGACTGGGTTGTTAGCAGACCTCTTTTCTCACCCTCTGGGAGAAACCCAATTCACTGGCATCGATATTCGCGCGGCAGAATTGGACGAAGCAAGCGCCCGCTGGTCAGCCCAACACCAAAACTCTCCCAAACTGAGAGCTCGCTTCCTCAATCTCGACGGCTCGAAGCTCCCTCTTCTCAAAGAAATCCCGAGCCCGACTCATCTCGTCTTCTTCCGACATCAGAATTTCTGGAATGGGCCTCAACTCTGGACTTCCCTTTTCGACCACGCGCTACATCAGCTTCACTCCGACGGTCTCCTCATCATCACCTCCTACTTTGATAAGGAACATCTTCTCGCGCTCTCTGCGTTGGAATCGCTCGGGGCACATCTGCTGACCACAGTGCGTAACCCACGCTCACGACCAGTGGTGCAGACCGAGGGGAAATCAGTCGATCGACACCTCGCTGTCTTTGCGCTTCAGCCCCAGGAGGAAGCTTCCCTACTCGTGCTTTAAGGCCTTCCAACCACCTGCGAGAACGAAGATATTCTCCTCTGGAATCAGCTCTAACTCGCGGATCTTTTGTGACACCGGCTCACTGGACCCACAACCTTCGGTAGCGCAATAGACAACTACGACTTCTGCCGTAGCAAGCGCTTCAAAAGCCTCTGCCATCAGACTCGGAAAATCTTCTGAAGGATGATCGGTGAGAAGCACTGAGTCGGGGTAACCATTCTGCTCCCACAACTCGCGCGTGCGGGCATCTACCCAGACTACTGAAGGAAGCTTCTCCGCATCGGCAAAGCAGATATATCCGGGCTTAATTTTATCGGGATCACAAGCAACCTCTCGACTCGGTCCACCCGTCCACATCCAAGTCCCCACCGCCACTCCTGCCGAGAGAACCAGAAGCACTAACGCTTCCAAAATGGGACGAATCGCAATCACTTGCCTGCTTTTTTTTCAGAGGCACCAGCTGCGGTCTTTTCATAGGCACCAGCCTTGCTAACGACCACATAAGCTTGGTAGCTCTGATGCTTTTTATATTCACTATCAGTCTTGATCCGCAACAGCCCAAAACCACGGGAATCAGTGGCCGTAGGAGTCACGTGGAGACGGTATTTCTTACCCTCTTCCACCGTCTCTAACTCGTAGGGAAACTTCTTAGCGTTCGTGGCCGTGATTCCCAAAATCGAGAGCGAGTGTTCGGAGTCCAATGTGATTTCAAAAGTCTTTTTATCAGCCTCTCCGTTCTCTTCCCACTTGAGCGTCTTAGGCTCAATCTTGAGCAGCTCAGGCATTGTCATTCTGACTGTGAGGGTATGGCTCTTCCCGTTCTTCATGAGGATAGAAATGTTCTTATCAACCGTTCCCCGAAAGTTGCCAACTTTGAAAAGCCCTTTAACAGTCCCGCTCTCGCCAGGTTGCCAACCCAACTTTCCGCCTCCGCTAATCTGCGCTTCGAGACAAGAACAAGGGGCATCGTAACGATCAATTTTGGCGAGTTCTTCCCCGGTGTTTTTAAAGATAAAATCCGCAGTCACCAAATCATCATCAGGCGCGGCTAGGACCTCAATCACCGTTTCTTCAAAAACTAAATCAGCCTGACTGATCAGAGTAGACGCGCCCCAAATCAGGAGCGCAGAAATAAAAGGAAGCTTCATCAATGGGACAAAGGTAGCAGCTCGATGCCAACAATCAACCTCCCGCCTCGCCACTCGGGGCCAGCGATGTAGAGCCAATTGTTGTTCTTGAGAGGTTGCGTCGTCTTCATGACTTTGCGCTTCCCCTGCCAAAGCTCGAGGTCGAGCTTAACACCATCAGCCTCGGTCTCACTATTGGGCTCGAAACTAAGCATGATCTCGTCAGAGCCCTTCATCGGAGCAGCCCAGTTGGTGTAACTGCGCCAGATCGGCTTGGTCTCGCTACCGAGAAGACCATAGTTGGTGAAATTCAGATTCTTAATCAGCTGCATCCGCTTGGCATGACCCTCCTCTGCTGGTTCGGCCTCGGGGACCACTTTCGCAAGCTCGTGATGGCTACCAAAAAGAAGAACCGTCCGGAGCTGGGCCACCGATTCTTTGCCGGGATCATCCGCCAAAACTTGCCCCAAAAAAAGAAGCCAAACAGAAACAATGCCGAGGATTTTCATTAAAAGATCTGCGACGAGCTTATTCTTGAGAGCAGCTTCACTGTAGCTGCACGATCGCTTGATGACTTTCTCTCGGCCATAAGGTCGTAGGAGTCTGGGATGGGTTGCAACCCCTCCAACACAATCACGCTTGTGCCCGCAGCATCCGCATTGACGATGGTCGAGGTCACTCCTCCTTCGGGAGTGTAAACTAGAGGACGAATTTGCGCCTCAGCCACTACGAGACGTTCCTCAACGGGAGCCGTTCCCACGCGAGTGCCTGCCAAGAAAGCAATGGCCATCGCACCGACAGTCACCGGGGCAACCCACCAACGCAAAGTGTCCCTCCAATTAAAAGAAGCCTTGGATGCCTCTGCGAATTCTAATTCAGAATCGCGAATCGCTTGTTCCAGCTTAGTCTGGAAAAAATCACCGTATGGGAGGTCTCGAGGCTGCCCGTATACCGACTGCAACTCTTCGCGCATAGAGTGATGTCCATTTCGCAGAGTCTTAAGCTCGGGTTCGGCGGCCAAGATGGCTTCTAGTTGCTGGTTCTCTTCTGCCGACAATTGTTCGGCATCCATCCAACGAACAATGAGTTCTTCTTTACGCTCCTGATTCATTACTTAGCAGTCCTTGTAGTTTTTTACGTGCATAAAACAAACGGCTCATCACCGTTCCCATCGAAATTTCCATCACTTCAGCAATCTCCTTGTAGTCGAGTCCTTGTATCTCCCGCAACATGACCACCTCACGATGACCGGGAGAAAGCTTCGCCATCGCCGCTTCAATATCGGTCCGCAGTTCCTCGTTCCGCAGCGCCTCATCGGGCCGTGCGTTTTGATTCGGTGTAGTACGCGAACCGGCCGCCACTTGCCCTTCCTTCATGAGTTCATCATCAAATTCGCCTGCGCTTTCGAGTTTTCGCTTTCTCATCCAATCGTAAACCACATTGTGGACGATGCGATAAAGCCAGGTCGAAAACTTGGCGCGGGCCTCAAACTTGGGGAGGGCCTTCCACACCTTGACGAAGACTTCCTGAGACAAATCCCAGGAGTCGGCATCATTTTTGACCATATTTTGAATCATTGCATATACTCGTCCACGATGGCGAACGACAAGGTCTTCGAAAGCTCGGGAGTCTCCTCCTTGGCTTCGGGTGACAAGGTCGAGATCGATCTTGGCCTCATCGCCGCCTCCTCCAGCACTGCTGCCAGAGTCCGCCGCCATTATTCCTTTCGACGCTGACCAACAGAATAAATTCATCAAAATTTAAGGAAACCGGAGAATGCCTAAACTCCTACCAAAAGGCAAGACGCGGCTAAGAGTAAAAACAAAGAGAATTTTTTATAACTTTCGGTGAACGAATCTTCAAGTGGTGAGTCTACCCCTTTATGTAATGAGCAACTTGCTTGTTGCAGTCTTCATATAAAGGGTGAACACCGCAGGGGATCTGAACAACCCTCTGCAAATTCAAGCTGGGGGAGTCTTTCGAGACTTCCCCAGTTTGGGTTTTAGAAATACGCGATTGAATGCTTTCAAAGTCTCCACAAAGGTATTCCCATACTACGCAAAAAAAATGCTGAACCCCTTTCGTGGTCCAGCATTACAAAATTAAACTTCGAAGTTAGTTTTTACTCATCTTCGTCACCTTCGTCTGCATCACCAACGGTGATTTCGAGGTCTACGAATTCGATGTAAGCCATAGGCGCAGCATCGCTAGCACGAGTGCCGAGCTTGGTGATGCGACAGTAGCCTCCGGGACGGTCTTTGCAGGCTTCGGCAATTTCGCCGAAAAGCTTAGACACGACTTCTTTGCCACTCTTGGACTGTGGCAAGAAGGCAATCGCCTGACGGCGGGAATGGAGGTCGCCTTTTTTACCAAGGGTCACGAGCTTCTCAACCACAGGTCGCAAGGCCTTGGCCTTGGCAACAGTGGTGCGAATCCGTCCATGAGTAATTAGGGCAGCGGCTTGATTAGACAACAGGGCCTTACGTTGGGCCGCGTTGCGTTTCAGTTTGGGAGTCTTTCTACGGTGTTTCATGAACTCGTTCTAAATCAGTCGTCAATGTTCTGGGCAATGAGGTCAGCAAGTCCGACCGGGGCTTCATCTTCAGTTCCCAGACGTGGGGCCTGAAGTTGAGTAACAGGGCCGGAAAGAAGCGCGGGATCGATGCTCATTCCGAGACCAAGACCAAGCTCTACCAACTTATCCTTAATTTCGTTCAAGGACTTCTTACCAAAGTTACGATACTTAAGCATCTCCGCCTCACTCTTCATCGCAAGCTGACCCACGGTGGTGATGTTAGCATTGTTCAGGCAGTTCGCAGCCCGGACAGAGAGTTCAATCTCGTTCACGCTCATGTTGAGCAACTTCTTGAGAGCGGCATTCTCTTCGCTCTGCTCTGCAGGTGCTTCTTCGAACTCTACGGCATCATCATCGTAATTGACGAAAACATCGAGGTGATGGCGAAGAATACCAGAAGCTTGTAAGAGAGCGTCGTGAGGCTCGACTCGTCCATCAGTATGGATGTCGAGGATGACTTTGTCGTAATCCGTGATTTGACCAACTCGAGTATTCTCAACCGAATACTTAACGCGGGTCACGGGGCTGAAGATGGAGTCAATCGCGATGACACCGATGGGAGCGTCAGGGCGCTTGTTGTCATCGGCGATGCGGAAACCACGACCCACAGAGATTTCGAATTCGCACTCGAACTTCACCTTGCGATCGAGGTGACAGATGACGTGCTTCTTGTTGATGACAGAATACATATTGTCATCTTCGATATCACCAGCGGTGACAGCACCTTCTTTGTTCACGTTGATGGAAAGCACGCGGGACTCTTTGCCGTGATGCTTGAAGCGAACCTTCTTGAGATTGAGGATGATGTCAGTGACGTCTTCGACAACTCCGGCCAGAGTCGAGAATTCGTGCTGAACACCAGAAATGCGAACGGAAGTAATGGCCGCACCTTCTAGAGAGGAAAGGAGAACTCGACGGAGGGAGTTTCCAACAGTGTGGCCAAAGCCACGTTCGAAGGGTTCTGCTACGAACTGAGCATAGGTGTCAGTGGCAGTATCTTCGTCTTTGATCAAACGGTTCGGAACTTCGAACCGGTCCAACTTCACGGGACCGTCCTTTTCTTCTTGGACGTCCTCTACGATTTCTTCAGACATAGTTTTCTATAGTGAGCCGGGTTTCCCTTCAGCGAGTCTCACTTGCACTAACAAGTGACGAAGGACCTACGGCGATTACAAGGACTCGCGGGCGGCGAAGCAAACGTAGTTCAGGATGCTTTGCAATATTTTTCATGCACTTTTATGAGCTTCCTGCTTTTCACCCCGTCAATTTTATCCTAAGCTAACAGCTTAGGCTTAAAAACCTGTCTCTTTTGTCATGAAATCAAAACCGAACCTTACACGCTTCACTTACGATACCGCAGCCTTCGAAGGATGGCGCCTTTGCATCAGCCGAGGAGGCAAAACTTTCACCAAATATTATTCCGACAAACGTTACGGAGGACCACGCAAAGCACTCAAACAAGCAGAAGCCAGTCTCGACTCCTTAAAGGAACTTTTGGACAGCTCTCGCAAGGTAAACGGAAAATTAAGTCAAACGACGGTAAAAAAGGCTGAAAAACTGCTGAAAGAGGCTTGATTGGGCCATGCCCGATATACAGCCCGCTGTCCTCCATTGGTTTCGACGTGATCTCCGCGTTTCGGATAATACTGCTTTACTAGCAGCCTCTCAGTCGGGACAAGTCGTTATCCCCCTCTATATCCTCAGCGACTGGAGGAAAGAGCATTCGTGGACAGGCCCCGGGCGTCAGCAATTCCTCTGCGAATGTCTAGAGTCCCTCTCTAAAAACCTGCAAGAACTCGGCAGTTCGCTCATTATCCGCCAAGGGGATCCCCTCAAAGTGCTCGACGAGTTGATCACTCTAGAAAAGATCTCTGCGATTCACTTTAACCGCGACCCTGATCCTCATGGGAAACAAGTGGAACGGCACCTGGAGAAGCTCTGCCAAAAACACGGAGTCCTGTGCCAAGGACACGATGACGTTAGTCTGCACACCTTTGCGCAGACGACCAAGG
>CALFBF010000025.1 GCA_937949965.1 uncultured Roseibacillus sp.
CGAGATTTTATGGTAAATCGGGTCCTCCCGAAGAGCGAGGTCGGAGGTGAACATCATCGGCTGATGCGATTTGTTGGCATCGTAAGCGTCTGGGATTTCACCCGCTCCGGCATCACCCTTGGGCTTCCATTGCTTGGCACCGGCAGGGCTGGTGGTGAGTTCCCATTCGTAGGCAAAGAGGTTCTCAAAGTAGTTGTTACTCCATTTTGTGGGAGTCTTGACCCAGGCTCCTTCGAGTCCACTGGTGATGGCGTCGGGGCCCGCTCCCGTGCCGTAAGAATTCTTCCAGCCGAGGCCTTGTTCCTGAATAGGTGCACCTGCTGGTTCGGGGCCGACATATTTCTCAGGATCAGCTGCTCCGTGAGCTTTTCCAAAGGAGTGACCTCCCGCGACGAGAGCGACAGTTTCCTCATCATTCATCGCCATCCGGCCAAAGGTATCGCGGATATCACGAGCAGAGGCGATGGGGTCAGGATTCCCATTAGGTCCTTCGGGATTAACGTAAATTAAGCCCATCTGAACGGCGGCGAGAGGGTTCGCTAGTTCACGATCACCTGAGTAGCGCTTGTCGCCTAACCACTCCGCCTCTGGGCCCCAGTAGATGTCCTGCTCGGGCTCCCAGATGTCAACGCGTCCCCCGGCGAAGCCGAAGGTCTCAAAGCCCATGGACTCGAGGGCCACGTTGCCAGAAAGGACTAGTAAGTCCGCCCAAGAGAGCTTGAGGCCATACTTCTGCTTGATAGGCAAGAGAAGGAGGCGAGCCTTGTCTAGGCTGGCATTATCGGGCCAGCTATTGAGGGGCGCAAAACGCTGTGAACCAGAGCTGCTACCACCGCGTCCATCTGCGGTGCGATAGGTGCCCGCACTGTGCCAAGCAAGGCGCACGAAAAGTCCTCCATAGTGGCCAAAGTCTGCGGGCCACCAGTCCTGCGAATCGGTCATGAGTGCAGTGAGATCCTGCTTCACCGCCGCGAGATCGAGGCTGGCGAATTCCTTGGCATAGTCGAAGTCCTCTCCCATCGGATCGGAGAGCGAGGACTGTTGGCGGAGAATGTTGAGGTTCAGTTGGTTGGGCCACCAGTCACGGTTGGTGAAACCACGTCCTTGGCTTTGTCCGTGGTTGAAGGGGCACTTTCCTTCGGAGGCGTCAGTGTCGTCTGTATCGTTCATGTTTTCTACTTCCTTTGAGAGCGGGAAGCAGACGTTAAAACGCTTTTTGAAATATGGGAAATAGATTTTAGAAATCGTTCCGATAGATTTCTCCTACGAGAAGAAACAATGGAGCACGAAAGGCTGCCGACCTGTCTTTGGGATGAGGAAGAGCTGTGCGACAAGTTAGAGCGGGCCCATGCCTAGTCTACGATTACTTTTAGAGAAGGTCTTCAGGGAGGTGTGTAGAGAGTTGTTTAATGGCATCGGCCTGATGGCGATTAGCGACAAGAAGCGCGTCGCCAGTCTGAACCACAATCAGATCCTTGACCCCAAGGAGGGCAATTTTGACCCCTTTCTGGTCGTTGAAGACGATGTTGTTTTCAGACTCGATGAGGGCCAACTCACTATTAGTTGCGTTCTCAGGGCCTTGCTGGTCGAGATACTTAGCCACCGAAATCCAGGAGCCCACGTCGTCCCAGTCGAAGGTGGCTTCGATGTTGAGCACGTATTCGGCTTTTTCCATTAGTGCGTAGTCGATGGAGATGGGGGTGAGTTCTGGGAACTGACGGCTCACTGTAGCGGGGAGGTCGCTTGCGCTACTGAGTTCATGCACGAAGTTACCGAGCTCGGGAGAATGTTTTTCGAGTTGTGAGATG
Organism: uncultured Roseibacillus sp.; assembly: GCA_937949965.1. Lineage (GTDB taxonomy): Bacteria > Verrucomicrobiota > Verrucomicrobiia > Verrucomicrobiales > Akkermansiaceae > Roseibacillus. Next base: position 1,809 of record CALFBF010000025.1, read on the forward strand.
ACGGTCGGAATCGACCATACGAACATCCCCGCGTTCCATACGAAATTACCCGCTGCTAGAAATTCTTCCGCTAGTTCTGGCTTTGGCTTTTCGCGGAAACGAGTCACTTGAGAGGGTGCGTTGACCACTTCACAATCAGTGAGAGTGGCTTGCTCACCACGCTCGATGTAGCCGTAGCTCGGGCAAGCCCAAGTAGGCTTGATACCAACGGTGACCAGCGCATCAGTCTTGCTCGCGACTTCCGCCGCATCGCGCATCACTTGCTGATAAGCGGCGGTATCTTGAATCAGCTGATCAGCGGGCAGCACCATCATCGTTGCCTCCGGATCGCGAGCAGCAATGAGGCCGATACCCAAAGCGACGGCGGGGGCGGTATCGCGTTTGGCGGGCTCTGCAAAGATGTTTTCGGCGGGAAGCATGGAAGCGACCTCACGTGTTTTCTCCTCCTGAATCGCGTTTGTTAGAATGAAGATATTCTCATGCGGGACGAGACCTTCGAGTCGAGTAATGGTCTGCTCAAGAAGGGTTCCATCGCCAAAGAGATCAAGGAGTTGCTTGGGCTGACGATTACGAGAAAGGGGCCAGAACCGAGTGCCCGAGCCACCAGCGAGGATGAGTGCATAATTTGACATCGCAGGGAGGTTACCGCTGAATGAGAGCACTTTGAAGAGCGAATGTGCGTGGCTTTCTGATTCGGGATACGGAGTGGCGACTACGTTCTCTTTATTTTGGGATTTCGGATGATTCGCTTTTGCAGTAGACTCTGCGTATGGCGATTGAAGAGCAACGAAAAGTGGTGAGTCCTTGGGCTGAAACGACAGCCGATGTCGGGTCTGCGGTCTTGGGCGCTGCGGTAGGAATCGTAGTAGGAGATTTGATCAAGGAGGAGGCCCGCAAGCCCGTCGCCTTTGTAGTAGCTTGCATCGGAGTGGCCGCCATTGTCCCTGCGGTTGTAGATGGGGTGAAGGAAGTGGTTGCGGGACCGAAGTCCAAGCGAGGTGCCAAGCGGACCTTGCGTGGCATTCGTGATGCTGGGGTTTCCACCCGCCAAGGAGAACTCGTCGAGGGCGAGGAAATGTTTGTGGGTTAAGTGCGCTCTGAGGAGGGTGCGCGATTCGCTTCTTCTCACCCGTGCTCGTATCCCTTTGCAAGAGCGAGATGATCCGCAAGGGAGTCATTCTAGCAGGAGGTAAGGGGACGCGATTAGATCCTCTCACTCGGGCTATTTCCAAACAGCTGCTCCCTGTTTATGATAAGCCGATGATCTTCTACCCGCTCTCGCTGCTGATGCGATGTGGGATTCGGGAAGTGCTGTTAGTGACCAGTCCTGAGTGGGTCGGGTCCTACCGTAGCGTGCTCGGTGACGGTAGCCAGTGGGGGGTGGAGATTGATTTTATCGTACAAGAACAAGCCACAGGTGTTCCCGATGGTTTGGTCCTTGCTCGGGAGTGGTTAGCTGGGGAGGGATGTTGTTTCATTTTAGGGGATAATCTTTTTTTTGGAAACTTGGACCCTGTTAGGGAAGCGGTTGCTCTCACGACTGGCGCGCGTATCTTTGCGATGCCTACGCGCGAGCCAGAGAGATTTGGGATTGTGGAGTTAGATGCTGAAGACAAGGTTCTTTCCGTAGTGGAGAAGCCTACTGCTCCATGTAGTGATTTAGCCATTCCGGGAGTTTATTTTTTCGACAAGTACGCTCCCGATCACGCGGCCCAACTCACTCCTTCCGCACGAGGCGAAACCGAAATCTGTGACCTGATGCAGGCATATCTTCGGCAGGAGAAGTTAACCTGCCGACGTCTTGGTCGTGGCTTTGTGTGGTTAGATGGGGGCACTCCTGCGGACTTGTTAGAAGCCGGGAACTTTGTCGCCACGATGGAGAAGAGAATGGGTTACGAACTCGCTTGCTTGGAGGAAATTGCCTGGCGTGCGGGATGGATTTCTGACGAGCAGTTAGAGAATTTGATCCTCAACCAACCCAGTGCCACACGGGCCGACTACTTGCGAACGCTTATGTAGGCACGTTGCTAGCGTTTAGTGATTATTCTTCACCAAAGAAGGGGTGGTGGGTGGCACCCTTGGCTTGGTCCCAATTTCTTCGTTTCTTTTTCGTCATACGCCCCTGATCTCCTTCCTGCCGGAAGAGGCGTTCTTCACGCAGAATTTTGCGTTTTTCTTCTACTTGTTTCAGAACGTCAGCGGAAGTGTGATCCACGAGCGCTTCGCGAGCGAGAGGGGCACTCACTCGTTTTTCTAACAACTGAACAATTTCAACGTGTCGGACGTGGGTATTCTCCGGGACGGTGATATCAAGATGATCTCCCACTTGGAGAGTGGCGGAGGGTTTGAGCGTCTTTTGACCCCGCTTGATTTTTCCTGCTTGGCAGGCTTTGGTGGCTAATGAACGGGTCTTGTACAGTCGGACTGCCCAGAGCCATTTATCGAGTCGGCAGCTAGTTGACATTGTTTTGGGCCGGAGGTTCTTCGCTTGTTGTGAGACGATATCTTGCGAGAGTGGTGAGGGCGTAGCCTGTGCCGTAGGGCTCGTGGTAATCGTAGAGAGGATAGTCCCACCAAGAACCGTTCTTCTCCTGTTTATCGAGGATGATGCGGGCCAAGGGTTCTCGGAGCGATGCGCGATCCTCTTCTGGGAGCAAAGAGAAAGCCTCGGAGGCGTAGTAATGTCCGTAGTAGTAAAAGTAACCCGAGATCTGGAAGTGGGTCTCGTGCGGAATGGGTCGCTTGCGGGCGATAGAGAGAAAGCCGTCACGTCGCGTCAGCCTCGTGAGCCAAGCAATGATGCGTTCATTTGTTAGCTTTTCGTCGCCGTAAGCACGTAGCGCGACATTGCAAGTTTGGCTACGTGCCAAGGAGCCTGCTGGTCGATTAATACCGCGGCGGGGGGCCCGCCAATGTGGGAGCGAGTAAGCGAAGGCACCATCTGGGAGTTCTTGCTGTCGGAGGCTGCGAAGAGCTCGTTTGATAATGCGTTCGTCGAGCTCGATCCCGAAGGTTCGATGAGCATCTCGGAGCGCTAAGAGCACGGTGGCAGTTGTGAATGAGGTGGGCGCTCCCGAGGGTTTCTGGGTATGAGCGACGAAGTCATAGTAGCCCCATCCTCCGTTTAGATATTCGTAACGGTAAAGCATCTGCACTTGCTCGGCTGCCAAGCGTGCCAAGGCTGCTTGTTTGGAATCGTTACCCGCGTGGTAGGTGTGGAGTTCGGCAAGGACTCGTAGTCCGTAGGCATGTCCCCAGTTGTTGTAGATAGTGAGCTGTTCGGCCCTGCGGAGGTGAGGGAGGTTTTCTAACAGCCAATCTTCTCCTTTTTCGATTGCCGCGATGGTCTCAGGACGGCGATCTTCACTTAGGAGTAAGCCCTGAAGCGCGAGTGCACTAGACCCAGCACGGAAAGCATGATGGGCGCCTGGAATGGGAGCGCTGATGTTAAGTCCTTTGGTGCGGCGAGCGCTTCCCCAAGAACCATTCGGGTTTTGTTTGCCGATGAGGAAGTCGACTCCTCTGGTGAGAGCACGCTCAATTGCGACATCGAGCCCAGTTGCTTGTGCCGTATTAGGGATAAGGTTACTTGCGAGGGGATTCTCTATTTCGCTTTTAACTGTTTCCTGTGAGAGGAGGGTTTCCTCACTTGGTGCGTTTAGCACGAGTGCGGTAGTAGTTACTAGTAATCTAGTGCGAAGAGAGAAATTCATAGCTTACATCAAGATGACTTGCCCTGCTTCGAGGCCAGAAAGGACTTCAGAGACTTTCTGGTTCGTCTTGCCAAGTTCGATTTCACGTTCTTCAGGCTCTCCTTCGGAAAGCTTTACTTTGACGTAAGAGGTGCCGTCTTCTCTGGTTTTGATGGCATCATTCGGGATCGTGATTACTTCTTCCGCTTCGTAGAAAATAAGGTCGCTCTGGTGTTTTTGCCCTGGGAACTGGAAGGCATCTGCTGGGGTGGCTTCGAGTTGCACAAGATGTTTACCGCTCAAGTTCGGGTAAGGCGCAATCTTTACCAGGGGAGCTTGCTCGCCGCTCTCTGTTAGAGAGGCTTCGAGTTTGGCGATTTCTTTGGAATCCATCAAGGCGTGGAGGGAGAGTGGTGAGTCCTTGGCGACGAGGGTCAGGACTGCTTGTTCGGCAGGAACGCTGCCACCTACTCGGAGGAATTCGGCGGTTTTTCCCTTTTTCCACTCTCCGTCGGTGAATTCTCCGTATAGGAGATTGCCGTCGAACTCCGCAATGACTTCGAACAACTCACGATCCTGTTGTGTCTCGGCGAGCTCTTCCCTTGCCTCGGTGAGTTCTCGTTCCAATGAACTCACTTCGAGCTTCTTAAGCTCATACTTTCGTTCGAGGTTGAGCTTAGCAGTGGCATAATTGATACGAGCATTTTCCGCCTTCTCTTGCATAGCGATGAGCTCTCGTGGCAAGGAGGTTTCTAAGGCTTGCGTATTCTCGCGTTGTCTTCTTTGGAGGCTGTTCTTGGCATCTCGGACACGTGCTTTTTGGCGGGTAAGGATGATTTCTTCGGTCTCTTCAGTGAGATCGTCCTCGGTATACATTTTCTGAAGTTGGTCTAATTCCTCTTCTTGGTAAGAGAGGAAGTCTTTTGACTGTTGCTCGGATTGAGCGAGTTCTTCTTTGCGGGCAGGTTGACCTGTAGACTCGTAGTAGGAGAGATCGGCTTCGGCGTGCTCTAGACGCCGTTTTGTTGCGGCCAAGTTGAGCGCGTTCCTCTGCTGCAGTTCGGCAAGCTCTCGGTTAGCAATGGCGAGTTTGATCTCTTGCTTCGCAACCTGATCAGTCTGCTCCATAAGTTTGCGATCAATAGCCTTGGTCTCGAAAGTAATAAGCGGTTCACCTGCTCTGATGGTGGCGCCGTGCTTGGACACACTTGCGATAGGGAATGATTTCCAACGTCGAGGAGAGAGCTTCAGTGTTTGGATTTTGGTAGGGACCAGAATACCTTCCACTTCTGCTGTGATCGTGAAGGGAGCGACAACAACAGTGTATTCTGTTACTTTTTCAGAAGTCTTTGTTTTTCCCGCAACTTTTTGGTTCTCTTCTTTGTTAGAAGTAGGAGAGGGGGCCTCGTGAGGGAGCTGGTCGTCGGCAACTGCAGTTGCGGCAGTTAAGGCCATTACGGCTAAGAACGATTTCATAGGGATGAGTTATCAGGGCTTTATCATAGAGCTTTGAAAAGGCGAGAGGAAAGAGAATGGTCCTGCTCAACACGCGGCCCCGCAGCCGCCTTCTTGTCAATGTCTCCGATAATCTGCTTCCAAGAAAAGATCTGCTAGTAAACCTGAGTTCAGGGCTTGGGTGTGCTTTGTCCAAATCTTTGATAGTTGTTCCGACACTTCTTGCGCTCATTCGGGTTGGAGATCAGCTCTAGGTTCTCTTTGTGTAAGAATCCCAAGGGCCGAGAACTTCCTGAATATACTGAGGTCGTCGTCCATTCTCACGAGCTTCCGCTGGGTTGTGAACAAGTTTAACCGTTGAGATGATCTTCGAGGTGTTTATTTGTGATGAGACAATGCATAAGCGATTGGCTTGTTGAGTGAATGAGCCGTGTGTTTGCTAGTGGGATGCTAAAGTTTTGCAGAAAATAGTTTCCTTATCGCGATTTTAATGAATACAATGTCATTATAAATGATATTGCAAGAGCTGCTGAATTTTCGGGTTTTTTGGTTTTGGTGTCTAGTTTGCTTTCCATGGACGGCGAATTCGCAAGCTATTCCTAGTGATTTGATCATCAATGAAATCCTTGCGGTGAATGGTTCGGCCTACCCGAGCGAAGACCGAGGTATTGTAACCTTCCCTGACGTGATTGAGCTGTATAACCGCGGGAGCAGTGCCATCAATTTAAGTGGTTATTACCTCTCCGATGACCCAGCAAATCCCTTGAAATGGGAATTTCCACGAACTTTTATCCAACCCAATACTTACCAAACAATTCTCGCTACGGGAGGCGGTAGTAGCCAGACTTTTGGGCCATTGGAGACAAACTTTCGTCTTTCTGATGAGGGGGAGTCTTTGCTGTTAAGTGCGCCCGATCAGACTCTCATTCAACAAATAGATTTTCCGAGGCAAATCAGTAATTTTTCGTGGGGTAGGCGTGCCAATGGAACCTTTGCCTACTATCGGCCTGCCAGTATTGGTGAAGACAATGATGATGACCAATCTTTCGACACACTGGTGGCACGACCAAGGACAGATCAAGAATCAGGCTTTTACCAAGACTCATTAACCGTCACTTTATCGGCTGAACCTGGTTTTCAAATTCGTTTTACTACCGACGGGACTCAGCCTAACGAGAGTTCCTCTCTCTACAGCGCAGCTTTGGTCTTTACTGAAACAACGGTGTTGAAGTCCATTACGGTAGGTCCAAGTGCTCAAAGCGACGTAGCTTCACGCACTTTTATCTTTGGGGAGAATCCACACGAGCTTCCCGTGGCGATTTTCACTGCTGATAGCCTGCGCTATGACCGATCGGTGAATGCAACACACGGGAGCTACTTTTTGGATGGTCGAGTGCGATTTGATCTTGTTGAAACTGATGGTAGCCTGCCCATTAGCCAATACGTAGAATTTCAGCGTAGCGGCCTCAGTAGTCGGATTATTCCTCCTTTTAATGGGAAGATATATGCGCGAGATCGACTCGGCCCCAGTCGTTTGAGGCACCAATTCTTTACAGATAAAGAGGAGGATTCTTTTGAGCGCCTCTTATTCCGTAACACTAGTCAAGACTTCGACATGGCTCGTATGCGCGATGCGGTTATTTCTAGATTCATAGGTGACGGTGATATCGTGGAATCTCCTCATGAGGGTTATCGCCCTGTAGTGGTGTATCTTAATGGAGAATACGTGGGTCATATGAATATTCGTGAAGACGATGACATGGCTTTTGTGAGACAGTATTATAATCTAGATACTCCTGTGGCTCCGAATCGTAGTTTTGATGGATTTGGAGATTTTTTCGCGAATCATGTTCCGGGACCTTTTAATGATCCTGACCGAGTTTTAGCCGATCCTAATTCGGCTGATGCTATTTTCCGTCTCAACGAGCTTATTGATGTTGATGAGGCAATGTTAGATAGTGTTGTTCGAAGGGCCTTTGATGTTGCGGAGGGGACAACTTTTTGGACTTCTTCGACTGCAGGGCAACCATCCCGCACGAGTCTTCATGATTATGACTTTAGTCTAAATTTCGGTCTACCGAGTAATATCGGAACGCGCACTTGGGGTTCGGATGTGAGTTTCAACCTGTTTGATCGCACGATTCGGCCAGCAGAGCCTAGTTTTGTACTTCGTTTTCAGCAAGAAGCTCTCCAACACGCAGCCGCCTTTAATCAGCACATGGGCTATGTTGGGAGGATTGGAGCCATAGTAGATAATGTTGCCACCGAGTTGAGGGCAGAAATGCCACGGACGATTGCTTACTACCGAAGCCTCGAAGTAACCGGAGCATCTCCTCTTGGAACTAACGATAATCCGATTGTACAGAATTTAGCAGAGTGGGAAGATCAGGTCAGATTTCTGAGGGGGAACGCCGTGGCTCTCGTGGGACCATCCGCAACTACGGACCTAGGAGATCGGCTAGGTTTTGATACTGTAGACGTCGATGTCGTGAACTCTGACCGTTCCATGGGAGAAGTAAGAGTCCATGGTTACCGTGTCCTTCCTGGACGAGAACGAGGTCAATACTTTGCAGACACTCCACTGCGGTTAGAGGCCCAGCCCTTTCCTGGATACGCCTTTGCTGGTTGGACGGGAGATGTCCCACTGGTTGTGAATGAAGCAACCGACCCTGTTGTTGAGGTGAGCTTTGCAGCAGGTTCGACTCCCCGTATTCAGGCCAACTTTGTAGTGACTCCTCTTACGCTTGCAATTTCGGAGATTCACTACAATCCAGAGGGAATGCTCGAAGATGAGGAGTTCCTTGAGTTGGTCAACTTTGGCTCCGAAGAAATCGATATTGGTGGGGTCAACTTTACCGACGGGATAGGCTTCACCTTTCCTGATGGAACTCTCTTAGGACCGGGAGAGTTTATCACCCTTCGACCTGATGTGATTGCCGGGCCTTTGCGTTACTCTGGACGATTACGCAATAGTGGTGAGATGCTTGTTTTTAACGATCCTGCAGGGACTGAACTCGAATCGCTACGCTATGATGACGAGGTGCCATGGCCACTCGCCGCCGATGGCCTCGGACATAGTCTGGTGCGCTTATCTCCCGGTAATGATGATCCCTCTAGTCCCGCGTCTTGGAGAGTGAGCGCTCAGCCAGGTGGCAATTCAGATGCTTCTGATAGTTTGCCTCTAACAGACTCTTCGCCAGAAGGGCTACTGAATTACGCTTTTGGTCGATCAGATCCTAGTATTGACCTCTTGATCAACGAGGATGGCACTTTTTCCCTAAGCTATACGCAGGTGGTCAATGCCGATGCTGTTGCGGTGCAGTTAGTGAGTTCGATTGATCTCACTCCGGGAAGCTGGGTTCCCATTGATGCGGCTCTGTTGAGTTCGGACTCTCTCCCGCAGGCAGGTTCAGAGAGCATCACGTTAGGAGCCCAACCCCTTGACGGTGAGGCGCGTTTCTATCGCTTGGAGATCTCAGTTAGATGAGAATCCACAGGGATCGGTTGCGAGGGAGAGAAGACTGTCTTTATGAACAATTCAGAGTTGCCATAGGGGCGGTGATTTCTTGAGATAGCCGCGTGATTGAAAAAGCACGCGAGGTCTTGCGCGACGTTTTTGGCTTTGAGGAATTTCTCAGTGGTCAACAAGACATCGTAGCTCACATTTTAGACGGGCGCGATGGCCTCGCGGTCATGCCCACCGGGGGCGGAAAGAGCCTTTGTTATCAATTGCCTGGTCTTGTGAAGGAAGGGGTCACCCTAGTAGTGAGCCCTCTCATCGCCTTGATGAAAGATCAGGTCGATGCGCTGCAGGATAAAGGAGTCAAAGCGGAGGTCATTAACTCGACCCAGACTTGGGACGAACAAAAGGAGATTTTTGACCAAGTGCGGGCAGGCGAAATCAAGCTACTCTACGTTGCGCCCGAACGTTTTCGCGCCGGTAGCTTTCTCTCCACTATGGCCCAGGTGGAGATCGCTATGTTGGCCATTGACGAAGCCCATTGCTTGAGCCAATGGGGGCATGATTTCCGACCCGATTATTTGCGGCTAGGTCGCGCACGACAGGAGCTGGGAAATCCTCAATGCGTGGCTTTTACTGCTACCGCGACTCCCGTAGTTCGCAATGATATCCTGAAAGTGCTGTCCCTCTCCGACCCCTTCGAGACTATCACCGGATTTGCTCGACCCAATCTCAGTTTTAACATCACCCCCGTTTCCAAGAAGGCCGATAAGTTCAAGCGACTCCGTGAAATCATTACCGAATATAAGACCGGCATCATCTACTGCGCGACTCGTAAGAAGGTTGATGAGGTGAGCGAAACGCTCGCTAGTTGGGGGCTGAAGATTGCCGCCTATCACGGAGGAATGACTGATCAAGAGCGCGATCGAGTGCAGGATTCTTTTATCTCACGGCGCAAGGATGTCGCTGTCGCAACCAATGCTTTCGGGATGGGTATCGACCGGAGTGATGTCCGCTTTGTGGCTCATTTTGAAGTCCCGGGCAGCGTGGAAGCCTTCTATCAAGAAGCAGGTCGAGCTGGTCGTGACGGCGAAGCCGCCTGGTGCGAGCTGCTTTGGAATTTTGCTGACACTCGCACGCAGGAGTTTTTCTTGGATGGGGTGAACCCCGGACCCGGTGTGGTGCGTGATCTCTATCAATGGTTGGCAAGTTCTGCTGACGAGCGTGGCGAAGTCTTCCGTAGTCTCGATGAGATGCGTGATGAGTTGGGCGTCTCTAACGGGATGGCAGTCGGGAGTGCGCTTTCCCTGTTAGCACGTCAGGGTTATGTACAGCGCTTTGATGTTCCCGGCCAGCGCATGCGAGGCACACGCTTATTGAAGCAAGGGCAGAGCCTCGAACTGGATGAAGTAGCAATGGCCGAGAAGGAGCGACGCGATCGTCAGAAACTCGATGCCATGGTATCGTTGTGCGAGTCTAACGGTTGTCGGCAGGAATGGATTCTGGACTACTTTGGTGAGCAAGGGGAGGAGTGCGGCACCTGCGATGTCTGTCGTAGTGGCCAAGGTGGGGAACGACGAGAGCTAACCGAGTCCGAACAAGTGCTGGTTCGCAAAGCCTTGAGTGGAGTGGCCCGGATGAGCGAACGGATGGGGCGGACTTGGCAACCACGTTTTGGTCGCGGGAAAATCATCTTGATGCTCACTGGGAGTCAAAGCCAGGAAGTGCTCAATGCGGGGCTGAACCGACTCTCAACCTATGGGCTTTTGAAAGAAGAGGGAGCCGCCTTTCTCAATGAACTCTTTCCAGCTCTGAATGATGCCGGCTTGGTGCAAACCATCCGCAAAGGCGACTATCCACTGCTAACACTCACCCCGAGAGGTCACGAGGTGATGATGGGACAGCGCACAATCCGGATGGTTTGGCCCGCGCCCAAGTCGGCAGCTTCCCGGGACGAAGGCCCTTTCGACTCCCGGGTCTACTCCCGCTTGGCAGATTGGCGCACGCGGCTTTGTAAAGAGGAAGGGTGTCCACCGTATCAAATCCTGAGTAACCGGGCCCTCGAAGGGCTTGCTCGCCAGATGCCACAAACCATCGCGGAGTCGTTAGAGGTTTCTGGGATTGGACCTGCTAAGGCGAATCAATACGGAGAACAGTTTCTTGCTATTATTCGCGAGATGACTCGCTCGAAAAGTTGATTAACAGCTGGAGCCTGACGGGAACTGATTCACATTAGTGAGAAGATGAAAGTGAATGTTCCTCCCCCTCCGCAGAAGCTGTTTCGGCAATTTGAAGCTGGCGAGATCTCCCGAGCGGAGTTGCAGGCGACCTGCGCTCTCCATCAGCGCGAGATGATTGCAGAGATCGATGAGATGAGGCGTAACCCCATTGCCGCTTATGTGGAAGAATTATTGATTAAACGAGAAGCGGCCAAGGTGCGGAGAGCTCACGGCGAAGGGCTTGCACGCGAGGTCTTTGCTGCTTTGGCGGAAGTCCCTGATTTTCCGCCTGCTATTTTGCTCTGGAATGCCGATCATCGCGATGTGCCTTTTCAGTGTTTTTTTCGGATGCGAAGGGAACCGGTTTTCCGTCTGCTAACGATGCGTAATAACGGGATGAGTGTGACCGCGGAAGTGGAGTATGGGTCCGCGAACCGGAAGTTGGCGACGCGCGAAGTGTTCACCCTGCACCGCAGTGTTGGTAATCGCTTCACGGTTACCAAACGGCGCATGGCGTCAGCCTAAGATTTCTCGGAGCTTGCGACGGGCGCTGTCCTCATCGAGATGACCTTTCATAAAGGAGGTCAGCACGCGACCGCATTCGCGTCCCGCGAGATTGTCTCGCACTTCGGTTTCTGATTCTGCTCTCCCGGTCGCCGCTTGCTTAAGATCAGTGAGACCAGCTAGCCACGAGAGAAGCCATCCCAAGGGACCTAACAGATAACAAGCGAGGTGAAAGTAAAGGTGACGATACATCTCTCCTCCTTGACCATTCTTTGAAAGCCCTTCACGGAAACCTACGGTGGGAAGGTGATTGCTTTTGATTCGATTTCGAATCTTATGAAACTTGCGAAGCAATATTCCGAGCCCTAGCCGGTAGCGCGCAGGGAAGGAGCGGTTGGAAGTGAGTCGAATGATGCCGTCAATGAAATGATCAAGCGAAGTCTTCATCAGCTGGTGGTTACCATAGTTTGCTTTAGGATCGCAGCATGGATTGTCTCGACGTCTTGACTGGCGTCAATACGCGAAATGAAGGGGTCGCAAAGAGTGTCGAAGACGCGGGTGCAGGCTTCTAAGTTTTCCTTTTTTTCAAAGCTGTTTCCTTGTCCATCGCGCACCCCGATCCGTTTTAGAGCAGTGGCTACGGGAAGCTCTAACAGAAAGACTTGATCGGGAATAGGGGCAAAGGTTTCGTTGTGTTCTCGGATCTTCACAGGGTCGTATCCGCGCGTGCCTTGGTAGGCCATCGTGGAGAAGTAATAGCGATCGAGGATTACAATTTTTCCTTCTCTGAGTGCTGGTAAGATGAGGCGTTTGACATGGTCACGCCTATCGTCGTGAAAAAGAGCGAGTTCTTCATCTGGAGAGAGGCGGCCTTCTATCATAGATGCGCGTAGTTTTTTACCCAATGGTCCATCTGTTGGCTCATACGAGAGGAGAACGTTGTGCCCCTGTTCGGTGAGGGCCCGAGCTAAAAGGGAAATCTGAGTGGACTTACCCGTGCCATCAATGCCTTCGAAAACAAGAAGCGAACCGGGATAGGAAGAAGAGGGCATGGTGGGGATGAGTCGGTTCTGCATCCTAGAAAGGGAAGAGAACTTGTCCAGCTGTTCGAGAATTCATCTCCTGTTTTTACATTTCCCAACGAGTTTGCGGAAGAGAACTTTACGTGCCGTTTTTTCGGTTTGCTAGCGGAAGGGACAGCAGTCATTCTACCGGCGTTCACCCTGTTTTTTTTAATTGAAGATTACTGTTCTATGAGGGCCGCTATCGCGCGAGTTGTCATCCTGCTTATTGTCTTTTGCCTAGCCTTTGGTTTCGTCGTGCTTTGGCAAAAGTGGAAAGATGATCGGGGCCTGCCTGGGTTTCTCCGTTCCCAGCAACAAGAAGCGTTGAATTCGGAACAAACTCACTTCCGACCAGAACAATATACCCTGGAGGAGTTACCTGCTCTGGACATAGATGATGTCGCCGTGCTCGCTCGTATGAATGCCGAGTACACCCAATTGGTGGGAGGCGTAGTGCCTTCGGTTGTCAGCATCGATACCGTTGGCGAGCGCCGAGAACGGCTGAGCTATCTCGGGCGCACTTACGAGCGGACTTGGGAGACCACCGGAATTGGGAGTGGAGTCATTGTCACGCCAGAAGGGCATCTGATTACTAATGAACACGTAATTACCGAAGGCACCCTCGGGATTAAGGTGACCTTGCATGATGGGCGCACTTTTCCTGCTCGTCTGATTGGGAAGGACCAGACTCTCGATATTGCGGTATTGAAAATCGATGGCGAAGGGCCTTTTGACGCCCTTAGTTTTGGTGATTCTGATCGCGTGCAGCCGGGCGAGATGGTCTTTGCAGTGGGCAATCCCTTTGGCCTAGGAGAGACTGTGACCCAAGGCATTATCTCGGCGAAGGAGCGTTCGATTTCTGATCGTCAGCGGGATTTATTTCAAACCGATGCCGCCATTAATCCCGGTAATTCGGGGGGGCCGTTAGTGAATTTTCAAGGAGAAATCATCGGAATTAACGTCGCGATTTATTCGCCCGATACTGAGAATCAAGGATTCGCGGGAGTGGGGTTTTCGATTCCTTCTAATGATGTGATGGAAACATTCCGACAAATACTCGAGCGCGGGCGTCCCATTAGAGGATTCTTGGGATTGAATGGTCGCGACCTCAGCTCACGGGTGCGCTATGAGTTAGGCTATCCGCGCGGTAATGGCGTGGCCATTGATGTCGTGGTTTCAGGGAGCCCTGCCGAAGATGTCGGACTGCGTGCAGACGATATTATTAAAAGCTATAATGGACGACCGGTCCGTAGTCTGACTCAGTTTATCACTATGATCCAGCGCACCAAGGTAGGGCAGAAGGTGACGTTGGAAGTTTGGCGTGATCGACAAGAATTGAACTTCAGTCCATTGATCGTAGATCATGATCAATGGCGTAGTGCTAATGAGGTGAGGCAAAGGGGAAGACCACTAGCAGATGATCGTGAGGTCCTACGTCGAGTGGGTTTGCAGGTGAGGGGGCTTTCGGTATTAGAGCGAATGCGTGGCGCAGAAGGAGTCTATGTAGCAGAAATTGTGGGCGAGTCTGCCGCTCAGCGTTTGAGCATCCAAGTTGGTGATTTGGTGCAAGCTGTTAATGGGCGTCGCGTAACAGACCCCAATGATCTCCTTGCGCGATTAGCTGCTTCTGCTGCGGTGCAAGAAACAAAAATCGTTCTTAAGCGAGGTGACGATTTGTTAGAGTTGGTCCTACCGCAGGTTATGAATCGTTAGCGAGAGCATGTCTCGTGCGCTGTTAGTCCTCCTTTTTGGGGTGAAGGTTTTCTAACAATTCGATGAGATCTTGGGAGAGATCTTCTTTACTACTCTTTGGGAGAGGTGAGGTATGCTCTGCGTAGACGAGCGTGATTTCATTTTCGGAAGAGTCGAAGCCGATGTCTTTGCGACTGACATCATTGGCCACGACCAGATCACAACCTTTACGGATGAGTTTTCCGCGTGCATTCTCGATTACATTTTCGGTTTCGGCGGCGAATCCTACTAGAACTCCCGTAAATCCGAATTGAGAACGAGCTGATCCGAGAATGTCCTGTGTCTTGACTAATTCTAGAGTGAGAGTTTCACCCGTTTTTTTGATTTTTTGAGTCGGGACGTTCGCGGGCTTGTAGTCGGCGACAGCAGCGGCGAAGATCGCTAGCTCTGCACTAGTGATCCAATGTCCAACGGCTTGCGCCATATCGGCAGCAGATTCTACTGGGATGAAATCGATGCCATCAGGAACATCAATCGCGGTGGGGCCGGAAATAAGAATTACACGGTGCCCTCGACGTTGGGCGGCTTCCGCAAGAGCGTAGCCCATCTTGCCCGAAGAGCGATTGGTGAGATAGCGCACAGGGTCAATCGCTTCACGAGTTGGACCTGCAGTGATGAGAATAGTCATGGGTGAGGAGGACAGTGTTGTCGTGAATGAGCCACAGAAATGGGAAAGAGACAAAAGCAATATGTCGTGGAACTCGTCTTTGCTTCTGGCAGATTAGCCCTGGAGGGTCGCTTTAACTTGCTTTAAGATGGCGGTAACTTCTTCAAGTCGTCCTACTCCTTGATAACCGCAGGCCAAATCTCCTTCAGCGGGATCAACGAAGGCGCAGCCGTCTGCTTTTAATTGCGCAATATTGCGTTGGGTGGCGGGGTGTAGCCACATTTTGCCATTCATGGCAGGGGCAAGGAGGACGGGTGTTTCGCGAGGGAGAGCGAGGTAAATGGCCGAGAGCGGATCAGGTGCGAGACCGTTTGCAAAATTACCTAGAGTATCTGCGGAGAGGGGTGCGACCAAGAAGAGGTCGGCATTATCGGCGAGTTCGATATGCCCAGGTTTCCAAGAGTTTTTTTCGTCTTCTAACGAGATTAAGACCGGTTGCCGCGACAACACTTGCAGAGTCAGAGGAGTGATGAACTCGGTGGCTGCTCGCGTCATCACGCAGTGCACCTGATGGCCTGCCTTGCTGAGCTGCGAGGTGAGGTCAGCCGCTTTGTAGGCTGCGATAGAACCAGTGATTCCTAAAACGATATTCATAGTAAAACTAAGCTTGTTGACGAGAGGTGTGCAGGCGTTGGGTGAGGAGAAGGTGCTTAAAGAGAGTGTAATCGGTCTCTTTGTCGGTGGAAAGCAGGCGGAAGGTATATTGGGACCAATGGGCGACTTCCTCACGAGCATTCTTCAGGCGGAGCGCGATCACGTCTTCCTCATCGGTAGCGCGGCCCCGGAGGCGGGATTCCAGTTCCTGATCGGTTGCAGGCATCACGAAGAGATCGACGAGTGCCTTTTGGATTTGTTCGTTCGTATGAGCGCGAACTTGCTCGGCTCCTTGGACATCGATATCCATGACCACGTCCTTTCCTTGATCGAGAAAGGTGAGCACTTCCGAAATTAGAGTGCCGTAGTAGTTTCCATGGACTTCGGCGTGTTCGAGGAGAGCCTCGTTCGCGATTTCTTGTTGGAAGTCGCTAGCGGATAAAAAGTGATAGTCCCGACCATTGACTTCGCCCTTTCGTGGTGAGCGTGTGGTGCAGGAGATCGAGTAATGTGCGAGGCCTTCGCGTGCGAGACGGCGGCAGAGGGTGGTCTTTCCGGACCCGGAAGGTCCTGAGACAAGGTAGAGAATACCAGTAGAGGTCATGAAATAGGGAAGGGAATTGCGGGGTGGCGCATTCTTTTTTGGACCAAGTCGCGGCAAATGAATAGGCTTTTTGGCGATGACCTTGGTCTTGCTATGGGCTCGTGATGCTTCGACCCGCGAAACTTTCACTACCGCTCTCCAGGAACTGGGGGGTGAGCTAGTCTCGGTCGATAGCCTGTCTGCTGCTCTGGCGGTCTTAGATAAGAAGTCTGTTTCGGCAGTGATCTTGGAGCCAGACCTAGAGGCAGTGAGGCGTGTGCAGGGTGATTTTCCACTCGTGCCGGTTTTGGCCGTAGGTCAGACCCAGACCAGCACAGAGGCGATTGCTCTGGTGCAGGCGGGGGCCTTCGATTTTTTGCCAGCTCCTTTCCAGCCTGAGGAATTGCGGAATCTGGTGAAAGAGGCGCTCGCTCATGGTGAGGACGAAGAGGTCTTCGAGGCCGGGCTGGAAGAATCGTCCCTGGTTGAGGGAGGAGAGCTCATTGGTCAAAGCCGCGCCATGGGGAAGGTCTATCGCGATGTGGCGAAGATGGCGGTGACGCCGGTGACAGTTTTGGTAAGGGGAGAGACCGGCACCGGGAAGGAGTTGGTGGCGCGCGCATTGTGGAAGTTCGGACACCGAGCCCATCACTCCCTGGTCGTCGTGAACTGCGCAGCTATTCCAGAGAATCTGTTAGAGAGCGAACTTTTCGGTTATGAGAAGGGTGCGTTTACGGGAGCGACTGTGGCCCGCAAGGGGAAGTTCGAGCAAGCGCAAGGCGGCACTCTCTTTCTCGATGAGATCGGGGATATGAGTTCTCCCCTGCAAGCCAAGATGTTGCGTGTGCTTCAGGAAAAACAGATCGAGCGCGTGGGTGGACGGGGTGAGATTGCGGTAGATGTGCGTATCATCGCAGCGACTCATCAGCCGCTAGAGAAGATGGTCGAAGAGGGCGCTTTTCGGGAAGATCTTTTCTACCGCTTACAAGCATCCAGTCTCATTCTTCCCCCTTTGCGCGATCGCTTCGGTGATGTTGAGTTGTTGACGAAGCACTTCCTCGCTCAGCTCGGGAAGGAATTAGGTATCGAGGGAAAAATTTCTCGCGAAGCGCTTTCTCATCTCGCGCGGCAGCCGTGGCCTGGCAATGTGCGCCAACTGCAAAATGTGTTGCGTCGTGCTTTGCTCAAGCGACGAGCCCTCGTGATCGGGGTCGATGATGTGCGAGAGTTTCTGACGGTGGAGAAGCCGACGTCGGAGGTGACCTTGCATCAGCTCGCTGAGCAGGCTCTAGTTTCTGCCGAACAAGACGGTGAAGGCAAAGCCTTTCGCGAGGTGATGAAGCAAGCTGAGCAAGTGGTGCTGCGAGCCGCATTGGAGCGCAGCGGCGGTAATCAATCTAAGGCTGCTCGCTGGTTGGGAATCACGCGACTGACCTTGCGCGAAAAATTGAAATAAGGGCCAACTTCAAGAAGAGGCATTTAAGGCGGCAATGATTTTCTTCCCCGTCTGGGCGATATCGTTTGCTTGCAAAAGTTCTGAAACCACGACCACCCGTTGAGCTCCGTTAGCGCGCACTAAAGCGAGGTTGTCGTGCTTAATTCCGCCGATGCAGAAGACTGGGATCTGTAAACCAACTTCAGCCATTACTCCGGCGATGTTTTCTAGGCCGATTCCGGGTCGTCCCTTTTTAGTGGGAGTGGGGAAGAGAGGACCAAAGCCAATGTAATCGGCTCCTTCCGCGAGGGCCGCTTTGGCCTGCTCCGGAGAGTGAGTGGAACGACCAATGATTTTAGGTGATTTGAATTGTTCGCGGGCGACTTGTAAGGAACCATCGACCTGGCCGAGATGGACTCCATCGCTGTCGATAGCCACCGCGATATCGACGTGGTCGTTCACGATGAAGGGGACTCCTGCTTCTCGACAAATCGGAAGGAGGACCCGGGCCCAAGTGAGGATCTCTTCTTTGGAGTGACCTTTCGCTCGCAATTGGATTAAACCCGCATCCCCCGCGATCAGATCGCGAGTGACTTGTGTTAAATTATCACTCGCCACATAGCCGAGATCGACGATGCCGTAGAGCTGAGTGTGCGACCAATCGGGGGGCATCGCTTAGAGGCCTTTTTCTTCAAGAAAACGCCCCACCCAACCGATATCGTAAGTCCCTTTGATGAAGTCGGGATGATCGATGATTTCTTGTTGGAAAGGGATGGTGGTCTTGATGCCGGAGATCATGAACTCGCCCAAAGCTCGCTTCATGCGCGCAATGGCGACGGTGCGAGAAGTGCCTGTCACGATCAGCTTAGCAATCATCGAGTCGTAATGAGGTGGCACGGTGTAGCCGGAGTAGACGTGGGTATCGACTCGCACTCCTTTGCCGCCAGGGGCATACCAAAGGTCAATCGTGCCCGGGCTGGGACGGAAACCATTGTAAGGATCCTCGGCATTGATTCGGCACTCGATGGAGTGTCCCCGAGGAGTAGCCGTTTTGACGTGGTCAGAAATCTCTTCTCCTGCTGCGACTCGGATCTGCTCTTTAATGAGCTCACAACCCATCACTTCTTCGGTGACGGGATGCTCGACCTGGATACGCGTATTCATCTCCATGAAGTAGAAGTTTTCTTCTTCATCGACAAGATACTCGATGGTACCTGCATTCTCATAGCCAATGGCAGAGATGAGGTCGGTGGAGGCCTTGCCCATGCGTTCGCGGAGACTTTCCGAGAGGAGAGGGCTGGGGCACTCTTCGATGATTTTCTGGTTCCGGCGCTGCATCGAGCAGTCCCGCTCTCCGAGGTGCACATAGTTACCGAAGGAGTCACCCATGACCTGGAATTCGACGTGATGAGGATTGAGAACCAGTTTTTCGAGGTAACAAGCTCCGTTGCCAAAGCAAGCGATAGCCTCATTGCTGGCAGCTTGGAAAAGGCTGATGAATTCATCCTCTTTGAAGACGGGGCGCATTCCACGACCACCACCACCAGCAGTAGCCTTCACCATTACAGGGAAGCCAATCTTCTTGGCCGCCGCTAATCCTTCTTCGGCCGTTGCTAACAGACCGGTGCCAGGAGTAACGGGGACTCCGTTTTCTCCCGCTGTTTTGCGAGCGGTATCCTTGTCGCCCATTTTGCGAATGACTTCTGCAGAGGGACCAATGAACTTGACGTTACAAGTCGCACAGATTTCGGCAAAACGAGGATTTTCGGAAAGGAATCCGTAGCCAGGGTGAATGGCGTCGGCCTCGGTGATCTCAGCCGCAGCGAGAATGCGATCAGGCTTGAGGTAGCTGTCCTTGCTGGAAGCCCCTCCAATGCAAACGGCCTCATCGGCGAGCTGCACGTGCATGGAATCAACATCGGCCTCGGAGTAGACCGCTACCGAAGCGACTCCGAGTTCGCGACAGGCACGGATGATGCGTAGGGCGATTTCTCCGCGATTGGCGACGAGAACTTTCGAGAACATAGTAGTAGGGGAGCGTTATTGAATGCGGAAAAGAGCGTCGCCGAACTGGACCGGGCTCGCATCCGCGACACAGATCTCGCTGATCGTGCCCGAGCGCTCGGCTTTGATCTCGTTCATCACCTTCATCGCTTCGATGATACAGAGGGTCTGTCCTTCGCTGACGGCAGTGCCGACTTCGACAAAGGAAGGAGCCTCTGGAGAAGGCTTGGTGTAGAAAGTGCCGACCATAGGCGAGGTGATCTCGTCACCTGCGGCCACTGGGGCAGCGCTTTCAGCAGAGGCCGGTGCCGCTACGGAGGCTGGTGCAGGCGCTGCTGCTACCGGAGCGGCATGCGCTTGCATCCCGCCCAAGGCCGCTTGGATCGCTTCCGCGTCGAGCCCTTTCTTGAGCTTAACATTCACTCCCTCCTCCTCGAGATGGAAGTAACTCAGCCCATGTTCATTCATGAGCTCCACAATATTACGAATTTCTTTCAGGTCCACAGCGTCCTCCCGGTTGATTGGTGTTGGCAGGATAAAAGACAAGCGAAAAGGGTCAAGCTCGCAGGGTAGCACACAATCTATTCGCAAAGTCTTGGTAGAAGTGGTGCTTGAACAGTCCCTTTACCCTCAAGTAAGACGAGCAGTGGCGAGTTCCTTTTGGAAGACTAATTCTTTCGGGAGGTGGTCATAGAGCTTGAGGTAATGCTCGGCTTGGGAGGCGAGTTCGGCCTGCCATTCCTCGGGATTGTAGCCCATCGCGGCCTCGAATTGTTCTTCGGTGAAGTCTGCCAGCCCTTCAGTATTGAAGTCGGCGTAATGAGGAGTCCATCCGATCTGGGTCTCGTGACCGGGGATACGGCCATGGCAGCGCTCGGTGATCCACTCCAAGACTCGCATATTTTCACCGAAACCAGGCCAGAGGAAGTTACCGTCGGCATCTCGGCGGAACCAGTTGACGTGGAAGATGCGAGGCAGGTTCTTGATCTGACTCCGCATATCGAGCCAATGGTGCAGATATTCGCCAGCGTTGTATCCGATGAAGGGAAGCATTGCCATTGGGTCACGGCGCACGCCGGCCTTGAGCCCGATGGCTGCGGCAGTGACCTCCGAGCCCATGGTGGCTCCGAGGTAGACGCCATGCGACCAGTTGAAGGCCTGAAAGACGAGCGGCATGGTGGTGGGACGGCGACCTCCGAAGACGATCGCCGAGATAGGCACGCCGTCGGGATCTTGCCAATTAGGATCGATCGTGGGGCACTGTTGGGCGGGTGCGGTGAAGCGGGAGTTGGGATGCGCGGCGGGCGTTTCGCTGGCGGGTGTCCAGTCGTTTCCTTTCCAATCGATGAGATGTGTAGGAGGCTCCTTGGTCAGGCCTTCCCACCAGACGTCGCCGTCGTCGGTGAGAGCGACATTGGTAAAGATGCAGTTCTCGCGCATGGAGTCCATCGCGATGGGGTTGGTGTCGTAAGAGGTGCCGGGAGCGACGCCGAAGTATCCCGTCTCGGGATTGATGGCGTGGAGAGAGCCGTCTTCATGTGGCCAGAGCCAGGCGATGTCGTCGCCGACGATGGTCGTCTTCCAGCCCTTTTTAGCGTAGCTCTCGGGGGGGACGAGCATAGCGAGGTTCGTCTTTCCGCAGGCGCTGGGGAAGGCGGCGGAGAGGTAGGTCTTCTCGCCTTCGGGAGACTCGAGCCCGAGGATGAGCATGTGCTCGGCCATCCAATTGTGCTCTTGAGCGATGACGGAGGCGATCCGCAGCGCGAGGCATTTTTTTCCTAACAAGGCGTTGCCGCCATAGCCGGAACCGTAGGACCAGATTTCGCGAGTTTCTGGGAAATGGCAGATGTATTTCTCATCGTTACAGGGCCAAGAGTTGTCTTCCATTCCTTCGCTGAGAGGCATGCCGCTGGTGTGGGCACAGGGGATGAAGAGACCGTGTCCGTGGCGGACTTCGGGCGTTGCCCCTGCGGCTTCATCCTCCAGTTGTTTCAGAATGTGAGCGCCCATGTGGGCCATGATGCGCGTATTGACGACGACGTAAGGAGAGTCGGTGATTTGCACTCCGATCTTGGCCAAGGGGGAGTCCGGTGGTCCCATGCAGAAGGGGATCACATACATTGTGCGCCCCTTCATGCAGCCGGTGAAGAGGTCATGCATCTTGGCCAACATTTCACGGGATTCGGCCCAGTTGTTAGTTGGACCTGCTTGGATTTGGCGGCGGGTGCAGATAAAGGTGCGGTCTTCCACTCGGGCCACGTCGCCGGGTGAGGAGCGCGCGAGGAAGGAGTTAGGCCGCTTTTCTGGATTGAGCCGAATGAAGGTTCCTTTTTCTACGAGAAGTGTAGTGAGACGATCCCACTCTTCTTGCGAGCCATCACACCACTCGACTTGGTCGGGTTGGCAGCGGGCGGTTATCTGTTCGATCCAAGAGGCGAGAGCGGGGTGGGTGGTCATGGTGATGGGTAGGGAGAGCGTTTCTGGAAAAAGAGAAGGATTAGGTGCGGCAGTTAGTGATTAGCTGGCGCGGTATTTTTCGAGGACTTCTCGGTCGACAAATTCGCTGACTGAGATGTGTGTGGCTTCGAGGACTACGAGCGGAGCGCATTCAGCTTCGAGTGCTTCTAACCAGCGGTTCAGGCAGAGGCACCAGCGATCTCCTGCTTGGAGTCCGGGAAACTGGAACTCGGGACGGGCGGTGATGAGATCGTTACCTTGTTGGCGGCTGAATTGGAGGAATTCCGTGGTCATTACTGCACAGATAATGTGTCTGCCGGTATCGGAGCCAATGGTGTTGCAACAACCATCTCGGAAGTAGCCAGTGAGTGGATTGAGCGAGCAGGTGGTGAGTTCTCCTCCAAGAATGTTGGTAGCCATAAGCGAGTAATCAGAAGAGCGGAGAGTTTAGGATACAAAAAAGCCCCCTGAGGTGTCTGACCTTAGGGGGCTGATGAGGATGAGAAAAGAAGGAAGCCGATCTTACTTAGAAGATAGCAGCCAATTGCTCGGGTTCCATTTTACCAAGCATGAAGAAGGCCTTGTCTTCATCACGCCAGCTAGCGACCGACCATCCATCACGACTGCAATGGGTGCAGTTGTCTTTGGCCTTTGCAAGTTGGGGAAGATCTCCTTCGATCGCGTCTCGTTGGAAGACGATGAGGTGGACCACGGAGTCTCCGGGAGTGGACTGGTAGCAGATCAGTGAGGCTGGCTTGTCGTTGAAGTCAAGACGCTTGCATCCAATTCCGGCTGCGTTTTGCAGACCTGCAGGCAGGATGTGTGGGGAGGGGAGTTCATTGCTCGCTAGGAACTGATAGAGTGCCTCTTGCTTAGGGTTCTTGCGATCAAGACTGATGTTTCCACTTAAGAAGTCGACTGCCTCAGACTGGATGGCTGCTGGTGTGAGAGAGGCGACTTGGCGGTGAGGGTTAGAAGGTTGGAGAAAGCTAGTCCACAAGACCGCTGCTACAATACCAGCTGCAGCGGCAACTCCGATGGCAGGCATGCTGAACCAGTTGCGTTTGTTCTTTGGGCTTTTCTGTGCCGTGGGGAGAGTAGTCACTTTCTGTTCAATCTCCATTGCGGCAAGAATATCGTTCCGCAGGTTATTGGGAGGTTGGATGTCGGCAAGAGCACCAGCGAATTCGTGATCAAATTCGCTATACCCAGGCGCATCTTGTGCATTAGCGAGCACTTCGAAGAGATCTTCACGAAGGTTTTCCGGGATAGGGAATTCAGAGAGGCTTTCGGCAAAGGCCAGATCCTTTGCGCGCTCGTTAGCGAGCCAGAGTCCGAGAGCCTTGTCTTCGCCTGCGAGAGCCAATGCTTCTGCAAAAGCAGGGTCGTTGAGGTCCGACCCATTCGGGCGGAAGCTGGCTAGGATGAGTTTAGCTTGTGCGTGATCCATGATAATAATTATCCTTTCTGGTTAAATTTAACGACGTTTTCGGTCTCGGGGTCTACAGCGGTTTCCATGAGCTCACGGAGTTGTTTTTTGCCCCGAGAGATACGGGACATGACGGTGCCGATAGGAATGTCTAGTGTTTCAGCAATTTCTTTGTAGCTCTGCTCTTGGAGGAAAAAGAGGGTGAGTGGGGCACGGAAGGTCTCATCAAGTTGCGCGAGGAGATTAACCGCTCGCTTAGCGTCAAGCTGACGATCAGCGTCGGCAGCTTTGGCCGGGAGTTGGTATTCCGCCTCTTCAAGATCACGCTCGGGAAATTTCGTGGAACGACGAGCGTGGGAAAGGTATTCTCGGTAGAGAGTGGTGAAAAGCCAGGTCTTGGCCTTAGAGCGGTCCTTGAGCTGGTGTCCTTTTTCTGCCCATTTGACAAAGGTTTGCTGGACGAGGTCAGACGCTCGTTCTGGGGTCTTCGCCAATGAATAACCGAAGCGATAGAGCGCTTGGTAATGGGTATCGACCAGTTCTTCGAATTCAGTCATCGTTTTAAAGTGTTCGGCTAAGGAAGTTGCTGATGAGAGTTCCAGTGAGGAAAGATATTCCCCAAAAACTGAATGGTCACTCCTTAGTCAATCTGGGAGAAAGATAGGCAAGATGAGAGAAAAGAAACATTGTTTTTTCCGAAAATGCTTTTTTGGGCTGTGGCTGGCCCTCCCGCTCGGGGCTGAGCTCCAAGTTCAAGTGAAGGGGCCGCAGATTGGAGTTGTCTATGATGGCACACGTGTTGCGAGCTACCGGAGTGAGGGACGGGTTCCTTGTTTGTATCCTCTATTAAGCCCGACCGGCCAGAGTGTGACTCGCCATTTTCCCTTCCAAGAGGGGGTCGAAGGAGAGGCTGAAGATCATCCTCATCATACGTCTTTTTGGCTTGCTCATGGGAAGGTCAATGGGGCCGATTTTTGGCACGATGGTGATAACCGCATTGAGCATTTACGATTCGTGGACCACGGCGTGACCGATCGGGGAAAGAGCGCTTTTTTCACGGTCGCGCTCGCTTGGCTGGTAGGTGAACGGGAGATTCTGCGCGAGGAACGACGTTATCAGTTTGATTTCTCCATTCCTCAGCAGACTTCTCTTGAAGTAAGGGCGACCTTCACCGCAGTGCAGGGCGAGGTCGTTTTTGGCGACACTAAGGAAGGATTCTGCGCGATTCGAGTCACTCCGACGCTGCGCCTGCGCGGTGAAGTGGCTCAAGGTCACATTACCGATTCAGTGGGGCGTCGAGGTGAGGATTGTTGGGGGCAGCGCGCGCAGTGGGTTGCTTATCATGGGCCGGATACAGCGGGGAAGGCACTGGTTGTGGCTCTGCTTGATCATAGTAATAACCTCAATCACCCCACTTGGTGGCATGCGAGGCATTACGGTTTATTGGCGGCTAATCCGTTTGGTCGGCATGATTTTGAGGCCCGACCGGATGATCCCGAGTTGGGCGACTTTCTCTTAGCAAAAGGGCAGTCCTTTACGCAACGCTACCTCTTAATGCTAAAAGTAGGTGAGTTCGACGCCGACTCAGTACAAAAAACTTGGCAGAGCTGGCAGGACGCAGGTGCCGCTCACCCCATTCGCTAGTCACAAGTTAGGCGATATTCGTGTAAACGGCTTGTACATCCTCGTCGTCTTCGAGCTTATCGATCAGAAGCTCAACCTGCTCGATCTGCTCTTCGCTGAATTCCATGGGAGTGGTGGGGATTCGTTGCAGATTGGCCTTCGTGGTCTCGATACCGAGTTCTTCGAGCTTCTTGGTTAAGCTACCAAAGGCTTCGAACTCGCCATAGACGTAGACCGTGTCCTCATTGACTACGAGTTCTTCCAGACCCGCATCGATGAGCTCGAGCTCGACTTCTTCAATCTCGTGACTTCCTTTTGTGAATTGAATCACCGCTTTGCGATTGAACATGAAGCCAAGGGCACCGGATTCGAGCAGTTGACCCTCGTTTTTATTAAAGATGGTGCGCACATTAGAGAAAGTGCGGGTATTATTATCGGTAGCACACTCTACCCAGAGGAGGATTCCGTGGGGGCCTTTCCCCTCATAATTGACCTCTTGGTAATCGGCCGCGTCTTTGCCCTCCGCCCGTTCAATCGCCTTCTTGACATTGTCCTTGGGCATGTTTTCGGCCTTAGCCGTCGCGATCGCGGCTCGGAGCTTAGGATTCGAGGCCGGATCGGGCCCTCCCTCCTTGGCTGCCATTGTGATGGTTCTGCCCAGCTTCGGAAAGATTTTCGACATCTTGTCCCACCGCGCTTCCTTTGACGCTCTTCGATATTCAAATGCTCTGCCCATGCGGGCGGCAGTTAACACGATGCCAGCGTCCGGCTCAACCCTTCCCGGTAGCAAAATAGTTTCGAGAATGATCGGTGCTTATTTTGAGGGGAAGAACCAAAGCTAACAACAGGCGAAGAAGTCCTCTCCTTCGCGGTAGGAAGCTCTTGCCGCGACTTCTCTAACTGCCTCGCGACCACCTCTGCCCACACAGCCCAAGAGCACGGCTTGACGCTGTCTGATCCCGAATTCCGGCATCCCATAGACAGGCAACCCAAGCACGAGACCGCCAATCTTTTTGGGAGCGACTTCGAAAAAACCGTGTATCTGTACCCCGGCTGCTTGCAAGGAGCGGCAGCACCGTCGCCCGATGGGACCACTCCCTGCGATCATCACTCCCTGCGCCCGCACACTTGTCATCTGGGACAGATAGCAGGCCTTCGTAGCGGTCATCTGGGCTTGGGAGTAGTCGTCGTGAGTGCGCGTTAAGCGCTTGTTGGAGTCCCGCCATTGGAGCACAGCTTCTTCTGCTTGGTAAAAGGAGTCCCCTCCCTGCAGCATTCGGAGCCAGAGATCATAGTCTTCGGGGCCGTCTTTGACTTGGTAACCTCCCGCCCGTTGGTAAGCCTCTCGGGTCATAAGCACTCCAGGCTGGATTACAGGGGACTCAATGAACCGCTCTCGTCGGAAATCGGTTGGCTTTTTCAGAGTATTCGCCCACCCGACGTAACGATCGATGCCATGGCCTAACGAAGCGAGGGGTTCTATCCGACAAGTGACCAGATCAGCATTTTGATTTTTAAAGGATGCGACTTGCGCGGCCAAACGCTCATATCCCGCGATGTCATCGGCATCCATGCGGGCAATGAGGGGAGCCCGAGCATTTGCGCAACCAAGGCGGGCTGCCTCTGCCACCCCGCCTGTTGGAGAGGACTCAAAGAGTCGAATACGTGAATCTCGTTGCGCAAAATCGGCAGCAATGGATGCGCTTTTGTCCCGACAACCATTTAGGACAAGGATGACTTCCTCAGCAGGCAGGCTTTGCCGCAAGATGGATTGGAGGGCCTTGGCGAGAGTTTCTGCTGCGTCGCGACACGCCATAACGACGGACACTGTTGGGTTGCGCTCACTCATTCGCTTAGACTGAGAGCGCTGGCGCCACCTTCTTCGTCACACAGGATGCGGAAAGGACGACAACAGACCTCGCAGTCGTAGTCGATTTCGCAAGGACATTCAGAGAGGGGTGGAGTAGGGACCTCAAAGCTCTCCCAACAAGCCGGGCACTGGATGGAGTAGGTATTAATGCGATTACTGTTATGCCTAAAGGCCAAGAGTTCGAGCCGGAATAGCTTGAAAAATGTGGCCAAAAGGCTTCATTTGCTGTCTACGCGATTGCAGACGCTCTCGTTGGAACAACGATAGGAGCCTAACAACCACCGAATAAAACAATGAAAAAGACCGTATATTTAACTGCCGCTATCGCTTCTGGATTAGCTTTCTCCTCTTGTGACAAAGCTGGCGAAGCCGTGGATAATGCTACTGAGGCTGCTGCCGAAGGAGTTAAGGAAGGTGCTGCTGATATGAAGGATGGCGCCGCTGATGCCATGAAGGATATGAAGGATGGTGCTGCAGATGCTGCCAAGGACATGAAGGACGGTGCCGTAGACGCTGCCAAAGGCATGAAAGATGGTGCTAAGGATATGAAAGACGGTGCCAAAGGGATGAAAGATGGCGCTAAGGATATGAAGGACAAGGCTGCCGATTCAGTCAAAGAGATGAAGGACGGAGCTGCAGACGCGGTGAAGGACATGAAAGACAAGGCTGCCGGCTCTGTTAAGGAAATGAAGGATGGCGCTGCTGATACTGTCAAAGAGATGAAGGACAAGGCGGCCGGTTCTGTTAAAGAGATGAAGGACGGTGCCACTGACGCAGTGAAGGAGATGACTGACAAAGCAGCAGGTGCTGCTGACGACATGGTAAAAGACGCTGGTGAAAAAGGTGCTGGTATGCTTAAGAAAGCGGGCGAAGCCGTTAAAGAAGCTGCTCAGTAGGTCAGTTCTTTCTTAAGATTTTTTTCTTAAACGCCTCTCTTCTTATGAAGAGGGGCTTTTTTTTTGGTGCGCCCGGCAGGGAGCACTCACTAGGGGTTCAAGTCCCCTGTGGGCCCAGTAGAGGGAACCACTAGCTGGACGGCAAGGCGCGCATCACGAGGTGTCCGCTGAAGGAAGCCGCAAGCAAAACACTACGCTGACGAACAGAAATCGCTTATGAGGCAGGCGCTTCCGATGAGGAGGCCGAGAACTTCAAAGTCCGAAATCTACCTAGAAGATGGCATGTAGATGCGGCAGCGATGGGTGCGTTTTATTCAGGTTCGAGGCTTGTTTAGCTATTAGGAGAGTCTCTGGTAGCCCCATTTCGAGAAAATGCTCCCCATTTTTCTCGAAAGCAGATGCCGGAGGTGCCCTTAAGATTGATTGTGGTGAGAAGTAAGTGCGATACGGTTTTTTTTACCCGTTGCTGAGTCTATTGATTAAGGCAAGTTGTTACTCTTGGTTTTTAGAACCCGAATTCAATTGGTTTTTATTAATTGAATTCCCAAAAAGCCTCCAATTACAATCAACGATTATAGCGATAAGATATAATTTAATCGCTAATTTTTAGGGGATAAGTAGTTCGTATCGGAGTTTTTTCTGGATTTTGTATAATCTAAATCCTTCTTTTTAAGTGACTTATGTG
>CALFBF010000026.1 GCA_937949965.1 uncultured Roseibacillus sp.
CTACCTACAGCACGCTTGGGACTCGACTTCTGGGCGGGGTGGGTCTACTAGCCCTCTTATGTCGCTTGACCCGATGCTGGAAGTATTGCGGCGCGAGGGGCGTCAGTCCTTGGCGTCACTCGCGGAGAGATTTTCCCTCCCGGAAGATGAGGTGTGTGCCAAGGTGGCCGCGTGGGAGGCTGATGGCCTCATTCTCGGTTATCGGGCGGTGGTGGATACGGCCAAGGCAGATGCGGCGGGGGTCTCGGCCTTTATTGAGGTGCGCCTGACGCCCGAAGGCGGCGGTGGCTTCGATCGCCTCGCCTCGCGCATTGCTAAGTTCGACCAAGTGGAGAGCTGCTACCTCGCGAGTGGGGGGTATGATCTCATGGTGGTTGTCCATGGGGAAGATTTGATGTCGGTGGCTCGCTTCGTGAGTGAGAAGTTGAGCTCGATGGCGGGCGTGCTTTCTACGGCGACTCATTTCCGACTGAAGACTTACAAGGAAAACGGCTTTCTCTTCCGCGAGGGAGGTGAAGGAGAGCGTCTGCCGGTTTCGCCATGAACTACGCTGATAAAATCTCCGACCAAGTCGGGAAAGTCCCGCGCTCGGGCATTCGCGATTTCTTCGAACTCGTGATTGGTCGCGATGATGTCATTTCTCTCGGGGTGGGGGAACCTGATTTCCCGACTCCTTGGAATATTCGCGCCAAGGCGATTGAGTCCCTTGAAAAAGGGCAGACAAGCTACACTTCTAATCTGGGTCTCCTGAGCTTGCGAAAAGAGATCGCTAAGTATTGCTCCAAGGTCTTCCAGGTCGACTACGATGCCGAGAGCGAAGTGCTCATCACGGTAGGGGTCAGCGAGGCGCTCGACCTTGCGCTGCGGGCGTTGCTCAATCCTGGCGATGAAGTCATCTATCACGCTCCTTGCTATGTCTCTTATTCACCGAGTGTGGTGATGGCTCACGGGGTGGCGGTGGAGGTGACTACCAAGAAGGAAGACGGTTTTGCGCTTACCCCAGAAGCAGTGGCCGCGGCAGTGACGGATCGGACGCGTGTGTTGATGCTTAATTTTCCTACTAATCCGACCGGTGCGGTGTGCTCACGCGAGCAGTTAGAGGGCATTGCCAAGGTGGCGATCGAGAACGATTTGATTGTTCTAACAGATGAGATTTATTCCGAACTCCGTTACGATGAGGAGGAGCATGTTTCTATCGCTAGTCTACCGGGGATGCGCGAGCGCACCATTCTCTTACATGGTTTTTCGAAGGCTTTTTCAATGACCGGATTCCGTCTCGGTTACTCCTGTGCTCCGGCACCATTGACTGAGGCGATGATGAAGATTCATCAATACTCGATGCTCTGTGCTCCCATTACGAGTCAAGTAGCGGCCCTCGAGGCGTTAGAGAATCCTGCTACGATGGATTCCGTAGAAAGCATGCGTCAGGATTACAAATTGCGCCGCGACTTCGTCGTGCGTCGCCTCAATGAGATGGGGCTGGAGTGCCACTTGCCGGGAGGAGCGTTCTACGTCTTTCCGGATATCAGTCGCTTCGGGCTCACTTCACAGGAGTTTGCGCTGCGCTTGTTGGAAGAAGAAGATGTTGCCGCCGTGCCGGGCACGGCCTTTGGCGAAGGAGGGGAAGGTTTTTTACGCTGTTGTTATGCCACTGCCTTTGACCAGCTGGAAGAGGCGATGGATAAGATGGAAGCTTTTGTGGGAAGATTGTAAGGTAAACCACTAGCTGAGCTCGCTATTATTGCTGATGAATCCTAAGACTGCGCAAGCTGACCGTAACCTCGCTCACGTGGTTCCTTTGATGACCTTTTTGGTTGTGATGGGGGTGTTAGGTTTTGTGGTGGGGAGCTTCGAGGGCTTCTTTCGCAATCATTCCGATTTGCCGTGGTGGCGGCGCGATGCCGATCAGTGGATCTATCCTCTGCAGATTATTGTGTGTCTTGGGTTGTTAGTTTTTTGGTGGCGGAATTATGAGTTCAATTGGTCGTGGAAAACGAGCTTACAAGGTGCGCTTTTGGGAGCAGTAGGAATAGGGTTCTGGCTCTTGCCGACGCAGACCTACGAGTGGATGGGCTTTGCCTCTGATGCCGAGGTGCCTAGCTGGCTTAAACGTCTCGGGGTGCAGGAGCGTCTCGATGGCTTTGATGCCCGCATGTTCGGTGCTGATGCGCTGGCCTTTGACAGTGTGGCGGATTGGACTTCGTTGAGTCTGCGTT
Organism: uncultured Roseibacillus sp.; assembly: GCA_937949965.1. Classification (GTDB taxonomy): domain Bacteria; phylum Verrucomicrobiota; class Verrucomicrobiia; order Verrucomicrobiales; family Akkermansiaceae; genus Roseibacillus. The sequence goes on from CALFBF010000026.1 coordinate 2,217, forward strand.
TTTTCCGCGCCGTTGTTATCGTGGCTCTGGTGGAGGAGATTTTTTGGCGGGGCTTTCTGATGCGCTGGTTGTTAGACCGAGATGGTAATTACTGGAAGGTTCCGTTCGGGAAGCCGAGTTGGCTGACCTACGGGGTCACGACTTTGGTCTTTATGATTGCTCACGCTCCTATTGATTACGCGGGGGCAGTCGCCTTTGGTAGTGTGATGTATTTCTGTGCGATTTGGACCAAGAGCCTTGGCGCTTGTGTTGTAATGCATGGTGTAGCCAACCTCTTGATGGGGTGGTATGCGGTGAGCACAGGCAAGCTGGGGCTCTGGTAGCCTTATATCACGCCACCCGCGGCTCTTGCCAAGTCTGTTCTCCTACGCAAGGCTCCTTTTCACTCGAATCATGAAGATTGCCTTGGTGCAGATTAACTCGGTGGTGGGGGACTTTCCTGCCAATGCGAAGCGGATTTTAGCCGGTTATCGGGAGGCTTTGGAAAAAGGGGCTGACCTCGTCGTTACCCCCGAGCTTTCTCTCGTAGGTTACCCTCCGCGCGATTTGGTTTTCAAAAGCCAGTTCGTGCCTCGTTGTCTGCAGGCGCTCGACTATCTGCGGGGAGAAGTCGGGGAAGTCCCTCTTTTGGTCGGTTATGTTGATCGCTCGGATAAGCGTCCCGGGCGAGCTTTTCGCAATGCCGTTGCTTGGCTAGAGGATGGTCAGATTCGTGAACGGATTTACAAGACGCTCCTGCCTACCTACGATGTCTTTGATGAATGGCGTTACTTCGAGCCCAATGAAGAGTGTCGAGTAATCGAGTATCTGGGCCAGCAAGTGGGAGTGACCGTTTGCGAAGATATTTGGACCGAGGACTTTCTCTATCGGCCTCTCTATGAGCGCGAGCCGGTGCGAGAGTTGGCGGAGAAGGGAGCCGATGTGATTGTCAACTTGAGTGCTTCTCCCTTTGCATTGAACAAGCCTGTTGCTCGGCGTGATTTGTTCGCCTCGGTGGCTAAGGAGGCCAAGGTGCCACTGGTCTACTGCAATGCGGTGGGTGGACAAGACCAACTGATTTTCGACGGGCATTCCGCAGTGGTCGGTGCGGACGGGGAAGTAATGGCCAGTCTCTCTGGCTTCCGAGAGGAAGTCGAAGTGGTTGAACTCGACTCTAAGAAAGAGGGCGTGATGTGGCCTGAACTAGAGGAAAACGCTCAACTCTATGAAGCTCTCGTGCTGGGTCTGCGGGACTATGCGCGTAAGTGCGGATTCCGCGAAGCCTGTCTCGGGCTCAGCGGTGGTATCGACTCTGCAGTCACTGCTGCGCTGGCGGTAGCAGCGCTCGGGGCCGAGAATGTGCGAGGTCTCACCATGCCGAGTCGATTTAGCTCGGAGGGGAGCATCGGAGACTCGATTAAGCTGGCTCAAAATCTAAACATGAAGTGCGAGGAAGTACCCATCGGCGAAACTTTTGCTACCGTTCGTGAGGCAATGAAGGGTCCCTTTGCGGGTGCGAAAGAAGACGTCACCGAGGAGAATATGCAGGCCCGTATTCGAGGGCTCTTTCTAATGTCGCTTTCTAACAAAACTGGATCCATTCTTCTAACAACTGGTAACAAGAGCGAACTCGCGGTCGGCTACTGCACGATGTATGGTGATATGTGTGGCGGCTTGGCCGCCATCTCTGATGTGCCCAAGACCCGAGTTTATGAACTCGCTCGATGGATGAATCGGGAGCGAGAAGTCATCCCGTGGGCTACTATTGAAAAGCCGCCAAGTGCGGAGTTGGCACCCGACCAAAAAGACCAAGACTCTCTCCCGCCTTACGACGAGCTCGATGCCATTCTAGAACTCTACGTCGAGCAGCAGATGAGTGCCTCTGACATTATCGAATGCCACGACTATGACGAGTCCACCGTCCGCTGGATACAAAGGAGAGTTGACCTCAATGAATGGAAAAGGCATCAAGCGGCCCCAGGTTTGCGAGTCACTTCAAAGGCATTTGGAGTTGGACGTCGCATGCCTATCGTGCAGAACTTCCAAGGGTAGTTCCCACTATCACCCCCTATCATGAAATCACAAAGCAGCATGTCCTATGAGGAAGCGGTCAGAGTGCTTGGTCTCAAGCGCGGCGAAACCGTCGACAACTACGAACGTGCTTTTGAGGAGGTTCGCAAACACATGCAACGCCTCCGTGATGAAGCGAATACCCCGGAGAAAAGGGTGAACTATGAACTAGAGCTGACCCGCTTTGAAGAGGCTCTGCAGGTGGCACAGAACTTTCGTCCTAAGAAAAAGAAGGTCGTGCCCATTCTGCTGAGTCTACTCTTGATCACTGCTCTTGTAGGAGCCGCGTTTATGTTCGGACCTGTTTTCCTGGAAAGGCAAGGCAAGCTTAAGGAAGCCAAAAGCCATCTCCCCGCAGCTAAGGCCGCGGCCAAAGCGCGTAACTGGACCGAAGCGGAAAAGGTCTATCAAAACATCCTTGCTCTTGATCCAAAATCAAAGGAAGCCCTCGCTGGTCTGGAGCAGGTGGAAACAGGACGCCAAGTAGAGCGTGATATGCAAATCGAATTTTCCCTTGCTAATGTGCAATCGCTGAAAGAATTGCGCCGCTGGGATGATGCCGAGTCCGCAATGGAGAAGACTTTGGCGATGGCCCCTGAGGATGCTCAACTGCAAGCCTTCGCCACTCGCATGAAAGATGAGCGTCGCTTGGATGAGATTTCGCGACTCTCTGATGATATCGACGTCGCTCTCCGTGAGAAGAACTGGCAGGCCGTGGTCGATGGCACGGCGAAGCTAGCTGAAACCGATCCCGAGCACGAACGTTTAACCGAATTTCAGGCCGCGGCAGAGGAGGCTCAGTTAGTTCTCGACGGTTTCCGAGCCAAGGCAAATGCGATCTACGAGCAAGCCCTCGCCCTGGATACTGGTGAGTATTCCTTGGAAGCATTGCAGCTTCTTCGTGAGGCCCAGCGGATGGCTTCTTCGGAGAAAGCAGCGGCGTTGTTAGAGAAGATGTCGGCTTACGTACAAACCGTTGCCGTTCCTCTTGATGTTAAAACCATTCCCGAAGCTCTCGCCAAGGTTCGCTCGGGTGACAAGGTGCTGGTCGCACCAGGGAATTACCCCGGTGGTTTTTTGATTCCTCCGGGTGTCGTCTTGGCGGGGACTAAGGGCAAAACAACCATCTCCTCTCCCTCGGAAAAAGGCAGTGTCATTGTTGTCGAAGGTGAAGGCGCACCCGCCCGTCTGTTAGGATTAACCATTCGTCATCAGGGAGTTTCCAATGCCGAGGAACGCTTCCCAGTGGCACTCGTGAAAGGCGCACAAGCCGTCTTTGAGGAATGCGAAATCAGCTACGGATCTGGCCATGGCATCGCGGTAATGGAAGGTGCTCGTTGTGAGATTACGGCCAGCGAGATCAAAGGCTGTGGCTGGGATGGAATCGCGGTTTTCGGGAAAGGCAGCGAAGCAGTGGTGCAAGACTCACAATCCCTCGCCAACCTTCATCACGGGCTTGATGCTTGGGATGGCGGTAAGGTGTGGGTGCAACGTTCACGTTTTCAGGACAACGGTCTCACAGGAGTTTTGCTGACCTCTACCGATGTCGAATGCCGAATCGAGAGCTCTAGCATCGAGCGTAATCGAGAAGTTGGTCTCGTCGCTTCCACTGGAGTGCGTGCCATTGTGAATGGCAATTTGATTTCCGGGAATCTCCTCGGTGGAGTTTTTGCTCAAGATAAAGGCACCAAGCTGTCCCTTACTGCTAATACCGTTGAGAAAAACGGCGAAGTAGGCATCGCGATCGCGAAGGAAGTTCTTCTCGAAAAAGACGAAGATAACTCGGCTAAGGAAAACGCCGGGAAACAGAAGTGGCTCAACCTAGACCTAACCCAAGTCGAACCTACCAAGATTCTGAAGGCTTTGCCGGTGGAGTAGGGGA
>CALFBF010000027.1 GCA_937949965.1 uncultured Roseibacillus sp.
GAAGAGAAGATGGTTCTCCGTGCTCCCATCATCACCTTCATGGGACACGTCGATCACGGAAAGACGTCTCTTTTAGATTACCTCCGTAAGTCCAAAGTGACTTCTGGCGAGGCGGGTGGCATCACTCAGCATGTTGGTGCCTACCAAGTTGACCATGGCGACCGCCCTGTTACTTTTATCGATACTCCCGGTCACTCCGTCTTCTCCGCCATGCGTGCGCGGGGAGCTGATGTCACCGATATCATCGTCTTAGTTATTGCGGCCGATGATGGGATCATGCCTCAAACCAAGGAGGCCATTAGCCATGCCAAAGCGGCTAACAAGACGATCATCGTAGCTATTAATAAGTGTGACCTTCCGGCTGCAGACCCCACTCGGGTGAAAACGCAACTGATGGAGCACGAACTCACTCCTACCGACTTCGGTGGTGATATCGAGTGTCTCGAAGTCTCGGCCGTCACCGGTGACGGGATGGATGAGTTGCTCGAATTGATGGCTCTCCAGGCAGAGGTGTTAGAACTCAAAGCCAATCCACGAGCGAATGGTCGCGCGATCGTTATCGAGTCTCGTATCCAAGCGGGTAAGGGAGCTACTGCGAGTGTGATTGTTGAAAACGGAACGCTCAAAGTCGGCAAGCCTTTCATCTGTGGTCCATACTCTGGCAAGATTAAGTCCCTGATCAATGATCATGGCGAGCAGGTCAAAGAAGTGCCTCCTGGTTATCCAATTGAGGTCCTCGGTTTCTCGGACTCACCTCACGTGGGTGATGAACTCGTCATCATGGAGACTGAACGCGCAGCCAAGAAGCTGGGCGAAGAGCGTCAACATGAGCGCCGCCAAGAGCGTCTCGTGCGACCTAAGAAGAGTCGGATGGAAGACATGCTTTCCTTCGTCGAAACTGGTCAGAAGACCATTCTCAATCTTATCCTCCGTGCCGATGTGCAGGGCTCGGTGCAGGCGATTCAACAGGCTGTCGGCGATATCGAGTCTGAGAAAGTGGAAGTGAAATTCCTCCACGCGGCCACGGGAGCAATCAGCGAATCTGATATTCTCCTCGCGAGTTCCTCCGATGCGGTAGTTCTCGGTTTCAATACCAAGGTCGAGAGCAAGGCTGTCAAAGCGGCCAAGAGCGAAGGGGTGCAGATTAAGCTCTACTCCGTTATTTACGAATTACTCGACCAAGTGCGTGAAGCGATGCTGGGGCTCCTCGTTCCAGAAACGAGAGAGAACATCCTAGGTCGTGCCGAGGTGAAGCAGGTCTTCAAAGTGAAGAAGGGCAAAGCCGCCGGTTGCATCATTGCCAAAGGCAAGGTCTCCCGCACTGCTCATGCCCGTGTCTTGCGCGGTCGCACTCCCGTCTTCGATGGCAAGATGTCTACTCTCCGTCGCTTCCAAGACGAAGTGGAAGAGGTCAAGCAAGGTATCGAATGCGGTATCCGTTTGGGCGCTTTCAACGAATATGAGGAAGGCGATATTATCGAGTGCTACACCTTAGAAAGCATTCCGGTAGAGCTCTAAGCTTACCCAACTAACCAACCCTTATGTCCCAACGTCTCCAACGTGTTGATGAACTCCTTAAGCGGGAGATCTCTACTGTGGTTCAGAAGGACTTCGAGTGGAAGGGGAAGTTGGTCTCGATCAATGCGGTAGAGGTCACCAAGGATCTCCGCGAAGCAAAAGTATGGGTCGGCGTTTTGGGAGGGGAAGCCGAGCCTGTTCTCGAAGTCTTGACCCGAAAGCATGGCATGATTCAGAGCAAGGTCATGCGACGTGTTAAGCTGCGTAATACCCCTGTCCTAAGCTTTCGACATGACAACTCTGCTGAACGCGGAGTGGATATTGTGAACTTGTTAGAAGAAGTCGATCAATTACCTCCTGCAGAGGATTGAGGAGATGTTGCCTGTTAGAAGTCGATCCAGAGTTGAGCGCTAAGGAGATTGCGGTAGAATCACATCGTGGCCACGGTTAAATTTACGGTAGGGAATGAGAAGTTAGTGAAGGTGCTTGATGGCGCCTCCAGTCATTTGCGTGGTTTGTTAGAAAAGCAAGGACGTGCGGAGGGTGCGCTCAAGATTGCGGTGGTCGGAGGTGGTTGCAGTGGCCTGCAATACCAGATGGATCTCGTTGATGGCCCTCGTGACCGAGATGTCTTGGTCGAGAGCAATGGCGTGAAGGTGGTTATTGATCCTAAGAGCGCTCTTTTCGTGAGTGGTAGTGAACTCGATTACTCCGACGATTTGCAGCAAGGAGGCTTCAAGGTGCAGAATCCGAATGCACTCGTGACTTGCTCCTGTGGAGAAAGCTTCGCGGCATGAATTGGTGGGAAGCATTGGGTCTGCCCGTGCAGTTGGTGCTCGCAGAGGAGGAAGTCGAGAAGGCCTTTCAGCAAAAGAGCGCAGGCGCTCATCCCGATGCAGGCGGTGAGCAAGGTGAGTTCGAATGCTTGCGCGAGGCTCATGATGGTTTGCGGGATGACTTTCGACGTTTGGATGCGTGGTTGCGTTTCCATGGTCAGGAGATCGCTCACTCTGGGGTGATCACTCCAGCAGTGGGTGAGATGTTTACCCGGGTGAGTGTGGTGACCGGTGGCGTTGATGAGTGGTTAGAGAGGCAAGGGCAGACTTCCTCAGGCTTGGGAAAGGCTTTGTGGCAGAAGGAGGGCTTTCGTTGGAAACAGCAGTTAGAAGATTTGTTAGAAGAGCTCGCCGAGTGGCAGCAACGCTTGCAGGACGAGTTTACGAATGCGGAGCAAGCGGGGGTCGTAGGAGATTATGAACCAGCTCTGGCGTTGCGCAGCGAGCTTGGTTTTTTACGAAAGTGGAAGTTGCAACTCAAAGAACGGTTTGGACGAATCTGGCAGGGGTTAGTTTAATAAGTTTACCGAAAGACGATGAGTGATGAATTGATTGTAGGTATTGACCTCGGAACGACGAACTCGGCAATCGGAGTCGTGGAGTCTGGTTTTCCGATTCTGTTAGCCGATGGGGAAGGCTCTCGTCTCACACCCAGTGCGGTCTGGTATGGGGAAGAAGGACAGGTAGAAGTCGGTTTCTCAGCCCGGAGACGACGTGGTTTAGGAGGAGTGGTGACGAGCGTCAAGCGCCTGATGGGAACGGGAGAAAAAGCGGCCAGTCGTTCGCCCGAGGAAGTGAGTGCGGAGATTTTAAAAACGCTGAAGGCAGTTGCGGAAGCTCGACTGGAGCAGACGGTGAGCAGGGCCGTGATTACGGTTCCCGCATACTTCAACGAAGGGCAACGCGGAGCGACCCAGCGAGCAGGCGAGTTGGCAGGGCTTGAGGTGGTGCGCCTACTCAGTGAACCCACCGCAGCAGCTTTGGCCTATGGGCTCGATAAGCTAGGCGAGGAGAAGAAGGTGGCCGTCTATGACTTAGGCGGAGGGACTTTTGATGTTTCGATTTTGGAGCTTCGCGCAGGCCACTTTGAAGTTTTGGCGACAGCGGGGGATACCCGATTAGGGGGAGACGATTTTGATGAAGCAATTCTTGTGAAAGTGGGAATCGATCTCAAGAAATTGGATGAAGCAGAACGAGGGCGAGCTCTCGAAGAGGCCGAGCGGGTCAAGTTCGTCCTCAGTGAACAAGACGAAGCGATCTTCCGATTACCGTTTTTCCGTGAAGAAGGCATAGAGAGGACGATCACACGAGTCGAGTTCGAGACCGAAATCGAGTCGCTCTTGAAAAAAACAGAGGCCTGTTGTCGGAGGGCGCTTGCTGATGTCGATCTACGCCCCGAAGAAATTGAAGCGGTTGTCCTAGCGGGAGGAAGTACGCGCGTTCCTGCGGTGAGGAATCGAGTTGAGCGTATCTTTGGCCGTGCAGTGGAGGAGGGTGTCGATCCTGATGAGACCGTGGGATTAGGCGCTGCGATTCAGGCAGGCATTTTGAGTGGAGCGGTTCGCGAGGTAGTGTTGTTAGATGTTACTCCTTTGAGCTTGGGGATTGAGACTGTGGGCGGGTTGATGAATGTGCTCATCCCGCGTAACACCACCATTCCCTGTAAGGCTGGAGAACTCTTCACCAATGCGGTCGCGGGTCAGACTGTGATGAAGATCCGCGTGTTACAAGGGGAGCGAGAGTTGGCGAAGGATAACTGGGAGTTGGGGCAGATCGAGGTGCCCTTTCAGGCGGTAGGAAAAGGGCAAGCAAGGGTAGGAGTTCAGTTCTCGCTCAATGCGAGTGGACTCTTAGAGGTCCTTACCCGCGATACTGCTACCAATGAAGACACGATTTTGAGCATTGAGAGCTCGGCGGTTGATGTCGCTGATACTCAGGTCGAGCACATGGTTTCGGAGAGTGTTGATCACGCTTTTTCCGATATGAGTGCGCGTGTCTTTGTCGAGGCACGGTTGAAGGCAGAGGAACTCCTCGCCGCACTCGAACCAGCCTTAGTCGATTTTGGCACCGTTTTATCAGAAGAGGATTTATTAAAGGTTCGGGAGGCTGAGCAGACTGTTCGCACTCAGTTACAGGATGAGGCTCAGAGTGGATCTCTCTTGAAGGCCGCCGTTGAGGAGCTTGATGATGCCACAGAACAGCTGGCTGCGCTCATCGTAGAGAAAGCAATGGTGGGGGAGTAAATTACCTCAAGGCTTGCAGCCGAGTGTAGAGTGAGGAAGACTCTTAGAAGATGAAAGAACAGGCGCGAGGCGTTTTTCTCTGTCCAGATTGTGGAACCCCTTCAACTGTAATCGAGGATGGTCGGGTAGCGTGTCAGGAGTGTAAAAAATACTTCGCGATTCCCGAACGGGTGGTTCGCCGCGTGGTACCTCCCGCCGCTAAGGTATCGACAGGTGTCGTTCAGCGTAATATTCCGACTTCTCAGAAAGCGATTACTCCCCGTCTGCAAAAGAGTCAGCTCAAATCTGCTTCCCCAATTAAGGCCCGACCTGCGGTGAAGAACATGGTCGAAACGCCGCCTTCGGAAGTTGAACATCATCGCAAAAACTTTAAGAAAAGAGAAAAATCCGCAAGGAAAACGTATCTTACTTGGTTTCTTTTTTGGTTTTTTTTAGTAGCGATTATATTTGGAGTGATTTCCTTCGTTAAATATAAAGAAGACGCTGTGTCTACTTTATCAACTACTATGGAAGAGCGTCTCCAGGGTAAGGAAAAAGACTTTTATCGGCGCGAGTTTCCTAAGATTCATAAGACGTTTGAGAGTTACCTGACATCCCGCTCGCCCAGTGATATTTCAAACTTCACGCTCAAGGTGACCCATTTGGAGAGAAAAATTAATCGTTATGCGAAAGAGAACCGTTTCCGACGTCTCTCATCGGGGTTGAGTAAGGATCCCGTTTTTTGGAATGTTGCTTTTGAGGAGACTCCAGGCTTTGTAGAGATTATTTGGGGTGACGGTTCCGCAGGACCATTTGAAGCTGTTTTTTCTAAAGTAGGTGATAGGTGGAAGTTGGACTGGGAGCAGCATGTCCGTTATAGTGAGCCGTCATGGGTTGTTTTTAGTCAAAGAATTAGCAATATTAATAGCGGAATTTTCCGGGTGTTTATTGAGAAAATTTCAGATGATGAGGATGGTGATGAAGGCCCTTGGTTACGGGTGCGCCTTGTTCCCCCTTATCAAGATGTAAGCCGTCAGGCATCAGAGGCGAGTGAACCTATTCTATTGGATAAGAATGGAGAGATTGCGGCTCGTATTGAGCAAATGTTCATCGACCGATTGAGTCAAAGCGCTGGTTATTCAGAATTCTGGCAGCGAGATGACTCGAAGTATTGTAGAGCTCTTGTGCGACTGAAGTGGGAGGCCAATAGGAAAACTGGTAAGAGCGAGATCGTAATTCAAGAAATTTTAGCTGATAACTGGCGAACAATTGAGTTAGAACCTTAAGAGGAAACAACAATTGGGATATGAATGAGGAAGAGAAAAGTGGAGAGAGGCGACAGAGCTTTAATAATCGCTCTAATGAAGGCTCTCTTTACTCTAAGCGGAGGGAACTGCTGCAAGAAATGAAGATGGGAGATGGGAGAGGGCCCCTTCCTGTCCGCGAACAGGTCAGAAAGTTGAAACCGTCGTCAAAAGGACAAAGTGCTACTAACGAAGACGATTGGGGACGAAAGGAAAAAAGAAAAAAAGGAAGTCTCTGGATATTGTGGGCCGTTTTGGGTTTGGCTGTTCCAGTTGTTTTAGTCGCTCTTGTCTTGATTGGAAGTCGAGCCCGGAAGGCTACCGAAGAGCGCGTAACAGATCTGAGATTCGATCTTGGCTCCCACAATGCCAATGAAATTGTTGAACCACAAGACTGGTTTGTAGAGAACGCAGGCGAAGCGTTTTCGCGTGGGTTCGAAATTTTAGAGGCACTTAACAAAGACGATTTAAGCGCGGAAGAAGTGCAAAACCTAGTGCGTAACCCTAAGCAAGCCGCGCGGATAATGAAAGAACTTCAAGCTGGGGAGTGGGCCGGTTTTGATACCAGCGACGTGACTGGCATTAGGTGGTCTGTTGGGTCAACGGAATCTCTTGGGCTTATGATCGCGGAGGGAGTTCGTAAGGATTATCATAATTTTCGAGCTTATTTCCTAAGGGAAGAGGGCGAGATTAAGCTGGATGCAGATGCTACAGATACGATTTCGCAGGCCGCTATCAAAACTCTGCCAGATCAGCCTCTGATAGGAGTTGTTCAGTTACGTTGTTGGATTGCAAAGGAACCTCATTTTGATGCTCGAAGTGATGAACAGGTTTATTCGTGGTATCAGATTATTGCGCCTAATGAGATCGATTTTATCTGGGCCTATGTTCGGAAAGGAGATCCGCTAGACCAGCTTCTTCGTGAGGAGCTTAATTATGGGCGAGTGATCGGAGGGCGTAAAAAACAGTTTCGAGGCATTGTTACTCTTAGTGCTGCCGAGGATTTTCGGAATGATGAATTCCTACTAGAAGAGCTTCTCTCCACCGAATGGTCTCTGCCGAATGAAGGATAGAGATTCTGCGTAAATTGCGAGCTGGTATTTACAAGTCCTCGACTTTGAGGCATTGCCAAGGGGATGTCTGCTGAAACAGATTTGCCGAAGGCCTATGAACCCAACGAAGTAGAGGAACGCTGGTACCAAGCGTGGCTCGACCAAGATTGCTTCACCGCCAATCCTGACTCCGATAAAGAAGGCTACGCCATTGTCATTCCACCGCCGAATGTAACTGGGATTTTACACCTTGGACACGTTCTTAATAATACCATTCAAGATGTCTTAGCGCGCCGTGCTCGCCAGGAAGGTAAGGAGGTTATGTGGCTTCCTGGCACGGATCACGCAGGGATTGCAACCCAGACCAAAGTCGAGCGCGAACTACGTGCTGAAGAGGGGAAAACACGACGTGACCTCGGGCGCGAGGCGTTCCTAGAGAAAGTTTGGGAGTGGAAGGAGAAGCATGAGGGCATCATTTTCAAGCAGCTCAAGCGCCTTGGATGTTCCTGTGACTGGAGTCGCGAGCGGTTCACTATGGATGAGGACTACTCGCAATGGGTGAGTCATGTTTTCAGCGAACTGTTCAAGCAAGGACTGATCTATCGCGGCAAGCGGATGGTCAATTGGTGCCCGGTCTCTTTGACAGCCCTCTCCGATGAGGAAGTCATCATGAAGCCTCAGAACTCCAAGCTCTACTACATGAAGTATGAGGTAGTGGATTCTCCGGGTGAATTTTTAGAAATTGCTACCACTCGTCCCGAGACTTTGATGGGCGATGTTGCCGTCGCGGTGAACCCCAAAGATGAACGCTGGGGGCAATATATTGGTCGCAAGGTGCGGCGTCCTTTTCCTGCTGCTGAGATTCCAGTCATTGCAGATGACCATGTCGACCCCGAGTTTGGCACCGGTGCGCTTAAGATTACCCCTGCTCATGATAAGGCCGATTTTGAAATCGGGCTTCGCAATGAGCTCGAAATCATTGATGTTCTCCATCCTGACGGCACTTTGAACCTGCCCGAAATGCCCGAGTTCGATGGCCTTGACCGTTTCGTGGTTCGTCGCAAGGCTGCAGCCAAGTTAGAAGAGCTTGGGCTCCTCCTCAAGGTGGAGGAATATGAGAATAATGTCGGTTACTCCGAGCGGGCTGATGTCCCTGTGGAACCCCGTATCTCGATGCAATGGTTTCTCAAATATCCTGCAGTGGAGGAGGCCCGTGCTGCGGTTGCTGACGGGGAAATTACCTACCGTCCAGAGCGTTGGGCCAAGACTTATGCTCATTGGTTAGAGAATATCCAAGATTGGTGTATCTCGCGTCAGCTCTGGTGGGGACACCGCATCCCAGTGTGGTACCGTGCGGATCAAGCTCATGCTCTTCGCGAGGCCGAGTCCCTCACTCTCGCTAATATGGAAGGGGGACAGATTCACGTTGGCGAGGAAGCTCCTAGCGAAGGCGAGTGGGTGCGCGACGATGATGTCTTGGACACTTGGTTCAGCTCATGGCTTTGGCCCTTTGCGACGATGAGTAATTTGGGTGAGAAGAGTGCCGAACTCAAAAAATTCTATCCTACTGCAGACCTAGTAACAGGACCTGATATCATCTTCTTCTGGGTGGCCCGCATGGTGATGGCTGGTTTCCACTTTCAGGACGAGTTGCCGTTCCGCAACGTCTTCTTTACTTCCATTATTCGTGACCTCAAGGGGCGGAAGATGAGTAAGTCTTTGGGCAACTCACCTGATCCTCTCGACTTGATGGAAAAGTATGGCGCTGACGGCTTACGTTTTGGTCTCATGAGGATCGCGCCCGTGGGAGCGGATGTTCGTTTTGATGAGGCTCAGGTCGAAGAGGGGCGCAATTTCGCCAACAAGCTTTACAATGCTTGCCGCCTCCGTCTCATGACCGGAGGAGAGGTAATGCAAGCACTTCCTCCGGTATCCGAACTGCGACCTTATCATTTGGATATTCTACAGAAGGCCGATCGCCTCGCAGAAAATCTTACCCAAGCCTATGCTGATTACCGTTTTAACGAGCTAGGCTCTCTACTCTATGAGTTCTTATGGAGTGAGTTCTGCGATAAGTTCTTAGAAGCAGTGAAGATCGATCTGCGCGGAGGGGTTGCAGGCACGGCGACTACGCTGGCTGTTTTTGATCGGATTATGCTTCGTTACTTTCAGGCCCTTCATCCCTTCATGCCTCATCTCACTGAGGAGCTGGCCTTGCGGATGAAGTATTTACCAGAGGGATCTTTCCTTATGAATTCTCCGTTGCCGGAAGCTCCTTTACTGGCCGAGGTTCCCGCAGCTCATGCCCATGCGGAAGCTGTCTATGCTGTTGCGGGACGCTTGCGTAATCTTAAGGCCGAGTATCATCTCGCTGCTCGTAAGGATGTTCGCTTCGTTGTAAAGAATACAATTCCTTGGCTAACCGATGAGCTGGACGTGCTTTCTCTCCTAGTTGGTGCGGAAGAAATCGTAGTCGACGACGAGTTTGCGGTGACTAAGGGAACTCCTACCGTCCTCACCGATGCAGGCGAGTTTGTGCTCCCGCTTGATGGCCTGATTGATGTCGAAGCGGAGAAGAAGCGCCTTCAGAAGGAAATCACCAAGGTGGAATCCGAAGTGGAAAAAAGCTTGAAGAAGCTGCAGAACCCTAAGTTTGTTGAGAACGCGAAGCCTGAAGTGGTCGCGGTTGAGAAAGAGCGACATGCTTCTTGGTTGGAGAAGCTGAAACAATTGCGCGAACTTTTTTCAGCATTAGATTCTGATTAAGAAGAACTCGGTGATGCCATGGCCTCAAATTCAGTAGACGAACAGCAACTTCCAGAAGCAATCCCTGTCAAGCGCGAGACTTTGCGTAAGGCCCGGGTAGAGTTGTTAGACTTACCCATTGCTCTCTATGGAGACGAACAGGTAGAGAGTGAAGATGGACCTGATGAGGAATCTTCTTCGGACTTGAGGTCGGATGAGGAGAAGGTCACGGAGAAAGACTCCGAATTGAAAGCTCACGACAGTACCCTCAGCCAAAGTAAAAAAGAACGTAAGTTGGAGGTGAACGAACGCACCCCCGTCACCTTCGGAGAAAAGAAAAAAGGGAAGATTTCGGAAAAAGAGTCTTCACAGATGCGGCAAAAAATAGAACCGGTTTCACGAGGCTCATCAGAAAAAAAATTTCGTCCGATGGAGGTAAATGGACCTTCCGAAAACGAAGAACCTGCTAGCAACGAGACCAACGACGAAGCTGAAGGCGAATCTTCAGCTCCTGACGACTTGCCGAAACTGGTGGAACAAGAGGCGTCCATTAATCGTAAGGCGTTAGAGTCCACCAATCGGGGGATTAACCCTTCTTCCCGCCGATTTGTGAGAGGCATTCTTCATCCTTTACCCATCTCAGTTGCACTAGCTGCTTTTTGGGCCTTGCTGTTTCGACTCTCCTTTATCGTATTTGTTGTTTCGATGATCTTGTTCGTTATGAATGAGTTGGATGCACGGCAATATTGGTGGTTGGCGGTCATCTGTCCGGTAGCGGGTTTGTTTCATCTCGTCTCTGCGAGCCAGATACGCTGCCGAGTTTGTGGGCAGAAAGAGTTCTGGCCCTCTGGAGCTCATAAGCACGTTAAGACTCATCGCTTCCTGTTGATGGGCCCCATTTTTAGCACTGCTTTGCATCTTCTTCTCTTCAAGTGGTTCCATTGCATGTTTTGTGGAACCGCAGTAAGGATTAAAAAATAACCTTAATCGGTTTTTGCGGTATTGATTAACATCAGACATTAAATGACTAACTTATTTGGAGTCCTATGGACGGTTGCTTTTTTACTTTGTTTCGGAGCAAGAGCTATTGGAGGAGAAGTTTTTCCAGTATATATGGCGAATGGGATTAAGATTGGTGAAGTGACTTCTGAAAGCGCGATTGTTTGGACGAGGCTTACGAAAAGACGAGAGCGAAATATAAATGGAAAACCTTTTTTGGAAGTAGTTAATAAGGAGGAGAGATTTGCTCAATATGATGATTTAGATCAGATGCTTGACAGCGCTTTGGGTGCTGCGGGAGAAGTCCGTCTCATGTATTGGGAACACGGGCAAAATGATAAGCATGTCCTTCCATGGGTCCCTGTTGACGGAGAGAGTGATTATAGTAAGCAGTTTTCTTTAGCTGATTTGAAGGCTGGAACACGCTACCAGTTGAAGGCAGAAGGTCGCCCGAAAGGAAGTGAAGCAGCTAGCGCGCATGTTTTGGGTTCATTTACCACTGCACCTGATGCCTCGCAAGCAGAGCAGATTCATTTTGCAGTAATATCATGTACGGATTACCCACGTCGAGATACTCCTGAAGGACACAAGATTTATCCTGAAATGAGTAAGCTGGGGATTGATTTTTTTGTTCATACTGGAGACATCGAATACTATGATAGGCCGGGACCTTATGGTAATAATCAGGAGTTGGCCCGGTTCAAATGGAATCGACTATACGCTCTCCCGAAGCAGCGAGCCTTTCATAATGTGACTGCAAGTTACTTCATAAAAGATGACCATGATACCTTGAAGGATGATGCCTGGCCGGGACAAGCTTATGGAGACCTTACGTGGGAGCAAGGATTAGCGATTTTTCGAGAACAGGTCCCGATGGGTGACAAAACTTACCGCACTATCCGTTGGGGGAGAGACTTACAAATCTGGTTAGTAGAAGGGCGCGATTTCAGAAGCCCTAATGATCAAAAAGACGGGCCACAGAAAACAATTTGGGGGAAAGAACAAAAAGAGTGGTTTTTTGATACCGTTAAAAACTCAGACGCTACTTTCCGAATACTAGTAAGCCCAACACCGATTGTTGGGCCAGACCGTAAGAATAAGCGAGATAATCATGCTAATTTAGCTTTCGCTCATGAAGGGGATGAAATTCGTGAATTTATAAGCAAACAAAAAAATATGTTTGTGATCTGTGGTGATCGT
The DNA here is from genome assembly GCA_937949965.1 of uncultured Roseibacillus sp. Classification (GTDB taxonomy): domain Bacteria; phylum Verrucomicrobiota; class Verrucomicrobiia; order Verrucomicrobiales; family Akkermansiaceae; genus Roseibacillus. The sequence goes on from CALFBF010000027.1 coordinate 11,877, forward strand.
CACTGGCAGTATGCCTCAGAAGATCCTAAGACCGGAGTGCGAGAATTTGGTTGTGGATCAGGATCAGATATTCACGCCGGAGGGTATAAGGAGGAACAAAGAACTTCGATGCATCGTTATTTAAACATTAAAGGCGGCTTTCTTGGTGTGGAGATAAAGCGGATTGAGGAGAAAGCCCAAGTTGTCCTAACTCATTATGGGGTGGAGGGAACGATTTACAACCAAGAGGTTCTGCTATCTGAAGACTAAGTTTTCAACGTTGGTTAGGCTTGAGAGGCTTTTTCCATAATCTTCTTTTGAGCAAACGACTCGCTCCGAAACCGTTTGGTAATACTTTGTTTGGTAACGCTTTAAGAGGGTTTATTAGTTCTGCCCCCCTGATGAGCGTGCTGATCTTGCTCTGCGAGAGATGAAGTATGATTTTTCGTCATGAGCGGGCTCTTTTCGCTGGGAAATAAATGACGTTTTCGAGTGCTCTGGCTTGTGTCGGTTTTTGGGACCGACTACCACTAGGGTATGGCGCACGATTCTTTTGTTCATCTCCATCTTCATACCGAGTATTCGACTTTGGATGGGGCCATGCGGATTAAGGATTTGGCCGCGCGCGCTGCGGAGCTAGGAATGCCAGCGGTGGCGATGACCGACCATGGCAATCTCTATGGTGCGATTAATTTTTGGCTAAAATGCCAAGAGGCAGGGGTGAAGCCTATCTTTGGCTGTGAGATCTACCTCGCGCCCTTTGCGATGGAAGATAAGAAGGAGATTCCGGGCCGAAAGCGGGCTACTCATCTGACACTCTTGGCAGAAAATAATGAAGGTTGGGCGAATCTAACAAAACTGGTGACCCGAGGTCACTTAGACGGCCTCTATTATGGAAAACCACGAGTTGATCGTGATGTTCTCCGGGCTCATTCCGAAGGGTTGATTTGTCTAAGCGGGTGTATTAGCGGACCTGTTAATGAGTGGATTTTAAAGGGGGATGAGGAAAAAGCTCAGGAAGCTCTCGTGGAGTTAGAAGAGATTTTTGGCAAAGAAAACTTTTATGTTGAGATTCATGACCATGGTCTCGAAGACCAAGCGACGGTGCGACCTGTTCTCGTGAGAATGGCCGAGGAGCGAGGGTTACAATTAGTGGCTGCGAATGATGTTCACTTCCTTCATCGCGAGGATCACGAGGCTCACGATGTGATGATCTGTATTGGGACCGGGAAGCTTCTCTTTGACTCAGATCGGATGCGTTATTCGCCCGAGGTTTATTTCAAAACCGCGGAGGAGATGCGTGAACTCTTCGCCGACTATCCCGGGGCCTGCGACGCTACTTTAGATATTGCCGAGCGCTGCAATGTGACCTTGCACCTTGATGCCACAAGTTCGGAAAAATACCCTCAGTTTGATTCCCCTGACGGCTCTCCTCGTGAGGAATATTTTCAGAAAGTCTGCTTTGACGGTCTAGTGGATCGCTATGGTGAGGAAGAGGCGAAGAAGCAGGAGCTCATCGATCGCTTGGAGTATGAGATTGGCACTATTAATCAGCTGGGCTTTGCGAGTTACTTCCTAATTACGGCGGACTTCATCCAATGGGCTCGCGATCAGGGGATTCCGGTCGGGCCGGGACGTGGTTCGGCAGCGGGTTCCTTAGTGGCCTATACGCTCGGAATTACCGACATTTGCCCGATGCGTTTTGGGCTTCTCTTTGAGCGTTTCCTCAATCCCGAACGGGTGAGCCCTCCCGATGTTGATATCGACTTCTGTCAAAGCCGACGAGCTGAGGTGATCGAGTATGTGCGTCAGAAATACGGTGAACGTTGTGTCTCGCACATCATTACTTACGGAACTTTAGGTGCTAAGAGTGTGCTTCGCGATATCTCACGAGTGATGGGGCTGAGCTACGGAGATGGCGATCGTTTGGCAAAAATGATCGAGACCAAACCGGGGGTGAAGTTACAGGCAGAATACGATAGCAAGGAAGAGCTGCGCGAGATGATCGAGGGCAGTAGTAGCTATCGTGAACTCTGGGGCCATGCTCTCAAGTTAGAAGGGCTTACCCGTAATGTAGGGATTCACGCGGCGGGCGTAGTGATTGGAGATCGTGACCTCGATGAGCACGTGCCGCTGACGCGAGGAAATGAGGGAGAAGTGGTCACCCAATATGATATGGGCGCCATTACCGAGGTAGGGCTGTTGAAGATGGACTTCCTTGGGCTCAAGAACTTGACCGTGATTCAGGATGCCGTGGACCACATCCACAAGCATACTCCAGACTTTGATATCCGCACCATTTCGTTAGAGGATCAGCCGACCTTTGATTTGTTAGATCGTGGCGAGACGATGGGCGTCTTTCAGCTGGAGTCGGGCGGAATGACCGAGACTTGCAAACGCTATGGGGTGCGCAAGATTGAGGACATCATTGACCTGTTAGCACTCTATCGCCCGGGAGCAATGCAGTTCATTGATGAGATGATCGAGGTCAAGGAAGGCCGTCAAAAGGCCGTTTATGAGCACCCGCTGTTAGAGGAAATCTGTGGCGATACCTACGGGATTATGATCTACCAGGAGCAGGTGCAGAACGCGGCCAAGATGTTGGCAGGCTATACCCTAGGTGGAGCCGATATTCTCCGCCGCGCAATGGGTAAGAAGAAGCCTTCCGAGATGGCTAAGCAACGTGATCTTTTCGTCAAAGGAGCCAAGGAGGTCAACGATATCGACGCGAAGCTAGCGAACCGCATCTTTGATAAGATTGCCAACTTTGCAGGTTACGGGTTTAACAAATCCCACTCGGCGTGTTACGGCCATATCTCGTATTGGACTGCTTATCTGAAGGCTAATTTTCCGGTAGAATTCATGGCGGCATTACTCTCTAACGAGATCAATAATACCGATAAGATCGGAGTCTTTGTGGCTGAATGCAATCGCATGGGAATTGAGATTTTGCCACCTGACCTGAACCGCTCACAATTGCGTTTTGCTCCTGAAGAAGCGAATGGCTGCAAGGCGATTCGCTACGGTCTCGCGGCTATTAAAAACGTCGGAGAAGCAGCGATGGCGAGGGCGATTGTGAGTCGTGAGCAGGAGGGTGAGTTCGAGACTTTAGAAGAGTTCACCAACCGCTTGGATTCCAAGATAGTGAATAAACGTATTCTCGAGAACCTCGTCAAAGCAGGTGCTCTCGATTGGACGCAGGAAACGCGGGCGGGCATGTTTGGTCGTTTGGAAAAAGTGGTCGCCTCTGCGAGTTCTGCCCAGCGTGACAAGGCCGCCGGGCAGGGAGCTTTGTTCGATAGCATGGATTTCGTAGGTGCGGCTGAGCCAGCTTCAGAGGCAAAAGGGCCTACGGTGGAAGAATGGCCGAAGGAAGAGCGCCTCGAAACAGAGAAGGAGCTGTTAGGCTTTTACGTTACGGGACATCCGTTAGATCAGTTCCGGGGACTCATTGATTCTGATAAATTTAGCCCTTTGGGTCTTGTTGATGACCTCGACTTGACTGATGGGAGAGGCAAGCTCGATCGCCGGAAGCGTTTTCTTTTTGCGGGCATGATTCGCAGTGTCGAGCACCGCACGACTAAGACTGGAAAACCGTTCGGAATTCTCGTTGTCGAAGACTTCACAGGCAGCCGCGAACTGATGTGTTGGGCCGAGAGCTATACTCCTGCTCGCGAGATCGGACTTATGGAAGCAGGGCAGATTATTCGCTTCAAGGCTGCTATTGGCATCGATGATCGCACGGAGCAGAGACGGCTTACCGGAAGTGATTTCAAGGCTCTCAAACCCGCTAAGGGAGGGAAGGGCAAAGCAAAGGGGCTAGAACTCCAAGTGCGAGTGGCGCGAAATAATCGCCATGATTTGGAACAAATCCGTGACGTGTTGACGCTTCATCCCGGTAAAACGCCTGTTTATCTTCATGTTCTTAATGGCGCGGGCAAGCGAGCCACCGTCGAGTTAGGAGAAGAGTATTGGGTCAAGGATAGTCCTGAATTGGAATCAGCAGTTAGCAAATGGGCGAGTTAGGTTCAAAAAATATTGAACTCTAATCTGAATAGAGGCAATCTTCTGATCATGTCCGACACCGTAGCAAACTCTCAATCAGATCTATCTGAAATCGAGAGTGCCGCGATTGCTTATTTTTGCGATGGAGTCCGGGTCTTGGGCCTGCCCCCCTCAGTCGGAGAGATATACGGATTGCTCTTTATTTCTCAACAGCCTCTTGCTCAGGCAGACTTTGTGGCCCGCTTGAAGATGAGTAAAGGATCTGCCAGCCAAGGTCTGAATTTGTTAAAGGCATTAGGGGCACTTAACGAAGTGGAAGGGCCCGACGCTAGACGGACTTATTTCGAGGCGAATCTGAACCTCAAGCGTTTGGTGGGAGGATTTATTCGGAATCAGATTCGGCCTCATCTTCGCAGTGGAGAGGCTAAGATGGATGGATTGTTAGAGATTGCTGAGCGGGAGTCAGATCCTGAGCAAAAAGCATTCATTCAAGAACGTCTTGGAAAGCTCGAACGATGGTCTCAACGTGGTCAGATGGTTCTTCCTGTTCTACAACGATTTTTAGGAGAATGAGTTCGGATCCTGAAGTCGAAGGACTTGAGCTTCATTGGTACGTCTTACGTACTCAAACTAAGCGAGAGCATATTGCCGCAGCCACGGTGACTCAGCAGTTGAGGGGTGAAGTGGAGGTTTTTTGTCCTCGCATAAAGTATAAGAAACCTACTCGACGTGGCGTTATCTGGTGGGTTGATCCGCTCTTCCCCGGTTACTTCTTGGCTAGATTTGACATCAAAAAACATCTGCGAGATCTCTTGCACGTCAGCGGAGTGAGCGGAGCTATTCGGTTCGGTAAAGTGCTCCCCGAAGTCCCAGAGTCTTTTGTCAAAGAGCTTCAGCAAGAATTCTCACATGAAGAAGAGAGTATCTTGCCCATCGGGCACAAGCTGGGCGTGGGAGACGAGGTCGAGATGGTCGAGGGAGTATTCCGTGGGGTAGGAGGCATCATTCTCGAAGTGCTGCCGTCTAATGAGCGGGTCAAAGTTCTCCTTGAGCTCATGGGGGAGACCCGTCCCGTGGATCTCGATGTCTACTCTCTTCTTGTTCGAGAAAAGGCGAACTAGTCATCGGGTTCATTTTTTATTGAACTCTGGAGCTTACTTTCATTTATGGAATCCGTGCGGCGCATTTCGCAATGCCAACTCATGGACAATTTTTAGAAGATTGACCAATGGCGGACGCTTGCGTAAAATAAATCCCCCCTGACATTTCAATCAGAAATACTGTCAGTTTATCCCAGAAGACAATGAGCAAAAAAGTATTAATCGCCGGTGGCGGAGGTTTCATCGGTGGTCATCTCGCCAAGAGTCACCTCGAACGCGGTAACCAGGTCGTAATCGCAGACGTTAAGCCGCTTTCCGAGTGGTATCAACTTCACGACAGTGCAGAGAACATCTGTGCGAATATGGAAGAAAAAGATGCCTGCTATCAAGTGATGGAAGGTTGTGACGAAGTCTACAATCTCGCCTGCAACATGGGAGGCATGGGTTTCATTGAGAATAATCGCAGCCTCTGCATGTTGAGTGTTCTCATTAACACACATATGCTCATGGCTGCTAAGGACCAGGGAGTGAAGGATTACTTCTACAGCTCTAGCGCCTGTATTTACCCTGATTTCAAGCAGACGGATGCCGCCGTAGTCGCTCTCAAAGAAGAAGACGCTTACCCCGCAATGCCTGAGAACGGTTATGGCTGGGAAAAACTGTTCTCCGAGCGTCTTTGCAAGAATTTCGAAGAAGACTTTGAGTTCATTTCCAAAGTTTACCGTTTCCACAATGTTTATGGTCCTTTCGGAACCTGGGATGGCGGTCGTGAAAAGGCTCCTGCCGCAATGTGCCGCAAGGTCATCGAATGCATCGATAAAGGTGAACTCGAAATGGAAATCTGGGGTGACGGAGAGCAAACCCGCTCCTTCATGTATATCGATGATTGCGTCACCGGTATCGACAAGCTCATGGCTTCCGATATCACTGATCCTTTGAACCTTGGGCGTAGCGAACTCGTTACCATTAATGGCCTCCTTGACATCGTCGAAAACATCGCTGGTGTCAAAGTGAAGCGGAACTACAACCTCGACGCTCCCCAAGGAGTGCGCGGCCGCAACTCCGACAACACCGAAATTCAGCAGAAACTCGGCTGGGAACCGGAAATCGACTTGGTCACTGGTATGGAAAAAACCTACCACTGGATTAAAGAACAATACGACCGCCGCAAACTCGGCGAGACTGTTGTTCAGTAAGGGTGAGGTCTCGAAGATGCGGCATCTTAAATAGCCGCTACTTACTTATTGAAAAGTGGTGTCGCATCTCCAAAATTTTGGGCGGAAAGTAGAAGTACTAAGTACTTTCTGTACGGAGACTAATTGCGAACAACTCCATCGGAATTTAGAAGAGTATTGCCAAGATCCAGACTCACCGGTTCTAGCAATTGATTTCACCAACGTTCATATTGTGGCGATGAGGGATTCTGAATCTGAATTCCGTAATATTACAAGCAAAGCAGATTTATTTATTCCCGATAGCACGATCTTAACTTGGGCCTCACGAATACGGGGTTCTCAGATGAGGGAAAGTGTTTACGGTCCTAGGTTCTTATCTTACATGATCGAGGAGAGCTCTCCTCAGTTAACACATTTTTTTCTAGGAGCATCTGAAGACTGCTTAGATAAGCTACTCTCCAATATACGAGAACGGAATCCTAACTTTAAGATAGCGGGCTCTCATCATGGATATTTCGGACTCGAAGATGAGGAGAAAGTTCTTAAACAAATTAATAAAGCCAAAGCCGATCTCGTTTGGATCGGGCTTGGTACGCCGAAACAGCAAGAGTGGATTTACCGATTCAAAGACCGTGTTGAACGAGGTGCTCTTCTAGCAGTAGGCTTTGCCTTCGACGTTAACGCGGGAACAAAAAAAGATTCTCCTGCATGGATGCAAAAATGTGGATTAACTTGGTTTTATCGCTTCACTCAAGAGCCCATGCGTCTTTGGGAGCGCTACACTCATTACAATTTCTTATTTCTTTCTCGATTTTGGGAGCAGTTGTTAAGAGATGGCCTTAATGGATATGTTTTTGATACCCAAATTCCTCAAGACGAGGGAAATTTGAAGCCACCTTCTGGAGTTTCATTGACAACTCCTTTTCCAATTTCCGAGCAAATAAGTGTTAGAAAGGAAGAAAATCTGTATTCGAGGACAAATGTTCTAGGAGTTGGAATTTCCTCGCTGAATCTTGAAAACGCTACTGAGGCTCTAGTGACGGCAGCAGAACAACCAGAGATTAATTACGTTACCGTCACTGGTGTGCACGGAGTAATGGAATCTCAACGAAGTTCAGAATTAAAAAGAATACATAACGCTTCTTTTTTAACCGTTCCAGACGGTATGCCAATGGTTTGGATGAATAAGTGGAGCGGAAGCGAAGAAACTGCTCGTGTTTACGGACCAGACTTATTGTTAGCGGTTGCCCAGAAATCAGTTGAGAGAAAGCAGAAACACTTCTTCTTTGGTGGGAAAAAAGGAATTGCTAAAGAGCTTGGAAATTGCCTGAAAACTTGGTTCCCCGGTTTAGTTGTAGTTGGACATTACTGCCCTCCTTTCAGGCCTCTTGATGCCAGCGAAGAAAGCGCATTAATCGACGAACTCCAGCGAACGCAGCCTCATTTTTTATGGGTGGGATTAAGCACCCCCAAGCAAGAAAAATTTATGAATCATCTCGCTAGCACCTATCCTGGGCTCACAAAAGATTGGGATCATGGGCTAGTCTTAGTTGGAGTAGGGGCTGCATTTGACTTTCATACCGGACGCTTAGCGCAGGCTCCTCGTTGGATGCAAGATAGAGGCTTAGAGTGGTTTTTCCGTTTACTCGTGGAGCCAAAGCGACTTTTTCCTCGTTATTTCAAGAATAATACCACCTTTATGTGGAGTATCTTCCTTCAAATGACTGGGTTAAAGAGTTACCACTTCGAGCACGAACCAAAGGCATGAGATGAGTGAGCGAGAAAATATTCATCCTGACTTCGAACGTTTTGTATCGCGTGAGAAAAAAGAAGCTCTTCTTGAGCAAAAAGGAACAGTGCTCTGGCTCTATGGCATGTCTGGCTCAGGGAAGTCGACCATTGCTACCGCCGTCGAACGTCGGCTCATCGATAAAGGGTGTTTTGTAGTTGTTCTCGATGGGGATAATCTCCGCAGTGGTCTCAATGCCGATCTAGGATTTAGTGACGAAGCTCGTAACGAAAATGTTCGTCGCACTGCCGAAGTTGCGAAGCTCTTTGCCCAGCAAGGAGTCATTGTTCTCGTCTCCGTAATCACCCCGCTTAGAAAGTTTCGCCAAGTGGCGCGTGATATCATCGGAAAAGATTTTCGCGAAATTTACATCAAAGCTGATTTCGAAACCTGTGCTGAACGTGATCCTAAAGGACTCTATGCTAAGGTGGCAGATGGGCAAATCAAGGACTTCACCGGTAAAGATAGTGGCTTTGAAGAACCTGAAAAAGCAGAATTAATTCTTGATACCCAGACCCTCGCACCTGAGGAAAGCGCCTCTCAAATTTTAGC
>CALFBF010000028.1 GCA_937949965.1 uncultured Roseibacillus sp.
AATCGTTAGACGAGGAATCTCCCCATAAACTATATTAACATCAGGGAGACCTTTTAAGGATATTTCGTTAAACAATCCGACCTCTCTTGTTTCCGTTTTTATTATCCCGGATCCTTGAATGCTTTTGATTTGACGAGGAGAGCTAGATTCTTTTTTACTATCAATATTGAGTTGCGCTGGCAATAAAGCGGAGGACAACCATAGAATTACAATCACACAATATGTATTTTCCTTCATTTTTTCGAAACTGTAGACTACTGCTTACTATTCAAGTGCAACTAAATTCTTAATCTGTCCGTTGCTGGATGACTTAGCGACCCTTTAAGCAAGTCTTGTGTATTTAAAAATAAAAATCTGTCGACGCCGTGAACTTAGCCCTAAACCATTAGGTGGATTCAAGCGGCTTGCGCGCGGGTGGGGCTTGATTTCACTCTACCAAGTACCAGCTACAAAACTCGTCGTTCTCTCAATCATGTCCTCACACCATTACTGAGACTTCTTCAGATTGTTCGACCAATCTACTCGAGTGCCACGATGCGCGAAAAACGAACGTTCCGATCTTCGCAGTAGTTCCGGTTCGCACGATTGTGATAGATGCTATCTACGTATACGCTTTTCGAATGATATCCGCAGCGTTGATGGTAGCTTTCAATCAGACTGGTGAACTCACCTTGTTCGCCGCCGTAGCCGTCCCAGTTCCGCTAGTCGAGGGTGACGATTCATTCGCCCATGTGAGACTTGAGTAAGGGCCTCAATAATCACGTCAGCCCCTTCATGAAAAGAGGCCTCGGGATTTTTCAGGAAGCGTTATTTACAGTCAATCTCCTTCGCAAGCTTGTTTTTTATCATCGGAGAGATGCTCTTCTTTTGTAAAACCTTATCGGTAAACTCACCCTTCTAGAGACAAAAGTTACTCAAATCAGAATCATCCCACACATTCAGCGCAGAACATACTTTGAATTTCTCGACGACCTACTCAACCCGCATGAATTCCACAGGTCCTATGCACAACCCGTTTTCATGGTGGTTGCGGCTTGTTATTTTATTCTATTTGTCCAAGGTTCGCGCCTTCCATGAACACAGATGTTTTGCAAAAAGCTGCCAATGAAGCCCGCGGCCTCGCTATTGATGCCGTCCACGCTTGCTCTTCAGGTCACCTCGGCCTTCCCCTCGGTTGCGCGGAAATAGGGTCCGTTCTTTTCTCTGAGTCCCTCCGCTTCAATCCCGCTGCTCCCAAGTGGTTGAACCGAGACCGATTCATCCTCTCGGCAGGTCACGGTTCCATGTTCATCTATAGCTGGCTGCACCTCTCCGGCTACGAAGTGCCACTACAGGCCCTCAAGGATTTCCGTAAGTTACACAGCATCACCCCCGGACACCCCGAGTATGACGAGACCCCAGGGGTAGAAGCCACCACCGGCCCCCTCGGGCAAGGAGTTGGTAACGCGGTCGGTTACGCTCTCTCTAGCAAGCGCGCCGCCGCCAAGTTCAACACTGCGGAACACACCATTATCGACAACAAGGTGATCGCCCTCGCGGGTGATGGCTGTCTACAGGAAGGCGTCGCCCAGGAGGCCATCGCCTTCGCAGGACAAAACGAACTCGATAACCTCATCCTCATATACGATTCCAACGACGTCACTCTCGACGCCATGGCTGAGGTCACCCAAAGATGGAACACCGAGGCCTACTTCCAGTCCCTGAATTGGAACGCCGTTACCATCGACGGACACGATCTCGCCGCAGTTGCAGCCGCAGTGGAATCCGCTAAGAAAAGCGCCGACGGCAAGCCAACAGTGATCATTGCCAAGACGGAAATTGGTCGCGGTATCCCAGAAGTTGCCGGCACCGCTAAAGGCCACGGTGAAGGAGGCGCAAACTTCGCCGAAAGCGCCCGCGCTGGATTAGGCCTTCCGGCAGAAACCTTCTTTGTCTCTGAAGAAGTGAAAGCACACTTCGCAGCGAAGACGGAAGAAAAAGCCGCTGATTTTGCGACCTGGCAAGCAACATACGATGCTTGGACCGCAGCCAATCCAGAGCTCGCTAAGGAACTTCAAGATTGCATCTCGGGCGCTATTCCGAGCGATCTCCGCGACACCATCCCTGCCTTTGGCGACGACTACACGGATGCCACCCGTGGCGCAGGCGGAGTAGTCATTAACGAGGTCTCCAAGCTCGTTCCTGGACTCATCACCGGTTCCGCTGACCTCTACGGCTCAACTAAGAACTACATCAAGGACGGCGGCGACTGTAATCCCAAAACCCCTTGCGGTAAGAATATTTGGTATGGCATTCGCGAACACGCGATGGGTGCGATCTGCAACGGCATTGCTTACGACGGTCTCTTCCGTACCAGCGGAGCCACCTTCCTCGTATTTGCGGACTACCTGCGCCCCTCCATCCGTCTCGCCGGTTTGGCCAAGCTTCCCGTTATCTACATCTTCACTCATGATTCCGTGGGAGTGGGAGAAGATGGCCCGACCCACCAGCCTGTGGAAACAGTCAGTGGTCTCCGCGTGATCCCCAACCTCGACGTCATCCGCCCGGGCGATCCGGAAGAAGTCGCCGGAGCATGGGCTTCTGCTCTTCTCCGCACCGATGGGCCAACAGCACTCATTCTCAGCCGCCAAAAAGTTGTTACTCAAAAACAACTCGACGTAACTGCTCGCCGCGAGGGAACTCATCGCGGAGCCTACATTGCGAAGAAAGAAGAAGGAGCTCTCGAAGCCATCGTCATCGCAACGGGTTCTGAGCTCCAGCACGCCATCAAGGCTGCCGACGGTAAGGCCGGTGTGCGCGTAGTCTCCATGCCTTCCATGGAACGCTTTGATCGCCAAGGCGCTGATTACAAAGAAGAGGTTCTACCAAAAGCTTGCTCTAAACGCATCGCCATCGAAGCCGGAGTCTCTGGTCTCTGGCATAAGTATGTCGGCACTGATGGTGAGATTCTCGCTATTGATCGCTTCGGTATCTCTGCTCCTGGCGACACGGTCTTTTCCGAACTCGGAATCACCGTCGAAGCCATCGAAAAAGCACTCACCTAAGATATTCCACCCTTCCTTATCCTTTACAAAAGCGGTCCATTGCGGACCGCTTTTTTTAATCTAACGACAACAAAAATACGCAGTGAAGAATGCATTTTAAAATAAATGACAAATAACGATTCGAACCCCGACAGACATCCGTACTTGAAATCGTTCAAAATATCCCTAAATAGCGACCCCCATTGGCAATGAATTCCCCCTCTCTCATTCTCATAACTCTTAGCTCGGTCACTTTTTCCTCCTGTAGTACCGTTCAGGATGCTGCCGTGAAAGCTTTTGGGAGCTCCGAGCCAAAGTTACGCCTCACAAAGGCGGACCCAAAGCGCTTCTTACCCAAGGGAACTTCTGCTGATAGCCTATACGTCCCCAAAGCAAGAGACCATTCACGACTACTCGCAAAACATGATCCTAAGCTCTCGAACCCAGATCGGAAATCCGTAGTCACAGACCTCCCCACTCTCGACCTCCCACCTCTGCCTGAAGCGATCGAGGATGACAACCAAGAATTTACTGGGATCCTCCCCT
>CALFBF010000029.1 GCA_937949965.1 uncultured Roseibacillus sp.
CTCGCTTCCACCTCTCGCCCCAAGGCGTCTTTTACCCGACAAGTTTTCAGTTCCCCGCCGAGAGCAGCTAACATGGTCGTTACGAAGCCCTCTCCCCCATCTGCGATGGGGCACAACTGACAGTCAAAACCGGCTCCAAGCCCACGTGAAATCGCTTGCGCGACCTCGGTAGCGGAGAGTGAACCTTTGAATTTATCACAAGCAATGAGCACTTTCATTGCGACATCTCTGCAGAAACTATTCCACGATGAAATAAGGATTTAAAAGATTCTCCTTATTATAGACGAGGGGTTCTCCGGTCTCGTCGCTATTGACCTGACGGCCGGCAGCGAGAGCGACCGCATGGGCTGCTCCGGTATCCCACTCCATAGTAGGACCAAAACGAGGATAGACATCGGCGGCTCCCTCAGCAACGAGGCAAAGTTTGAGAGAACTCCCTGCCGAGAGGAACTCGACTTCTTTCCCGTCTGCTTTGAGATTTTCCACAAATTGCTCCACCTCACGAGTGAGGTGAGATCGGCTGGCCACGACCCGCACCTTCGCTAGGGAAGAATAATGCGGCTGCGGCTCTAAGGGTGTTGTTTTCTCACCCTCAATTCGCCAAGCCCCTACACCAACAACACCGAGGTGGAAGGTCTCAGTGGTCGGACGATAGACGACTCCCAGGATAGGCGTGCCATTCTCGATCAGAGCGACGTTGACGGTAAACTCACCATTCTTCTTGATGAACTCTTTGGTCCCATCAAGGGGATCAACGAGCCAGAAACGAGACCATTCCTTGCGAACGGCGTAATCTTCGGCCTTAGTCTCTTCCGAGATGATCGGGATCTCGCTGTATTCTCCTTGGAGGAACCTTACGAGAACTGCATTGGCAGCCTTATCGGCCTCGGTCAGCGGGGAATCGTCCCCCTTATACTCAACCTCGAAGTCACGAGCGTAGACTTCGAGAATGGCCTCCCCCGCCTTTTGAGTAGCAGCGAGGAGAGAGGCGATATCGATACCGTGCGCTGTCGAGACCATGATAATGAGCAGGAATATTAGTGGCTGTCGCAGAACTCCTCGAAGCGGCTCAATCCTTCTGCAAGCACATCAAGGGTGGTGCAGTAGCTGAGGCGGACAGCGGCGTCGTTGCCGAAGGCGATACCAGGCACCATCGCAACTTTGTAACGATTGAGGAGCTTATCGCAGAGGTTCTGTGATTTCAGTCCCATGTCCTTGCAGTCGACGAAGAAGTAAAAAGCACCTTCTGGCTCGACGAAAGAAACGTTCGAGATGGACTTCAAGCGACCAGAGACAAACTGGCGACGCACATCATACTCCTGACGCATGTCCTCGATAAACTCCTGCGGACCTTCTAGGGCAGCCAAAGCGCCATATTGTGCGAAGGTGGTGGCATTGGAGGAGGTGTGGCCTTGGATCTTGGAAAGAGCCTGAGCAATCGCGGCGTTCGCAGTAGCGGTGTAGCCGAGACGCCAACCAGTCATGGAGTAGGCTTTGGAGAAACCACCAACTACGACACTGAGCTGGGCCAATTCTTCGCTAATTGAGGCGATGCTGACGTGCTTTTTGTCTCCATAGATGAGTTTCTCGTAAATTTCATCCGAGAGGATAATGATGTCTTCGTAGCTAGCTACTTCCCCGATCGCCTTGAGTTCGTCCTCGGTGTAGATGGTTCCGGTAGGATTACCTGGAGAGTTGAGGATGATCATCTTGGTCGCCGGAGTCATCGCCTCCTCGAATTGATCTGCGGTGATTTTCCAGCCATTCTCAGCAGAAGTCTCAATCACGACAGGCACCCCGCCCGCGAGACGCACCATCTCCGGGTAGCTTACCCAGTAAGGAGCGGGGATGATGACTTCGTCCCCTTCTTCCACTACCGAAAGGATGGCATTGTAGCAGGCTTGCTTACCACCGCTGGTGACGCAGACTCCTTTGGCCTCAACCTCGATATTATTTTCGCTAAGAAGCTTATCAGCAATGCCTTCGCGCAATTCAGGAATACCGGCAGCAGGGGTGTATTTGGTCTTCCCCTCCTGAAGAGCGGTAATGGCTGCTGCTTTGATATGGTTGGGGGTATCCATCTCGGGCTCACCACCCGCTAGGCCGTAAACTTCTTCCCCTTGGGCCCGCAAGGCTTTCGCCTGATTGGTCACCGCCAAAGTCACCGAAGGGGTGACTGCCTGCACTCGATTTGAAAGACTATCCATGTTCTGCCATTGCCCTTTTGAAGGGCTGCTTGAGGTTCACCCCATCCGGAGGGTCGCCTGCTTGTCAGAACGCTTCCGGTAGGAGCGCCGCTCTTCTGAACGGAGAGCCAAACCGATGCAAGGAAAATGGCGGTTTGCGGGTGATAACTTTTTACTTTTTCGCAGGAAGGCAAGCGAGAGATCAAATCTCACCCGAAAATCCACCCAATAAGAGAACTCCTGTCTGTAAACCTGTCGGAGAAAGGGCTGTCCCTACTCCCACTCCCGAGTAACTCCCTTGCAACCATTGTTGTTGCAAGGGTTGCTGTTGCCAAAATTCCATTAATTGGCTGCCAAAACTTTCTCCACTCCGGGCTCTGCCAGAGAGCGTCAGCATGCGCTCGTAGCCCGTCTTCTGGCGATGATCGACATGACCGATATCGGCAGTAAGGCGGCGGCTCGCATCTTGACGAGCAATTTCAGTAAGATGGGCCGAAGGAGCTAAAGCCTTCTTCCCTTCCTGAGCTCGGTAACGATTAATCGAAGTTAATAGATTCTGCTCAGACTCGGAAAGAGAAGCTAGAGGTAAAGTCCTCGTACCGCAGGAAATCAGGAACAGAAAAACGAAAACATTGAGATGTAACAGCCCGGTCCTCATCTCACGGATCTAACGCATACTCACGATCAGCTCAAGCCTCCTCTTACCAATCGAGATGCCATATTTCTATGAAAAGAGACCTATCACCATTCTCAAAATCAACCTAACTTGTTCCCTCCTTCATGCGTGGTCTGAATACAATCCTTCTTACTGGCGGCGCTGGCTTCATCGGCTCCAGCCTTGCCCGGCATCTCTTGGCGGAGAACGATCTCACCCAACTCATCGTTCTCGACAAGCTGACCTATGCCGGTAACCGGGCTCATCTCGTGGTTCCTGAGCAGGATAAGCGTTGCACCTTCGTCCAAGGCGACATCTGTGATCTCGCCTTGTTAGAGAGGCTTTTTAATGATCATCAAATCTCTGGTATCTTCCATCTCGCAGCCGAGTCACATGTAGATCGTTCCATTGCGCAGCCTCAAGAATTCATCACTACTAACGTGCAAGGGACTAGCGCTCTGTTAGAAATCGCACGAGCACACAAGCTTCCCCTTCTCCATTGCTCCACGGATGAAGTCTATGGGCCGATTCGCTCACCAGAGAAGGCCAAGGAAGACGCCCCCCTACTCCCCAGCTCACCCTATGCGGCCTCAAAAACCGCTGCTGATTTACTCTGTCAGGCGGCCTTCCGAACATACGAGGTGGAAACCATTATCACTCGCTGCACAAATAACTACGGCCCTCGTCAGTTCCCGGAAAAACTCATCCCTCGATTCGTACAATGCGCTCTCCGTGACGAGCCTCTTCCCATATATGGCAAGGGCTTACAAATCCGGGACTGGATTCATGTCGACGATCACTGTGCGGGTATGATCGCAGCTTGGCGCCGAGGGAAAGCAGGCCAAGTCTATCACTTCGCAGGTCATCGCGAACGCACTAACATTGGAATGGCTCGCTCTATCCTAGATGCCCTACGCAAGCCTCACTCCCTCATCCAACACGTCGCAGACCGACCAGGCCACGACGAACGCTATGCCCTCGATACCGAGAAATCACTGATGTGGTTTGGATGGCAGCCAAAAGTCAACTTCCAGACTGCCTTTCCTGAAGTAATCAACTCACTAGTCGCTGACTTTACAGGCTGAGCAAACTACTGAGAAAGGGCGTTGGTGGGCCTGTAGCAGATCACGATTTATACGTGAAAAATTGAGCTGGCATTACCTTCTCCCGAGAAGTTAATAGATTGACTGACGGAAGACATTCTAACAGCAACTCGTCTAACCACCGAGATAACTCATCTCTGCCTTTTTGACTGAGATTTTGCCGCGCTCTTCCGAGTAACGGTCTGTTCGTTGTGACCACGTGCTTCCTAGTATCGCAGCGAGCTTCTCCTCTCCAGGATCACTTCGCAGAAGAGTCTTCACGTCGCACCCATCGCCGGTGAAAAGACAAGTAAAGAGCCGTCCCTCAGCCGAGAGGCGCATGCGGGTGCAATCCCCACAGAAGGGTTTCGTCACCGAGGCGATGATCCCAAACTCTCCGAGACCATCCTGAAACTGCCAACGCCCTGCCACTTCCCCACGGTAACCGGGAGTAACCGATTCGAGTGGAAATTCATTCCCGACGATCTCGACGATTTCCTTAGCGGTCACCACCTCTCCCATCTTCCACCCATTGGTCTCCCCCACATCCATGTATTCGATAAAGCGAACGGTCACCCCCAGATCTCGACCCCATCGAACTAAGGGAAGGATTTCCTGCTCGTTGACTCCTCGCTGGATCACGGCATTGACCTTCACCGGGAGACCTTGCGCAAGGGCGGTTTCGACTCCAGCTACAACACGTTCAACCTTAGCTCCTACGCCATTCATTTGCGCAAATACTTCGCCATCAAGCGCATCAAGACTCACTGTTACCCGATCGAGGCCAGCCTCCTTAAGCGCCTGAGCGTGCCGTGCGAGAAGCAACCCGTTCGTCGTCAAAGCCAAATCCTCCACCCCTGAGAGACGAGACAGTTGGGCCACTAAATCCTTGATCCCACGTCGGAGAAGAGGCTCCCCTCCCGTGAGACGGACCTTTCGCACCCCGAGCTGGGTCGCCGCCTTCGTCACGCGAACAATTTCCTCAAAAGTAAGAACTTCCTCCCGGTCTAAAAACTGATAGCCAGGACCAAACACCTCTACTGGCATGCAGTATCGGCAGCGAAAATTGCAGCGATCGGTGACTGAAATCCGCAAATCCCTTAAGGGTCGGCCCAGAGTGTCTTCCATGGCAAAAACGTGGACCCATTCTGCCTACCCTCCAAGTGCAAATTACGGAGAAGCTTTGACGGAAGCACCACCGAACGGCATCCTTCTTTACCTATGGAGATAACCGCCATGCTCGCCACCGCCCGCTTCCATGGCGGCAGTCCCAGCCACTATGCCGCGCTCGTATTCGGGTTACTTATTCTATCCCTCGCGGTGTCCACCCAACGGCGGGCACCTGGCTCTCGCCTAGCGAAGGGCTTTTTCGTCTTCATCTTGCTCGCAAACGTCCTCTCGGTCTTTCACACCTCGGGCTCCCACTTCTTTTCCGGACGAACCTCAGATCTCAATTACCTCCTACCTCTCCATCTCTGCGATCTGACCTCTCTAATCGCCACGGTAGCTCTCATCACTCGCAAACCCCTCTTCTGTGAACTCACTTATTACCTCGGTCTCGGTGGCACATTGCAAGGACTCATCACACCTAATCTGCATAGCGATTTTCCCCACCCCACCTACTTTGCCTTCTTCCAACTTCATCTCTTTGTAGTCATTGCCGCACTCTACTTACCACTCGCTCTCGGATGGCGCCCTCGTCGCCCCCTACTCAAGACCACCAGTCGGGTCTTTTTCATCATCTGCGGTTACCTGCTCGTCATCTATACCGTAAATTCCTTCCTCGGTACCAACTACGCCTTCGTTATTCATAAACCCGCGAATCCTTCACTTTACGATCACCTTGGACCTCATCCTTGGTATATTTTGAGTGTCTTAGGACTTGTCATAGTAGCCCTGACAATCCTTTCGCTCCCTTTTACCCGGAAGGAAAAACAAGCTTGCAACGAGGACTCAATTCTCTATCCCCAGTAATCTAATGATCACAAAAGCCGTTTTTTTAACAACTCTCATCTCATGTTCTCTCTCTGCGAAAGAGCCTAAACTCCTCTTTGCTGACGACTTTGAACGCAATGAATCTCAAGAAGAAACAGAGGAAATCGGAGAAGGTTGGACCACCGAGAGCGCCAATCGGGCCCAAGGAAACAAGCAAGTTGACCTCCGAGACGGTCACCTCCACATCTACATGCACGAAGTCGCAGACCACGCGGTATCGGTCAGACACGAAGCAGGATTCGAAAACGGGATTGTCGAAGCACGTTTCAATCTTGAGCACGCTGACGATCAGTTAGGCTTCAACTTTGCGGACATGACTTATAAAGGAGTTCACGCTGGCCATCTCTTCAGGGTCGTGCTCACCAATAGTAGCGTCACTATCACTGATCTTAAAACGGGGATCATGAAGAAGGAAATCAGAGAGATGCGTAAGGCTGGCAGCCTCCCCCCAGAGATCGAAAATACACTGAAAGACAAAACTAAGCGCTTCCCCGCAAAAATTAAAAACGACAAATGGCACGCCATCGTAATCAAAATCGAAGGTGATGAAATAACCGTGACCTTGAACAAACGTAAAGTCGGTAGCTTCTCCTCACCAGGCATCGCTCACCCGGAAAAAGGCCTTCTTCGCCTCTCTGTCCCTCGGGAAGCTCTCGTTGATGACCTCAAAATCTATTCTGCATCCTAACAG
>CALFBF010000030.1 GCA_937949965.1 uncultured Roseibacillus sp.
GTGGAGTCGTAAGTTTGCACCAATTCTAAGGTGCCATCGAGCCCGAGATTCGCCGCATGGGCAGGAAGAAGGTCTTCATTAAGGGCTACGATTTCAGCCTTGAGGGCATCCATTGTTTCTAACTGGTTAGCACCTCGCTGGAGTTGGAAGTTGAAAAAAGGCATGCGGTGTCCACGTGCTCTCACCCAGGAGGTGGGTTCTTTATAGGCGAGTTCGACCTCCGCGACATCTCCTAGGTATACGGTACCGTTAGCATCTCGGCGTAAGACTGTTTCCTGAATGGCAGCAATATTATCGAAGCGCCCGGTGGCACGTAAACGTAAGTCCCGCTTACCATCCGCAATACGACCACCGGAGAAGTTGGCATTCGCACTCTGCACTGTGCTACGTAGGGTTGAGTAGGTGATTCCTCGTTGCGCAAGTGCTTCCGGATCGATTTTGATGTGAAGCTCGGATTGCACTGCACCGCGAATACCGACTTGGGAAATGCCCTCGATTCGCTCAAAGCGAGGTTTGATCCGGCGCTCCATGAGGTCAGAGAGCGTCTCGGCGGGGAAATCAGGGTCGGATGAGGAAAGGCCAATCCAGGCGATGTAGTCGACGGATTCGATATCGACGGGTTCTACCACCGGCTGCAGCACGCCATCGGGATAGCCGGGGACTTCGTCCAGCTTTTGCAGCACTTCCGCAGTTGCTTTTTCAATGTCGGTGCCGGTCTCGAATTCTAATCGGATCGAGCCTTGTCCTGCCGCGGAGGTAGAAGTGATGGCGATGAGACCAGTTGCTTCTCCGAGCACTTTCTCTTGTTCCTCGACGATATCGGATTCGATTTCTTCTGCGGAAGCTGACTCCCAATTGGTCACTACCGACACGACGACGGAGGAGACTTCGGGGGTCATGCGAACTGGAACGAGCGCAATCGCGAGAATACCTGCGAAAGTAGCGAGGATCACGGCGACCGCGACCGTGATGGGTTGTCTAATGGCGGACTCGATAATGCTTTTCATGATTTTAGGTGCGTTGGTTGTGGAGCCATTGTTAGCGAGTCTGAGCGACTGGTGGGGTGCTCATGATTGCAGATTGTTCTGCGGTCGGTTGTGGTGGTTCGAAGAGGAGTGGCGTTTGCGGAAAGAGGCGTTCGTTCCCCTCAATGACGACGACATCGTTTTCACTGAGTTCGGGAGACTTTAGAAAAACGAGGCCGCCCCGCTGAAAGAGGATTTCGACGGGAATGCGCTCTGCAATAGGAAGGCCTTCGTCAGAGGAAAGAGCGCGAAAGACTGCCGGGCCGGCGAAGGTGGTCACGACCGCGTCTGCGGGAACGCTGAGGCGAGGAGTGTCGTCTGAGACCGGAACGTCAGCGGTCACAGAGAGCCCCGGGACTAAACCACTCTCGGGATTTGCAATGTCTGCAATGAGAGTAACCACTCTGCTGCTGGGATCTGCTTCTGGTACTGGGCGGAGGTTGTGAGCTGGGAAAGTGCGTCCGCCAATCTCGATTTCTATTGTGCCTGAGGAGAGGTTGGTGGCATACCGTTCGGGCACTTGTAACCAAGCTTCTAACTTTCCGGTAGATACGAGGGTCATCGCTGGTTCACCAGGGCGTAGCCATTCTCCCGGTTCGGTATGGCGAGTGGCAATGCTAGCGTCAAAGGGAGCGCGAATCACGAGGTCGTTCTTACGAATCTCTAGTAGTTTGAGCGCCGCCGCTGCTGCCGAGACGGCATCGCGCGCTGCCTTTTCCTGAGAGAGGGTGACTTTGGCGGTGCGTTCAGCATCGAGGAATTCGGACTCCGAGATGGCCTCGGATTGGAAGAGCTTTTTCTTCACCGCAAGGTCGGTGGCGTTGCGCTCTCGTTCCGCCTCCCGTTGCGTGATCGTGGAGCGGGCAGCGGTCAGATTGGCTTGCGCTTGTGCTAGTTGGGCTTCGATGCGTTGTGGGTCAAGTCGGACGAGAATATCATGTCGTGAGACGGTATCTCCCTCATTCGCCAAGACTTCGATCACTGCTCCTTCCTCGCGAGCGGCGACTTCTGCTCGTTGCGCTGCCCTGAGCGAACCAACGATTCGATGAGTGTTTTGTATTCTTGTCCATTGCACGGGAGCGACGACGACTTTGCTGGGAGGTGGACCTTGATTCGAGGGAGGAGGGGGAGCGCTGACTGCAGTTTCGTTTTTGCGAAGTGCTTGTAAGCTGAACCAGACTCCGATCCCCAAGAGAAGAGCGGGGATGAGGAGACGGATGAGGGAGGCCGGGAGCATACTCTTACTCGGGAGCGCTTCTTCGATGGCAGGGTCGGACTGAGACATAATGTTGTGGTGCAAGTGAAGTTTAATAGATGACTAGTTAGTCAAGTTGAGGCTAAAAATTTTTCAGCTCTGGAACACGGGCAAAGAAATCTCGAGTTGTAACCCCGTGAGTCGGCTCACGCTTTCAGGAAGACCTTGTAGGGGCGTGAGTTTGTTTTGGATACGAGCTTGCGCGAAGCTGCCATGCAAAAGGTTGTAGAGCGCGAGCGCGGTCTCGTCTGGGTCGGTGATGTTGGTGAGATTTTGCGCGATCGCGTCACGGAGAGCGGAGGAAAGGTAGCTGCGAAAGCGATCGAGGTGGCGGTTAATCGCGGCGGCGAGTTCGGGCTCAAGAGTAGAAATCTCCTGAGCTACGTTACAAAAAGGGCATCCTAGGATTTTACCTTCTTTCTCCTGTTGTTCGACGGCAAAGGTGATTTCGTCGGAAAGGAAAGTTTCTAAACGCTCTTTAGGCGTCTTGCTTGCAGAGAATTTTTGATCGAGTTGGGGCCGGATTTCCTGATTCCAATGATGTTCGAAGGCATCGACTGCGAGGTCTGTTTTGGACTTATAAAAGTAGTAAAAAGAACCTTTCTTAACGGCCGCTTTTTCGCAGATAGCATCGATTGTTACGTTCGAGTAACATTGCGACCAAATGAGGCCGATCAGTGCTTCTTGAAGTTGAAGAGGAGCTGTAGAGGTTCGTCCCATGGAAAAGACCATACCCGCAGTGAACGGAATGTAAAATCTTTTTTGACTAAATGGTAAAGAAAAAGAGGAAAGGGATTTTTAAACAAAAAAGGCCGCTTGAGATGTGCTCAAGCGACCCTCTTCTACCAGCGACTAAAGAGCCTTATTGATTGGCGAGAGACTCGGGGTCTTTGTTTCCAATCTTATGTGCATTGAGGTATTCGATCGGCTTCTTACCGTCGTATGCGATGCCATCAATGAAGTCGGCGGTCGCTTCTTTATAACCGTCGAAATCTTCTGACGGCACTTCATCAGCAGTAAGAGCGCCTTCCTCGATGAGGGAAGCGGCGGCTGCCATGTAGACTTCAGGCAGATAGACCTTGGCTGCCGTTTCGTGGTACCAAGAGGCTGGCTTGGCCTCCGTGATTTGACCCCAACGACGCATTTGGGTCAGGAACCAAACTCCGTCGGAGTAGTAGGGGTAGCTCGCCTTGTAATTAAAGAAGACATTGAAGTCTGGCAACTCGCGTTTGTCGGTCTTCTGGAAGAAGAAGTATCCGGTCATGGAGTTCTTAATGACGTCGAAGTCGGCTCCCACGTAGTTGGGTTGGGAGAGGATGCGGCAGGCTTCCTCACGGTTGACGAGGATTCCGTTTTCTTCCGCATCGAGCCACTTACCTGCTTTGATAAGGGCTTTGGTCACGGCAATGTGAGTATTCGGATTGGCGTCGGCCCAGCTCTTGGTGACTCCGAAGACTTTTTCAGGATTATTCTTCCAGATGTCGTAGTTGGTGACCACGGGGACTCCGATTCCCTTGGAAACGGCTTGTTGATTCCAGGGCTCACCGACGCAGTAGGCGACGTTCTTACCGGACTCCAAAGTGGCCGGCATTTGGGGGGGAGGAGTAGTAGAGAGTTCAATGTCGCCATCGGTGAATCCCTTAAGGTCAGTGGAGGTATACATTCCGGGGTGAATGCCTGCCGCGGCCAACCAGTAACGAATCTCGTAGTTGTGAGTGGAGACCGGGAAGACCATTCCCATGGGGAGTTTTTTCCCGTCTTCCTTCGCTTCGTCTACGATAGGCTTTAACGAGTCTGCCGTAATGGGATGGGGAGGAGTCGGGCTGTCCAGCTTGTCGTCATTTTCCTGCATCTGCTCCCAGATGTCATTGGAGACCGTGATGCCGTTGCCGTTGAGATCGAGGGTGTAGGAGGTAACGATATGTTCTTCGGTCCCGAAGCCGATAGTGGCGGCAATGGGTTGACCTGAGAGCATATGCGCGCCATCGAGCTCGCCAGTGATAACGTTGTCGAGGAGCTGTTTCCAGTTTGGCTGCGCAATGACTTCGACTTGAAGACCTTCTTCTTCGAAGAATCCCTTTTCCTTTGCGATCACGATAGGGGCGCAGTCGGTGAGCTTGATGAAGCCGAACTTGAGTTCGTCCTTTTCGACATCGAGTGGTTCCGCCCACAGGGGCACGAGGGATGCTGCTAGAATCGCTGGGTTGAGGTGTTTTATATTCATTGGTTTGTTAGTTTTCTATTTGCCTGCCAATTAGCAGGGCGAGAGTTGTTGGTGGGCTTCTTCGAAGAGGTCCATGCGGAAGATATTGTCTTTAGCAAGCTGTTGCCCTTTACTGAGGAGTCCGGAGAGACGGACGCCATCACGGAGCCAAGAAGCGGTCCTGCTACTCGGGGCATTGACCTCGGGATGATAGAAGAGGTGAAAGTCGAGATAGTTTTCCGACTTGCTCGTGGTCTCGGTAGAGAGTCCTCCCGATAGACTGTTAGGAAGGGCTTCGCCGAGTTGATCGAGCCCAGGTTCCTTTTGGAGCAAGGAGATGATTTCTGGGTGATTCGCTTTGTTTTGACAAAATTGACAAGCTTCTAACAGCGTTTCGGTGAGCTTTTGTAATTCTTTACTACGGTCTTGAGCGAAGGTGAGGGTTGTACAGAGCACTTTCTCGGGGTGTCCATTCGAGAGTTCGACGGAGTTCGAGGCACACCAACCAATCTCGGAAGTAATGGCGACGGAGTTCCAAGGTTCTCCCACACAGAAGCCATCAATATGCCCATGTCGGAGATTGCGCACCATGGTCTCAGGAGGAACGGAAATGAGCTCTAGGAAAGGGTGGTTCGAGATCTTGTTCTGCTTGAGCCAAAGCTGCAATAGAGCGTGATGAGAGGAGCAAGGATGGACCGAGGCCAGGGTCAGTGGTTTCTCTTTGCTGTAATGACTCTCTAGGAAGGAGAGAAAGCCGCCGGGTTGGGTGAAGACCTCGCGCGGGATTTTATTAGAGAGGGTGAGCCCGTTACCATTTGCGCTGAGCACGAGTGGAACGACCATCTCCTTAGAAAGCGTTCCAATCCCGTGATGAATGGCTAGGGCCAAGGGACCGAGGCATTGCGCGGCATCGAGTTCGGCGTGAACCAGTTTTTCGCGAATGGTGGCCCAACCGGGTTGTTGATGAGTTTCGACTTCGAGTCCCCGGGCTGCAAAGAGGTTTTTCTCGCGAGCGACCACGATGGGAGCGCAATCGATTAAGGGAACATACCCTAAGCGAATGGGGGGGCGTTGGGGAACAGTTTGCTCCTCTCGGTTCGGGGTCACCATACGGGAGGTAAAGCCAACTCCGTGCCAGTACCGCCAAATGGCATGATTGGTGCTATGTGAAAACGTCCCAATTAAGATGAGGACGATTCATGCATCACGAGTTACCAGATTTACGACAAGTGCGGGCCTTCGTTGCTCTCGCTGATACTCAAAGTTTTACGCGAGCAGCGGAGAGTCTCTTTTTGACTCAATCCGCCGTCAGCCATTCGATCCGAAGCCTCGAACAGCAGCTAGAAGTGCCGCTTGTCGAACGCTCCGGGAAGAAAATTGCGCTCACCCAAGACGGGGTTGTCTTCCTCAGACGCTGTCGTTCCGTAATCACGGAATTAGAACAAGCGACTCAGGAGATTGAAGCCCTCAAGCGTTGGGGGCAGGGGCGAATCCGGATCGGAGCGACCCATACTCTCTGCGAGTACCTTCTTCCTACTGTTCTTCGCGAGTTTAAGGACTGCTTTCCCCGTTGCGAAATTCATATCGAATCAGGAGATACTGCAGAACTGATGAATAGGTTGGAAGAGGCGCAACTAGATCTCGTATTAGGTCTTGGTGGCCGCGTGCCCAACTGGGCCCGCTTTGATACTATTTTTGAAGATGAATTAGTCTTCGTTGTTTCAGCTCAACATCCTTGGGCTCAAAAAGAAGAGATTCCCTTAGAGGAATTGGCTTCAGAGTCTTACCTGATCTACGCCAAGAGAAGCGAGACTTACCGCTTGATTCGGAACCACTTTGAAGGGCTTGGAATGAAGTTGAGAACGACCCTGAACCTAGGCTCCATGGGTGCGCTCAAAGAAATGGCTCGCCTCGGTATCGGAGTGGGAATTCTTTCTCCTTGGGTCGCGCAATCAGAGTTGGAGAAAGGCCAACTGGTCCGGGTCAAGATTAGCAAGGAACCCCTCGCTCGGGAATGGGGAGTCTTCTATCACGATAGTAAGAAGCTCTCTTTGGTTGAAGATACTTTTATGGGAGTTTGTGAAGTCACCGCCCGAACTCTAAAAACCTCTTCACAAAAAAACCGCCTACTGGAACGGTAGCACGGTTTTTTTGATGGGAAGAAAAAGGAAATTACGAGAACGCTAGAACTTATATCCTAAGTCGACGGTAACTTGTTGAATATCTGGGAACTCATCTTCCCCAAAGAAGAAGGCGGCCTTCACTAGGCCCGTGAGGTTATCGTTAAATTTCTTAACGAGGACCGCATCAACTTCGTAACCGTAGGTAGTATCAAGGTCTTCAGAAGCAAAGTAATGGAGGTCGGCTTTAAAGGTGAGTCCACCGGGTAATCCTGATTTTGCATACTTAAGATAAGCATCGAAGATGCCATCGAAACCATTGTTTTGATTCAGTCCAATCTGCTGCGCTAAGAAGCCATCGGCGAATCCAAAGAAGGCGTGTGCGGTTTGGAAAGGGGTGATGTAGCCTTGCTGAGTCCAGTCAATTCCTGCTGTAAAGTTGCCTGCGTCGGTTTTGACCGTATATTTACCTCTTGCCAACAAAGCATCATAATCGGGGTCAAAGTTATTGTCGCCTTCCTGATAAGCGAATTCTAGGAAGAGGTCACCAATATTAGCGAAGGCACCAAAGGTATTAGCACGACCAATGTCACCGAAGTTATCGACATCAATCAGATAGGCATAACCTCCCACTTTACCAAAAGAGGCGTTGTAGGAAGCATCGAAGAAATGAAAGTCTCCACTAAACTCTTCGGCGGCACCACCTGCGCGGTCTCCAAAGATACGACGTGCCGCATCGGAGTAGACGTAAGAAAGGGAGAAATCATCATTGGAGTAGGCAATTTGAGCGGCATCGAAAGTCTGCTCATTCTGTCGCCATCCGACATTTCCGATATGAAAGGCGTCGTTGCGAATGATACGTTGACGACCGACCCTTAGGAGGAAACCGTCTTGTTTGTATTGGAGATAAGCTTGGTTTAGTTCCGCATTTTCGGGGTCTGCAATAGCTGTTTGACCGGGACTATTGGGGGTCGTATTTCCTGGTCCTGCGTCAAAATCGTCTACCAGTGCAGTAGTCGCTTCGAGCTCAGCAAAAGCAGAAAATCCGTTGAAATCTCCAATGTTCAGACCGAGACGAGCCCGTGCGGTAAGGGCGTTGGCGTCTTCTAAACCGTCTTGTGAACGAAATTCATAACGAGTTCGGATATCAGCAGAAAGGGTAAGCCATTCGAAAGCGTCCGGCTCTCCCGCAGGTGCCGGAGCAACATCGACTTCGGGGACAAAGGGAAGGCTTTCTTCACCGGCGTAAGTGTTGACTAGCAGGCCAAAAGACAGCGCATAAGGAATGTGTAGGTGGTTAATTTTCATTGGTCGTCGCCTACCCACCTAGCGGGAGGGATGCCAATTCGTTTTAAGAGGGTTTTTTCTTCTCCAAATTTGTATCCCTCTTCCCATGACTCATATTCATAGTCACTCACTCTCTAGGACGAGAGCAAAGTAAGTCGAGCGACCGTTAGCGTAAACATAGAGTAAGTTTTTCTGATCCTCACGTAGGAGTGCTTTCGCTTGCTTGAGAGATTTCACCCGTTGGTTGTTAATCTCTAAAATCACTGTCCCGGGTTGGAGGTGGTGAGCAAAAGGAGACTCTGGATTAGCAGTTGTAACGACAAGTCCACCGATATTACTAGGTAAATCGTAGCTTTCTCTCTCTTTGATGCTGGTCATGGTTGCCGCGATCCCAGGCACGAATTCACTACTCGCGAGGAGCTTGCCCTCTGGATCAGCAACTGTGACCTCGAAGCTTAATTTTTCATCACCCCGTCGGACTTCTATTTCTACGCTATCACCCGGAGTGGTAGTGGAGACTTCCAATCGAATGTCGTCTGGATTATCCACCTTGCGATCATTAATACGCGTAATGATGTCGCCACGGTTCAGACCAGCCTCCTTGGCAGGGAAGCCTTCGACGACTTCTTCGATGAGCACCCCTTTCACACCTGCAACACCCATTGCTTCTGCCACGCTTGGATCAAGTTTGTTCATCCGGATGCCGATGAGCCCGCGACGCACTTCCCCTGATTGGGTTAATTGAGTGGCGACTTGGATAGCGAGATCGGAGGGGATAGCAAACCCGAGACCAATCGATCCCCCTGAAGTCGATGCAATCGCAGAATTGACTCCGATGAGGCGTCCTTGGATATCAACTAAAGCACCCCCCGAGTTTCCTTGGTTAATGGCAGCATCTGTTTGGATGAAGTCTTCGTATCCATCTTGGCCATAGATTCCTATCGAACGCCCAGTAGCAGAGATGATCCCTGAGGTTACAGTCAGGCCTACACCGAGTGGGTTGCCGATCGCAAAGACGATGTCACCCACCATAATCTCGTCACTATCAGCAACGGTGAGAGGGGATAGAGTAAGGTCTCCACTCTCGACCTTGATCACCGCGATATCAGTCTGCGGATCGCGCCCGATGAGCGTGGCTTCCAACTCGGTGTCGTCACTGAGCCGGACCAGAATCCGATCTGCGTCTCCTCCGCGTTGGTCTTGCACGACGTGATTGTTAGTCAAGATGTAGCCATCGGCGCTGATGATGACCCCTGAGCCAACTCCTTGCGGGACCTCCCGTTCTTGGATTTGTTCTTCGCCACCCTGTCTACTCGGTGGGCGAATCCCGAAGAGCTGGCGTAAGATTTGATCCTGATGAGACCCACTGCGACGTGCATAGCGAACGACCTCGGAGGTATAGACCGAAACCACCGACTTCCGCGCTTGCGCCAGCATCGGGGCATAACTCGTGGCCTGCACCCCGCCGACCCTTTCAATAGCCTTGTTGTCGGTCTTAATAACAAGCGGAGGAGGAGTCGCCTTGTCGCCCTCTTGAGCAATCAGATAGCCAGATACCGCCGCCACGGCTAACGCAGCCAAAGGAACTAGGATGAGAGTATTCTTTTTCATTTTTTCGTAACAGAGAACCGCCTGGGAAGGCGCTTTTTGTTTCCGAAAAAATTATTCCAAGAAACAGACTGTCAAGTAAAGGGCTGGTTATACTTGTTCAGTCTGCTGGAGGCACTGCAGCCTCTTTCTAGCAGGGAAGACTCGGAAGAGATTATTTTCTTAATCAATCTCTTCTTTCGGCTACTCGGTTAGAAGAATCCGGTAACCAACTGTGGAAGAGGGAACCGTAAAATTGGAAAGAACAACTCGAAAGGAGAAATCAGCACCTGCGGTTAGAGAATCAGGGATGGTATAAGACCAAACTGGGTGGTCAACGGACACGCCGTTGATTCCGGTGTGCAGTCATTCAATGGGATGGGAATTATTGACAAGTGATAGACTCAGATCTCTTCGGAGAAATAGCTTTCTTTCTGTCCCCGCCATTGTCGTGGTGAAGCTGTTGTCGAAATAACCACTAGGGGGCACATTCGCGGACTCTTGAAAATCGTCCCAATCAATCGTGGTGCAACCTCCTAGTGGATGGTCAAAGGTGCACCTCACGGTGGGGTTATCGACATCAAATAATTCAATAACGAGCTGTCGACCTACCGTATCAGGAAGCGTTGCCGGGAGTGTTCCGGACGCAGCCCTTGCGGTGTGATAAGTGGCGTCGGAGGTCCTAGAGAATTGGGGTACTTCAAAAGTCCCGCTTGTCAGTTCGAAGGGAAGAGTTGGCGGTTCTTCTATCTGATAGACGACGCGGAAGAACAGGCTTTCGCCAAGGCGAGTAGGGATCGTCACGCTGGTAGCCGTTTGCTCAGTTCCAAACTCGGTCCAATTATCGAGATCGCTCGAGGTTTCTAGCTGATAGGGGGGATTGCCGCCTTCCCATTCGATAGTAGTTTCTGTCTCGCTAACTTGGAACGAAGTGATCTCAAAAGCAGGTGAGGAAATTACCGATGAGAAAAGAATAAACGATAATAAAGATCGATAGTCACGGACGGAATGATTCATTTGTAACTACAATGAATTCGATTCGGATGATTTCAATAAAAAAGTTGTTAATTTTAAGTTAAGGGCACCCTCCGATAAGCTCATTCCAAGAAAGTACTCCCAAATTTTTTCATGAAAGCAGGTTGTCGGAGGCTCCCTTAAATTTTGAAGGCCGAGCAACAGTAAGAAAGCCCTTCGTTTGATTAGAAGGAAGAAAGATTCATTTTGCTATTACGCGCGCAGCCGATGGGTATGAGATTTTGAGTAGATCACGAGATTTACGCCTGCCAAGTGGCGTTGTGGCCGCGGGTGTCGATGTGGACGAAGGAGTGGTAAATACCGATTCCTCCTTTGAAGAATCCTTCATCGCGGAGTTTCCTCGCAACTGCTGCCACTTCGTGTGGGTTGGCTTCGTAGACGAGGTCTAGGGCACAGTTCTTGGTGTGCCAAGAGAAGGTCGCTCCTCCGCAGGCTTTGTTATACTCGGGGTTGCGGTAGGCAGAGGTGATTAATTTGAGCGGGCGACCGAGTCGTTCGCGGATCTCGTCTGCTACGAAGAGAGAAGTGGGCATCGCGGGCCAGAGCTCTACCGGGGGGAGGGAGTTGGTGTAGCCGCGAGTGGTTTGCAGATGCGGTCTGATGATTTCACTCGGCTTGATGTGACGGAGATCAAAGCGAGAGAGAAATTCTTCGTAGGTCAGGGTGTCGTCTGCGGTTATAGGGGGAGGTGTTTCGGGCGCTGGCTCGGGGTGGGAGGGGATTTCTGTGATTAGTAAATCGTCGGAAGGTTCGCTCACAAAAGATGCCGCGCTGAGCTCAGGAATGGACTCCGAGGATGAGCCTTTGAAGAGAGAGCGAGAGGCTAGTGCCGCCCCTGCGGTGAGGAGAGCTGCTGATCCTAACCAGCGACGGCGATTGGGGGAATTCGTCGTATCAAGCATTGTGACGGCGAAAGATTAAGAAGACTTAAATAAATAAAAAAGAGAAAATTATGTCCGTTTTGAGTCTTTTTTTTGGGGGTGAGAGTGACTTGTCGTTCTTTTTTTGGAGGAGATTGAGCCTACTTTAGGCGGTGGCGGCCCTGAGGGAGGAGGGGGGATGAATTCCGTATTCTCCAGCTTCCGCCGCCAAGCCTCGTTCTCCGCCGCGACACCCATGAGGTGCTCTTCGTGCCCGCAACGTTGCTTATTTTTCCAGAAGATCTTGGAGAAGAAGAGGAGGGCGAGGAAGGAGCAGGCAAAGAACCAAAG